>CAZDEO010000026.1:0-61661 GCA_964504445.1 uncultured Anaerolinea sp. | reverse complement strand
TGATGCAGTGCACGGGGGCGTGGCAGTGAGCGCAATCCTGCTCGAACATGGCGTGAGAATTGAAGCCACCCAACACTTCCCCGCTGCGGTTGACGCCAGAAAGATTGCCGGGAATGGTGTAGACGTGGAGCAGGTCCCGGTGGCTGTAAACGGCCGTGCCCAACGCCAACACGAAGAAAAGGCCAAGACCCGCCAATACTGGTGATAGGGTTATTCGAAAATGAGAGCTTTTGTGTTTCATGATCCCTCCACACAACCGCTTTTTTGCCTGGTCTGCGATAGAAATCTGCGCTCCGCGCTCCTTCAATTACGCAACAAGGGTATGGCCAGCCCGCTCCCCGTTGCTGGCCATACCCTGCGGAGTCAGGTCAAGCGCTTACTCGCTGAAAGCGATGGGTATGAAGGCCTGGTGCAGTTGGTCAACAACCCACACCTGTACCTCTACGCCCGGAGACCAACGGCCCCCCTTGTCTTTGGCCATAAACTGGAACTGTGCCCAGCCAGGCTGGCCTGCCCAACCAGGTTGGCCGACCAGGTCATTTACATTCACTTCCAGTCTCTTCTCTGTGCCAATGACGACGGGATCTACGTTGACGTCCCGTGGCTTGAACAACCATTGCACTTCCTCAATATCTCCGGTGACCCCAAACCCTTTAGCCGTGCCTACCATAACCAGCGTGTCGTTGTCGGCCAGGCTTAAGATGGTTTGGTTGACGTAGAGAATTGAGGCGACGGGCGGAATTTCTGGATCATAGTCATCGGGCAGGAACATCACCCGGCGGAAGATGGCGTCGCTTTCGGAAACGTTCTCGTGTTCGTCTTCCTGCCACTGGTTCCAGATAACGTAGTAGTAGGTGCCGCCATTGTTGGCTGTGTTGGCCGCTTCGCCAGAGAGGTCCTCACGGTCATGTTCCAGCCAGTCAAAACCATAGGTGATCTCACCAGTACCACTATTTGCATATTCAACTAGGAAGTAGTCATCACCCCAGTTGGTGGCGCGGCTGTAAAAGAGGTCCAGCGGCGTCGCTTCGCCCTCGGCCACAGTTGTGTTGTCGCCGGTTTCGTAGACGATGAAGAACTTGGACGGATCGCGGATGTCATCTTCATACCCGGTGAAGCCAATGCCCTTCAGATCGGTGATGGGCAGCATCTTCAGGCCGCCCGTGGGCGTGTAGCGCGGGTCGAGAATGGTCACTTTGTTGCCAGTGAGCTGCGAAAGATTGCGTGATTGCTCGAATGCGCCCGCTGCGTACTCAAAACAGACTGTGGTGTAATCCTGCCCGGCGCCGTAGTTCTCGCAGGCAGTTGGGTCATCTTCATAAATGCCTGTTTCACCCATACCACCCAACTCAGCCGGGGTCGTTGTCCAGGTCAGGCCACCGTCGAAGGAGCGGCGGGCATACAAGTTGTAGTGGTCATTACCGACGCTGTTGGCCTGCCAGTTGGGCGACCAGGCGTACATCATCATGATGAGATCGCCGTCAATGAAGCCCCGGTGGCCCTTGGCCACATCGTAGGGGTTCTCCCAGCTTTGGTCATCAAGGTCGCTATCTTCACAGACAAAACCACCCAGGGTTGATTCGCCGTCGCATTGCCGCCACTCGGTCACTTTGGGGAAGGGTGAGACGCCACCATCCCAGGGGAAGGCTTCTGCGCAGGCGTCGCCGCTGGTACCATTGTCACAGGAGACAATGGTGCCGCCAGAGACATTGACCATGTCGCTGAGACAGAGTCCTTCAATGTAACGTGGGTTGCTGCCATCGGTGTAAGCCCATTCATCACAGGCCAGGTTTTGGTAGGCATAAGGGTTGTAGCCTTCGGGCAAGCACCATTCGATGGTTTCTGGATCGCCGTCAGTTTCACACTGGTACTCTACTGGTACCTGGGTAAAGCGCAGGAAGATGTCGGCCGGGCCACCCTGGTTGAGGATGCCTTGCTTGACGATGAGGACAGCGCCTATACCCCTGGGGCCAAACTGGTGGATGGGCTGGGACATGTGGGAGAAGCGGCGGGAGATTTCGGTTTCGTAAAATTCATTGCCAAAATCGTCCACCAGCAATTCGTAAAACTCGCCTACGCCGGCCGGGCATCTTTCGGCGTCATCTGCATCATAAGGGTTGCACTTGGCCGGCTGGTTGAGCATGCCGCCCTGCTGCATAAAGGCCGGGTTAAGGAGGTCAAAGGAATAGTACCACATGTTTTTGCCGATGTCTTCTGGTTCGAGGTCGTCGCCTGTGGAGCCTTCGCCGAGGGCTTTGGATTCTTCGGCGCCCATGATGACGATGGCGCTATCGTAGAGGGTTATGCTGTCAACGGTGCTGTCGTAGGGTTGGACATTGACGCGGGGACGGGATGCGCCGACGCGACCTTGCAGAACACGGCCGTCTTCAGCCTGGCACAGGTTAAGCGTTGTGCCGCCGGGGTTGTCCCATTGAACGACTGCAGTGCAGAAAGTGGAGTTTTCCGATTGCGTGATTTCAGCTTTAACGGCATTTGGATCATCCCAATTAACGTCTGGCAAAACGGTGGCGTTGTAGGGGTCTTCGTCAGCAAAGTCCACGTAGCAGTACACGTCACTGCCGGTACCCTTGCACATTTTGTTGTCTGTCAGACGGATGGGCATGGCCATGGGCACAGCGACCTTGGGCATTGTTTCTCCCACGTATTCAGCAATATCCACCGGAACCGCTGTGTCGCTATCGTCACTCATGACCATCACAAAGTCTTCGGTGCTGATGAACGAGTACCAGAGGTCCGTTTGCTGGTTGACCACGGCGCCAGACCAGCCTTCACCGGGGCCAAGGCCCTGGCCAGGGCGCAGCCCTTCGGGGTCTTCTTGCCAGACCATCATGAAGCCGGCAGCGCTGTCGGCGTTCATTTCCAGGCGGTTGGCGTCGCGGCGGCCAGAGGTCAGACGCTCGGCCTTGGTCCAGACGATGTCGTAGCCCATGGTGCCAGAATCATCTAATTCGACTGGCAGCAGTTGGCCGCGTGCTGACCAGACACACGAGTAGGGAATTTCGCCCACTTCGGGGAAGCCCTGCTGCGTATAGTCTACCGAGCCTTGTGAACCGGCTACGCCCCAAATATCCCGAACGTATAGATCCGGCAGGCCAAAGGCAGCCTGTAGAGCAAGGACATCCTCGTCGGTAAAGGTGTACAAGGGGGAACCGCCATCGCAGTAGCGGCTAATCCAGCCCACCAATACCTTGTCGCCGGCAATGGCAAAGGTCATGTTGTGGGCATCGCCGGGGAAAGGGGTGCCGTTGGCCAGGGTGAAAGAGGAGAGGTCGGCGGAAAGAGAGAGGTTAGTACGCTTCCAGGTGGCGCCGTCATCCAGAGAGAGGGCAGCGTAGGCATCATGCGCGCCAATACCGGCGCCACCACTGAGGATGTGGTAGATGCCCTCTTCTCCTTCCTCAGGCTCTGGCAGGGCATCAATATACACGGCAACCAGCGGTTTGGCATATAGTCGGTTCTCTACAACAGTAGTGCCATCAGCTGCATAATAATCAATGCCTTCGGTGAGGAGCGTGCCGTTAGAGGATTGGGCCGGTACATAAAATGCCATGTGGTTGAGGTTGGCGCGCTCTGTTTCCTGGTCGGGCGTATGAGAGACGTTTTTGCGGAACATGGCGCCATCATCGGCCATGGAAATGCCGGCGGTGATGACGATGATGCTCACAATGAGTAAGAATAATAAAAAGGGTTTTGCTTTCATTTGTAGGTTGCCTCCTCAAAAAATTGGGTTACCTGACTGACTAAAAGGGTTTGGGTATGTTGCACTGTGCTGAACCTTGGAATGCACCTGTTAGCACAATATCAGGGGGCACTCAACTAACACTCAACGTCTGTTGGCTCCTCCTCAATTCATAGGCTCCTTCCTTATGTTTCCTGCAACAGTTGGCGGAATTCTTCATCGAGGATGATGTCTAGTTCACTGCGCAGGGCGTTGGCCAGCCGCTGGCAGTATTGCAGCGCTGCAACTTTGCTGCCGTGGGGCAGCGCGAGATGGATGAGTTTTTGATAGGCGCTGTGCCCGTCGGGGTTTAGCATTAGGGCGCTGAGATAATGTTTTTTGGCTTCTTGGGGCTGGCCTAGCTGTTGCTGTAAATCACCCAGGGTTTCCAGGGCGGTGATTTGCAGGTTTTGGGCTTTGAGGTGCTGCTGGGATGTCCACACGGCCGTTTTGCATAAATCAGCCAGGTAATCTCCGCGGAAAAAGTGCAAGGTCTCGACGAGCATCTGGCTGGCACGGTGGGGATTGGGTTCCAGCCGCGCATTTTCCAGTTGGCATGTCGCGTAATCCAGGTCTATCCAGATGGAAACGTCTTCGTTAAGGTGGTAGCTGGCATTTACGGACAAAACGTAGCGCGAATTGGCGGGGGCGCTTAGTCCCGGTTCCAAACAGAGGCGCAGATGAGTGACGGCCGTATCCAACGCCCCTTGCGCCAGCTTCGGCGGGAGTTCTGGCCAGAGCGTTTCCGCTAATGCGGCCTGGTGGATAGGCTGCGGGTGAGCCTGAACTAGCAGCACCAACAGCGCCCGTACCTCAGGGGTTTGCCAATAGGGACCGTTAATAAAAGAGCCATCCTGCCGCTGGACGCGCAGCGGCCCCAGCAGGTACAGGCGCAGCTTGCCAAAGCGCTCATCCGGCTTTTGCAGCGGGCGCAGCAGATGAATGAGCAGGGGTTTGTCCCCATTCCATCCTTCTGGCCCTACTGGAATTGTGCTGAAATTGACCGGCACCCTTAGCCCACTACTGACCCTGATAGCCATGTCCATGTTCGAAATAGATTGGCCTGCTTTAATTTGCTGCAAAATTGGGCAGTGGGCGCTGCACATCGGCATGCCCTCTTTGGTGGTTCCGGCTAGCAGGTGCCAACAGGGCTGGCCCAGGGTGGCGGTTGCGCTGTAACCCGTCAAATTGGCGGCCGTCTGATTCCAAAAAATAATGCGGAGATCTTCATCCACGGCAAAGGCCGCATCACTACTATGTTCAAAGAGGGCAAACAATTTGCTCATACCCGCTCTCCTCTTAACCTGTATACGCCCTTTCTCACCCCGGTTGGCTGCCTGGTTGCAGCTTACGCGTAGCAACTCAACCAACAGTCAACAAGGCAAAAAAAGGCATCCGATTTTGGGTAAAAAGCGGATGCCTCCCTGCATTCTGCGCCTGTAGCCTGAAGCGAGGTGCCAGCTTATGGGTTATTTTTGCATGAGGGGGAGATAGATGAAGTTTGTCGGCGCATCAGCGTCACGGCCGAGAAAGAGGAAGGCGCGACCCCGTAGCTCTGTCTGATTGCGGTATTCTGGTGCGCCTACCAGCAAGTCGGCATAATCGTCCTGGTTCACGTTGTTGGCGGGGGCTACAGCAAAGCCAAATTGGGTGTCGGCTTTGTTGCCTTCGGCCGTCCAGTGGGGGGACAGCCCTGGCCCAGAAGGGGAACCGAGGTAGATAAATATGGCTCCTTCCTCCGACTGATCATGGGTGTATTGGTGCGCGCCAACGGCCAGGTCAGCGAAACCGTCCTGGTTCATATCACCAGCGCCATGAACGGCGAAACCAAAAAGGGAGAGAGGTTGGTCGGAAACGGCCGTCCACAAGGGCGAAACGTCGCTCCAATCAGCAGTCCCGGCAAAGACAAAGGCGGCGCCCACCTGCCGGTCTTGGGCATCAAGCCAGTTGGGCGCGCCTACGATGAAGTCGGGCAGGCCATCCCCGTTGACGTCTCCGGCGGCGGCTACCGATTGCCCCAGGCGCGCGCCAGCGTGAGCGCCGGTCAGCTCCCAGGCCGGCGTGGCGCCAAAACCGGTGCCGGAACCCAGGTAGAGGGCGACGTAGCCGCTGTCTGCTCCGGCCGGCCCATCAAAATAAGGCGCGCCTACCAGCACATCATCCCAGCTATCGCCGTTCACGTCTCCGACGCCAGCCACAGAAATGCCTAAACCGACGCTGGCCTGATTGCCCACAATCTGCCAGGCTGGGGTGGGGTTGAGACCTCCGGCCTCCCCCAAGAAGAGAAATACAGCCCCTTCTTTGTCGTGGGATTGGGTGTACCATTTGGCGCCCACCAGCACATCGGCATACCCATCTTTGTTTACGTCCCCGGCTGCGGCAACGGCCGTGCCCAGGTAAGCATCTCGCTGATCTTGCTGCAGAGTCTGGTGGGGAGTGGCGCTCAAGCCGCTGTCGGAGCCTAAGAACAGGAAGGCACAGCCCTCCTTGGGTTCCGGGTTAGTGCAGCCGGGGGCGGTGACGACCAGGTCGTCATAGGTGTCGTTGTTCACGTCACCCACATGGGCAACGGCCGTGCCCAGCTCAGCGCCGCTGGCGTCCAAGCCAAAGACCCAGTCAGGGTGGCTGGGCAAATCGCCGGCGCTGCCATAGAAACCAAACACAGCGCCACCCTTCGTGCTGGCAATGGCATACTTGGGGGCGCCCGCAATGACGTCTGAGAAACCATCACCATTAAAGTCGCCGCTGCTAACCGCATACCCCAAATCGGCTGAGGATTGGTCGCTTTCGTAGAACCAGTCGGCGGGCAAGGTGGTGGCGTTAGGGTTTGCCGCAATCTGGGCAGCCCCCCACGCCAGCAGGGCAAACAGGGTTAATGGAAGCAACGGCCGTTTCCACATCATGCACCTTCCCACAGGTAAAAGACATGCAACACATTGTCAGAAAAGAAATTCAACTTTCCCGGAAGCTGAGAAAGCGTCTTTGCCAGAGCGCTTGGTGCGCAGCTTCCGGGAAAATGATGAATAAAACCTTCATTGCAGTGTATGCAACGTCGTACTAAATTCCACTACCTGATTTCAACCGCAAAAAGCCAGCATTTCCTGACTAACCCCAGCGTGCCATAAAAGACTCAACTAAACCTAAACCGTCCAAATAAAAAAAGGGCCGTGTGGCCCTTCGAAAACAATTACCTATTGTAAATACCCGCAAAAACCGGCGGGCAGCCTTTAGATATTAACGTGCCAGCCTGATCTGGTGTAATAACGCGCTAGACTCGTCGCTCAACATCACATCCAGTTCACTCTCCAGCGCGGCTGCCAACTGTTGGCAATGCACCAGAGCCTCCACCCGCCGTCCCTGACGCAGCAGCAGACGAATAAGCCGCTGCGCCGTCTTTTCCCGGCAAGAGTCAATGGCCAACACCCGCCCATACCACCATTCCGCTTCCTTGTCATTTTGCTGCAACTCGTAAACATACCCTAACTCTTCCATGGCTGTCATATAGAGCAATTCGTAGCGCACCTGCTCGCTGCTTGACCACACCCCCGTCCCTTCCAAGTCCGTCAGGTAACTACCCCGGTAAAGGGCAATAGCCGTTTTATAGGCATCAATCTTCAGATCGGGATCAGCTTCCGTGCGTGCTTTGCGGATGTCCGCTTCAAAGGCTCGCGTGTCTAACCACTGGTTTTCAATATCAGCCAGAAAATATTGCCCCCTTTGGTAGGCTATATACTTAGAATCACCGGCCTTTTCCAAATCCGGTTCCAGGCTGCGTCGCAAATTGTATACAGTGGTATTCAAGTTATGTAGAGCTGACTTATAGTCTAGGTCGGGCCACAATACCTCAATCAACCGCTCTCGGGAGACTGGCTGGCCTTCGTTTAGAGCCAAATAGGCCAACAAAGCGCGCACTTTCACGCGGTTCCAGAGCGTCCCTTCTAGCATGGTACCATCGGATCGGGTTACGGTGGTGACGCCCAACAAATGAATACGCAGCCGTTTTTTTGCCGCTAACGGCTTCGGATGCAGCCGCCACAGGTGGACTAACATGCCCGGTTGGGGCTGATCATCTGTTGGCGAAATGGGGATTGTGCTGACATTGATGAGAAGGCGCTCGCCACATTTGTGGCGCACCAGCAAATCAAAACTGGTGATCATTTTGCCATCTTGCAGCCGTTGGCGAATATCACAATTTGGACGGCAAAAGGACTTGCCATCAGGAGTTTGGCCCAATAGCAGCTCCCAACATAATCTTCCTAAAACTTCTTCCCGTTGATAGCCCAACATGGCCGTGGCTGCGGCGTTCCAGGAAACGATGCGTTGATGCTCGTCTAAAGTGCAGGCTCCGTCACCAGTGTGACTAAACAGATTGGCAATATTATTCATGAAATTAGTTCTGTTCGGTCAGAAGACTGGCGTTGGCTCCCCATAGATTTGAATGACAAAACTGGAAAGTGGCCCAACTAACCAGCCATTAATTACAAATTACACAAATAGCCTTACCAAGAACCTTAAGATCAGATTAAGAAAGTTGGGCTTTTGTGTTGGCTGGCTTGTTCTTGATTTGTTGAGGTTTGGGATTTTACAGGTCTGGATGGTTGACTGACGCTTAACGTAACTATTGTGCAATCAGAGCCAAAACGGCTCAAAAATGCGAAAAACAAATGCCTTTGAAAAGCGGTAGGGGCAATTGGACCGGGGGGCGATGACCTCGCCTGCCGCTTTGGCTTGCAAACGATTCCAGCGCGACAGCAGCCCTGGCGTAATGCCCAGTTCCCGCTCAATGTCCGCAGCGGAGCGACCGCTACTACGGAGTAGGCTAACCGCCTGCTCTTTGAATGCTTCCGAGTATGTGCGCATTTGCTTTTTCATGGGTTACCTCCAAAACAAGTGTACTCAATTTGTGTTTTGTATGCGTCCACTTTTTTGGGGGAACCCCATTCTCTTTTTAGGTGAATGGCCAAGATTTTATGTGCCTTCAGAGCCTTTGAATAAGGCAGAAAGGTTCAGGCTTGGTGCTTTTGTCTGGCTGGTCAGAGATACGTATTTCCGGGCCAGGGCATCCTTACCAGCGCCGTGGGCTGTGCTGATTAAACCAATGGCTTCGGCTAATTGGGTAGGCGGAACGTCGGCGATGACGCGTTTCCAGATAGCTTCTTCCAGGGTATTGAAGCCGGTTTGTACCTCTAACAGCGAGAAGTTGGCAGCGTATCTTTCGGCAGCAATTTGTTCCGCATACTGCACAATGGCCGTCAGATCCCGATCTTTGATGCTTTTTAGGAGGCGGTTGAATAAATCTTGTAAATATTGACGCTGTGCAGCATCCCCGGCTGTTGTATAACTTTGCAGACGGACTCGTTGGAGTGCTGTTTCAGCATCTTGTAGTATTGCTTGTTCTTTTTCTTCCAAAAACTGGACAATATCCATGCTTACACCTTCTTTTTATTGATGAGAATTTGCCGGTGAGTGCATATGAGACATCGGGGTAAAATCACCCAAAATGACCGTATGGCTTTCATCATCGGTTCGTAATTTCTTGTAACATACACCCGGCTTAAAATGGCGTGAAGTTGCAAAGAGCATACTTAGCAGGTGATGATTGTCATATGTGGTTTTTAGAACGTGGAGGCGGTGGGGGGCAAGTTCAAGCGTCATACGTCATGCGTGGCGAGGTGCTGGCAACGCATGACGTATGATCCACGAGAAGGTGTCATCATCGCTAAATTATTCAATGTCTGATAGGGACACGTGGCCGGAGGCGGGCATACGCGACAGTGCTCGCCACCGTTCTAGTGCTCCTGTGCGGAAAAGGGCTGGATCGAAGCTGGCTAATGCTTCCCAGCCTTCCACGCTGGCCAACTCCCGCTCTTCGTCGGTTAATTCGACTTCCATTTCTCGCCCATCGGTGTGCATGACCAACGTCAGCGTTTCCTTGTCATCTTCAATGATATCCAGGATGCAGGGACGATCATATCCTTCGGGGTGGCGAAATAGTGCCGCAGAACAGCGCTGACAAAAGGTAAGGTTTGTGTCACACAGGCCTCGATCGATTACAACTTTCATAATTCTCTCCTCGTGTTTCAAACCTGCACGGCCGTTAAAATTGCGCAGGTTTCCTCTTGGTTACGTTACTTTGATTATACTACGATTTGCGGCGGAGCAGTATGACCAAGTAAATTCCCACAACTGCGGCGGCTACGGCCGTTTCCCAACCTACCCCCTGTTTTGGGGGTACTTGATACCGGCGCATTTCCCGCTCCAAAAGCCGCTTGTACGGATAAAAGTCAACCTGGATGGTATGCCGCGTCGAGTCCACGTACCGCTGGCGGATGGCGGCCTGCTCTTGGGCGATTTCCCCACGCATGGTTTCCGGGTCTGGTAGGGTGAATTTCCCTTGCAGCAAGCCCGTCACCCACTTTGCCTGCAGCTCTGCCAGCGGCATGATGGCTCCCAGGGGTTGGATGAGGCCGATAAAATAGAGTCCCGGGTGATCCGGGTGTATCACCTTGCGATACAGGGGGAACGCGTTGCGCTGGAATTGGATGAAGGAGTCGTCAAAAAAGGGGAAGCTGATCTGGTAGCCGGTGGCGCAAATGATGCTGTCAATGGGTTCCACGCTGCCATCGGCAAAGCGTACCTGGTCGCCGCATAATTCCGCCACGTTGGGTTTGATGATCACGTCGCCGGCGGCAGTCATGGCCAACAGGTCAGCGGACATGGTGGGGTGTTCGGCTAAAATCGGGTGCGGAGGACGGGGAACGCCCAATTTTTCCTGATTGCCCACGGCCGTTTGCAGCAGCAAGCGATAAAAAATACGAGTGATGGACAGGGGCAGGCGGGAGTTTAAAGGCGTTACCCACTTGTCTGTGGGTCTGCCCAGTATGTAGCGGGGGATGATGTGCGCGCCGCGGCGGGTGGCGAGGTAAACCTGCCGGGCCACAGGGGCGATATCGCAGGCCAGGTCTACGCCGGAGTTGCCAATGCCAATGACCAGCACCCTTTGCCCGCGAAAGGGTTCTGGCTGGCGGTAGCTGCGCGAGTGCTGCATCAGCCCCGCAAATTCACCTGGAAAAACGGGGATTTTGGGGTTCCAATGGTGGCCGTTGCACACCAGCACGGCGCGGTAATGCTGTTTGACGGGTAGGCCCCCGTCCAACGGGCTGGTGGTGACGGTGTAGCCGCCCTCTGGATGGGGGGCTACGCCGTCTACGCGGGTGCGGAAGGTGATGAACGGCCGTACCCCGAAATGGTCCACGTACTCCTCAAAATAGCGCAGGATGTGGGTGTGATGGGGGAAATTGGGGTACTCCTGCGGCATGGGGAAATCACTAAAGGCCATGCGCTCTTTGGAGGTGTCGATGTGCAGGGATTGGTAGGCGGCGGAACGGCCGTTGTCATTGTCGTAGCGCCAGTTTCCGCCAATGTCTGACCCCATTTCATAGCAGTCAAAGGGAATGCCTGCTTCCTTCAGCGTTTTTGCGGCTACAATGCCCGACGACCCCGCGCCGATAATACACACTTTTTCACGCATGTGTCTTCCCGATATCGCTGTTTTCTTAGACATCCGATTTCTCCAAGAAATCGGATGTCTTGGTAGCTATACCCAATCGTCCGCTTCCGGGTCTGGCCCTTCTTCGGGCATAGTCCCGCGCAGGTTTATCCAGGCCAGCTCCAGGACCACGGTGCGAAACTCTGGGTCTTGCAGGCGGCTTTGCCAAAGCTGCTTTTCCTGGGCGCGGGCATCCTGGTTGCTGTCTGCTCCGCGCACGTTATCCGCCAGGGTGTCGCCCAAAATGTTGCCGCCCACAGCTTCAGAAACTTTGCCTGCCAGGCTGTCGCGCAGGTTGCGCCGCGCTTTCTCTTTTCCGGCTTTTAGCTCATCTTGTAAAGACTCTTTGGCCTGCTGCCAGTTTTTGGTGCTGAAGCTTTTGATAAGCCGCTCGCGAGCGGCGGTGTTTAATCGGGCCATGACTTCTTCGCCGCTGACCCAGGTGTCGAAGTTTTCGCCATTGGGGTGGGGGTAGCGCACCTGGATCATGTCACTGTAGTCGTGGCGCAGCTTTGCGCCATGCTGAAATTGAGTTTCGGTGGTCATGACGTAATGATAATGAAAATGGCAACACAGACAACCCGTTGGCCTGTAGTTTGGGTATTGATTGCTTTGTGGCGATCATTTGCAGGTGAAAAATACCTGATTCTATTACGCACCTGAGGATTGAAGTCGCTATAATCCCCCTCATGAATTCACCAAGTAAACCCACAGGCACAACGGCCGTCTGGATCACAGCCATGCGCCCGCGTACACTGCCCCTGGCCCTGGCGGCCATCATCATGGGCGCCTTCCTGGCGGGGGCGACGGGGGCGTTTAATGGCTGGGTGGTAGGGCTGGCGGGGGTAACGGCCGTCTTCCTGCAAATCCTCTCTAATCTGGCCAACGACTACGGCGACTCCGTACACGGAGCCGACCATGTGCAGCGGCTGGGGCCGCAGCGGGCGGTGCAGTCCGGGCAAATTGCGGCCGCCACCATGAAGCGCGCCATGGCTTTATTCGCCCTGCTGGCGGCCCTTTCCGGCATGGCCCTGCTTTTAGTGGCCGTGGGCTGGCGGGCGCTGCCCACCTTCTTGCTGTTTATCGTGCTGGGTGGGGCGGCCATCGGCGCGGCCATCAACTACACCAACGGTAAACAGCCGTACGGCTATGCCGGGCTGGGCGACCTGTTTGTCCTCATCTTTTTTGGCTGGGTGGGGGTGTTGGGCACCTATTACCTGCAAACCCTGCGCCTGGAATGGCTGCTGCTGCTGCCGGCCACCAGCTGCGGCCTCCTGGCCGTGGGCGTGCTCAACGTCAATAATATTCGCGACATTGACTCTGACCGGCAGGCAGGCAAGCGCTCTATTCCGGTGCGGGTGGGGCCGCAAAAGGCGCGGCTTTACCATTGGGCGTTATTAGCGGGGGCAGTGGCTACGGCCGTGCTCTACGTCATCCTCGATTATCGCTCCCCGTGGCAATTTTTGTTTGTGCTGGCGCTGCCCCTGCTGGCGCGCCATGGTGCAGCTGTGGCTCGCACCCACGACCCGCGCAAGCTCAACCCCATGCTGAAACAGCTTTCTCTCATCACCCTGTTCTTCATCACCACTTTTGGCCTTGGGCAATTAGTCCGGTAGGTGGTGGATGTCTGCTGATTTATTGGGGCTATCTGACTACTCGACTATCCGGGCCATGAAATAGCTGTCTGCCCAACGGCCGTCCCCGTAGGTGTGGAAGCGCTTCGTGCCCTCAATCTCAAAGCCAAACCTCTTGTACAGGCCTACGGCGGGGGGATTGTCCACGTTCACTTCCAGGTCAACGCGCTGCAAATTCAGCCAGTTATCGGCAATTTCCAAGATAGCTGCCATTAACCGGCTGCCCAGCCCCAGCCCCCAAAAGTCAGGGTGCACCGTCATGCCCAATCCAGCGGTATGGATCATGCGCGGGTTTTGGCTTTGAAAAATGGAGATGATGCCTACCGGACGGCCGTTGACCACGCTGACCAGCCGGTGACCGCCAGGAGGCGTACTCTCCAGCCGCTGGCGAATAGCCGTAATTTCCTGGCTGGGCAACTGCAAGGTGGTGCGGCAGACGCTGGGGTGCATCCACAGCACGTACAGCTCGTCAATGTCGTCCGGATGCATTGGGCGAATTTCCACGGGTTCGTGCAAGGTCTGGCGCGGTGGGCGGGGCGGTGGCGGGGGAGCGGTAGGGGAGTTGTGCAGCTCCGCGGTGTTGTGCAGGCGGGCCATCTGGTACTCGTCGTGGAAACGGCCGTCACCGCCAAAGACATTCTTGCGCCGCGTGCCCTCAATCTCAAAGCCGAACTTTTTGTACAAATGGACGGCAGAAGGGTTGTCTGTCAGCACCTCTAGCTCAATGCGGTGCAGGTTCAGCCAGTTATCGGCCAGGTTCATCTGCGCCGCCATCAGCGCTGACCCCACACCTTGCCCCCAATAATTGGCGTGGACCATCAGCCCCAGCCGGCCGCTGTGCATCATGCGCGGCTGTTGGTTTTGCGTCAACCCGCAAGAGCCAACCACTTTGCCATCTACCTCAGCTACCAACCGGTGCTGGCCCGGTTTGCGGTTTTCCAGCCAGCTTACCGTTTCGCCGAACTCCATGCTGGGGGTTTGCACCAGCGTTGTATTAACCCGCGGATCGCTGACGATAGCATACAGGTCAGCGGCGTCATCAGGGTGTACGGGGCGCACAATGATTTGGGGCAAAACGTTCTCCTCTGGTTACATGCGGAAGGTGCCGTAACGGCCGTCCGCCAGCGGCGCATTCAAAGCCACAGCAAAGGCCAGGGCCAAAGCTGTGCGCGTTTGCGCCGGATCCAAAATGCCATCGTCCCACAGGCGGGCGGCGGCGTAGTATGGATCGCTTTCGTAGGCATACTTATCCAAAATTGGCTGCTTGAACTCGGTTTCGGCCGTTTGCAGGTCTTCCTCTGTGGGGTTGGTCATGTTGCGCAAAATACGCTCCTGCCCCACCGTCCACAACACGTTGGCCGCCGACTCGCCGCTCATGACGCTGATGCGGCTGTTGGGCCAGGTGAAGAGGAAGCGCGGGTCATAGGCCCGCCCGCTCATGCCATAGTTGCCCGCCCCGTGGCTGACGCCGTGGAAGAGGGTAATGCGCGGCACGTCTACGGTGGAAACGGCCGTCACCATTTTCGCCCCATCCTTGGCAATGCCCCCATTTTCATACTGCCGGCCCACCATAAAACCCGTGATATTTTGCAAAAACAGCAGCGGCACGTGGCGCTGCCCGCATAGCTGAATAAAATGGCTCGCTTTCAACGCCGATTCACTGAACAACAGCCCATTATTAGCCACAATGCCCACCGGAATGCCCAGCAGGTGGGCAAAGCCGCACACAATAGTCGGGCCATAGCGAGCCTTAAACTCACTAAACCGCGAACCATCCACTAGCCGCGCCACCACCTCGCGCACGTCGTAGCTCACCCGCGGGTCAGCGGGAATGACGCCGTACAGCTCTTGCGGGTCATAGGCTGGCTCTTCTGGCTCTTGCAGCACCACCGGCAACTGCTGACGCCGGTTCAGGTGGCTGACAATCTCGCGCACCTTCGCCAACGCCTCCTCTTCGTTCTCGGCAAAATGGTCAGCCACGCCGCTCAGCCGGGTGTGCACATCTGCCCCGCCCAGCTCTTCGGCCGTTACTTCTTCCCCAGTGGCGGCTTTTACAAGGGGCGGCCCACCCAAGAAAATGGTGCCGTTTTCTTTAACAATCACCGTTTCATCAGACATGGCGGGTATGTACGCCCCGCCCGCCGTACAGGACCCTAACACGGCCGAAATTTGGGGTATGCGCTTGCTGGACATGCGCGCAATGTTGTAGAAAATGCGCCCAAAATGGTCACGGTCGGGGAACACGTCGGCTTGCAGGTGTAAAAACGCGCCGCCAGAATCCACCAGGTAGATGGTGGGCAAATGATTTTCTTCGGCAATAGCCTGGGCGCGCACGTGCTTTTTCACCGTTTCGGGGAAGTAAGTGCCCCCCTTTACGGTGGGGTCGTTGGCCACAATCATGCACGCTATGCCCTCCACGCGGCCAATGCCGGTGACAATGCCGGCGCTGGGCGCTTCGCCGTCGTACATCTCCCAGGCGGCCAGGGGGGAGAGTTCTAGGAAGGGGCTATCTTCATCCAGAATAGCCTCAATGCGCTCGCGGACCAGCAGTTTACCCCGACTGCGATGGCGTTCAATGGTGCGGGACGGCCGTTCTGCGGCGGCTTGCTGCTGTCTTTGGTGCAATATCTCAGCCAGCCGTCTATTATGCGCGTAATTTTCCTGATACTCGGCGCTGCTTGTATGAATGTGGCTCATAATCTGGCTCATGGGTGTTGCCTCCGTGGGATATCCAAATGCGAGATAGCCTAATTTTGCCGCAATCACCGTTAAATGGCTAACTATAGATGCAAGGGTAGATTACCAAAGTCGCAGACCATTAGAAACCACATGCAACCGTGGACTAATCCATGAAAAAAGAGCACGTGACAAAAGTCATCAATTTCGCATGACATTTGTCATAGAACCACGGTACTATTTGTTGTATACTGTAGATCCTTGAGGAGGAAATTCGAGAGAAATTTATTCCTTGAGGTGCGGAGGAAGCCCCCAGGAATTGGCTGGCTTCTTTACCAGGCTAACACACCACCTGCACAACCGATTATCCTGAGCACGGTAAACCTATACCGCGGGAAGTTGGGGACAGGCGTTGTAGCAGCCCTTTAGCAATTGAAACCGGAGACCATGATCTGGCACATATCATTCAATCAGTTTTATGTGTGCTGGGGAGTTAAAGGAAGTAAATTGGTGAAGTGTACCAAAGCTGAATGGGAACTCGATTTTGCCAAGGCAATGAGTCACAAACGGCGGCGGACTTGGTGAGGGAGAATCAGAAGGTTACTAGGGGCTCCTCTTATTTTTTGCGCCGGCAGCGGCGCATTTTTATTCCCCATTTGGTTGAAATACTTCTGGCTTCAACAACCCCACAAACGGCAAATTGCGAAATTTCTCACGGCAGTCCAGACCATAGCCCACCACAAAGCGATCCGGCAAATCGAATCCTTTGTATTGGAGGGGGATCGGGATGAGGCGGCGCCGGGGTTTGTCGAAGAGGGCGCATACCTCCAGGCTGGCTGGTTCATGGGCGCGCAAGTTACGCAGCAGGTAGTTGAGCGTTAGTCCGGTGTCGATGACATCTTCCACAAAGATGATGTGCCGCCCCGCAATGGGAATTTCCACATCTTTTTCCAGGCGTACCACACCCCTTTCACGAGATTCGGCCGAATAGCTGGAAACAGCCATGTAATCCACCTCTACGGGAATCGTGATCATACGCAGCAGGTCAGCCATAAAGGGCATGACGCCTTTCAATACGCCAATCAGCAGGGGAGTTTTACCCGCATAATCTTGGGAGATGGCCTGGCCGATTTCACGCACGCGCTGCTCAATCTGCGCTTCTGTGAATAGAACTTCGCGAATGCCTTCAGCCAGCTCGCCATAGGCTTCCAGGGGAAAGTAGCGGCTCATGGGTTACTCTTGGGCGTCTGTGCCAATCAGCCTGGCGGCGTGATCGTCCAGGCCAAACTTGATCATCAGGTCGCGGATGTCATTTCGCTTCCAAAGCTGGATATTGATTTCGGGATGGAGTTCTTGCAGGCGGCGCAGCTTGCGGTTTTTCTTGGTGATGAGTTTGGGGCGGAGGGTGGTGAGTTCAATGTAGAGGTTTTGGTCCGGGAGGTAAAAATCGGGGGAAAAGGCTTCGGTGACGTTGCCCTCTTCATCCCATTGCAGGGTGAAGGTGTGGGGTTCGTATTCCCAAGCAATATGGTAATAATCAAGGATGCGGGCGAATTCTTCTTCGATGGGGTGGGCGAATTCGGGAGAAGATGGGTGTGAGTGGGGGTCTGCCAAGTGTTACCTCTCCATTTATGCGTTATTTTGCAGCTGATGATTGTATCTGTTTGCCCAGGTTTGAAAATGGGCGTGGTCTTTGGGGCTGAGGTAGATGTTTTGCAGGGCGGCCTGGCAGATGCGTAGGGCGTCTGGCAGCTCTTGCCGACGGCCGTAAATGATGCGCAGGTGTTCATAGGGAAAGCGGGTGGACATCTGGTCGGCGACGGCCGTTTCATAGTAAGCGATGGCATCTTCAACCTGTCCGGCCATTTCCAACGCACGCCCGGCATTCAGGTTACGCTCTAATTCGGTACGCAAATCTCCGTAGAACAGGTCGTAGGCGCGCAGCTTGCCTTTGACTTCGGGGGTTTGCACCGCCTGCTCCAGATTTTCCATTTGCGCTTGCCACTCTTTGAGAATGGCCTGGCGGGTAACGCCCTGGGCAATTTGGGCTGCTAGCTCTTGTTCCAGGGTTGCTTCCTGGGCACGAAAGGCTTTTTGCTCAGTTTGGTAAGCGTTTTCTCGTTGGGTTTCTTCCTTATTTTTGAAAGGCCACCATTTGGGCATAGGATTCCTGTTATTCCAAGTGAATTAGGCAGACATTCTACGCCAAACGGCCGTTTCTTACAAAGTGCACGGGAGAGGGGTATGCGGGTGGGTAAACCCGCATACCCGGTTACCCAATCTTCTCTTACCGCAAACTCAAATCGCGCCCGGGACGCAGCACCTTTTCATAGGTGTCATATTGGCGGGCCACGTACATGCCCGCTTTTTCATACAGGCGCGTGGCCCCAGTCAGGCTGGCGGCGTCTACGCCCAGCCCCACCCGGCGCCGCCCTAACTTGTACAACTCGGCGAAGGAGTGTTGCAGCAGGGCCTGCCCCAACCCCTGCCGCCGCCATTCCCGGCGCACGCCCAGGGTGTTCACCCAGCCCATGTCCGGGTCATCGTAGCTTTGCTGGCGGCAAAGGGAAACCCCGGCGATTTCCGCGCCGTCCATAGCCAGGAACCAAAACGCCGGGTCAAACGCGGGATCATTCTCTGTCCAATTGCGCCAGCGCCGCAGGCCAGCTTCTTCGGGCTGCTCTACGTGGCCCCAATGGTCGCGGAAGGCGTCGTTGGTAGCCCGGTAAACGGCCGTTAAATCACCCAATTCAGCCTGCGTCACCATCCGGAGGCCTGCGGGCCAATCCGCCGGGGCCGGCGGCTCATCCAGGTCAATGACCATTCGCCAGAAATGGCGCACGACCTGCATGCCTAGCTTTTGGAAGAGCCGGTGGCCTGGTTTAACAGTGCTGAGGGTGCTAGACCGCAAGGCCACCTGCGCATCCGCAGGTACACGGGTAAAGGCTTCATGGGCCCGGGCTTCAGCCCAGGTCATCAGCGCCGTGCCAATGCCTTGCCCTTCATAATCTGGGTGTACGCGCCCCCATGCCCAGGGCGTTACGGGCACCGGGTTGGCATCCCAAACTTCAATGTAGCCAATCAACCGCCCTTCAGGGCTAAAAACCAGGCGCGTCGAGCGGTTCAAATCAAAGTCCGGGTCTTTCCATTCACCTTCCAGATTTGCCACGGAGGTTTCCGGAGCGCCGGTGCTATGCACAGCGCAGTCGTTAAACAAGGTTACCGCGTCAGCCACATCGTCCATGGTTGCCGGACGACTGGTAAATCCTGCAGGTAGCAATAGTTCAGCTTCTTTTTGCAATAACATAATACTCTCCAAAATCGTTACAACGCTGGGGAAACCCCCAGCTTTTCTAATTCTCCCGGAACATTTACCCCAGGATGAAAATGAATGACGTGCATACCTAAACGGCGGGCGGCCTCAATGTTGTGTTGAAAGTCGTCAATAAACACTGTTTCTTCTGCCTGGCGGCCCAGCCGTGCCAGGGTGCGTTGGTAAATGCGCGGATCGGGCTTCATTACCTTTTCTTCCGCGGAACAAACGATGAGGTTAAAGGCATCGGCTATGGGGTAGGTGTGGGTGAGGGCGTGGCGCAGATTGTTGGTGGCGTTGCTGATGATGGCGGTTTGGTAGAACGGCCGTAACCCCCGCACAAAATCCACCAGGGCGACATCCAGCACATCCCCGGCCCAAAATCCCTGCCGGAATGCTTCCAACTCCGCGGTATTCAGGTTCAGGCGTTGGCCTACCCAGGACCACAACGCCGCATCACTAATCGCCCCTTGCTGTGCTTTCTGGCCCATTTCACTGCCAAACACAATATCTTCAGATTCCCATTCTGCCAGCCCCAACTTTTCTTCCCAAATGCGGCGGCTTGTGCGGTCAGGTGTGCGCACTAGCACGCCACCCACATCAAAAATTACGGCTTGAATCATATAAATTTCCCCTTCGTAAATGTGGCGCCAGCATCTTGCTGGCGTCGCCACCTGGAAGATGGCGCTCCGTTTTCGTTCATGGTGGTCGGCGGCAGCCGGCGAAGTTTCCTTCGAAAATGTAGCGCAGGTTGCCAAACCTGGAATCGTGCAGGTATGGTAACCTGCGTTACGGGTTTTCATGGGTGGTGGTGTGCTTACTCATGAATTCTCCTTCTGGCACCTTAGCCGGTCAGCATTTCCGCAGGTTAGGCTGGCTTGCGGACGGGTTGCCAGGCTAAGCAGCCAACAAAAAAAGACACAGGTCGTGAACCCGCGTCTTTTTCCATGAGCTGTGCTTGGCGCACAGGTATGAGTCAATAAAAAAGGCCGCGGGCTGTGTGTGCGCCGCGGCCTGGTGAAAGTTTATGTCAGGCTGTCAGACAGCAGGCACACTGCGACAAGGAAATCCACCATTCCCGGCGAAGTTAGAAATATGAGTCCCTTGTTGATTGCTGAAAATCATCGGTTTTCCTTTACAATAGATAGTCGCAGTGATTTGCGCCAAAAAGTACTCTAGCATAAAGTAGACGAGGTCGTCAAGTTTTTATAGGCATTCCACCCTGCTGGAAGTTTGAAAACTTAGCCATTGTGGAGCAGGCCCATGATGAGAGAAAAATTGATCGCCATCGCGCAGCGGTTTTCTCCAGAACTACAAAATGTTTCCGGAGATGTGCGGGCAGTTTCCCTCATGGGCATATTAGGCACACTCTATGCCACTCCTCTGGCTGTGGTGGGGTTGGTTTGGCTTGCTTGGCAAACGGATTTAGCGTTCTTGGCCGCAAATTGGCCGGTATTTTTACTGCTGCTTGTTTTGCATTTGCTACTGAGCCGGTTTGATTTTTCCACTGTATTGGAAAGCGATTCTGTCCAGGTGCAGGGTACGCAGGGGCGGCTGGTTACCTGGTCGGCGGTGCTGCTTTTTGGGCCAACCGCGCTGTGGATTGAGTTGGTTAGCCAGAGTTTGCGGCTTTTCCTCCGGCGTTACCAAGGGTCTACAGATTTTTTCCGCAAGCAAATACGGTGGGAATTGGCGCGGTTTATGACGGTGATGGTGGGGCGAGAGACGTTGTCTATTTTACCTGCTTTTTGGCTGTATGAACGGTGGGGTGGGGTGGTGCCTATGGCCGATTTGACAAGCACGGCCGTACTGCCAGCATTCTATGCCACCCTGGTCAAAAGCGGCATTTTTGTGCTGGTTATGGCCCCGGTGTTAGCCATCTTTGTCCTATCTGTCGAGCAAAAATCGCTGTTAGACATGTTGCGGACTTTTCGCCGCTTTTGGCTGGCGATCGTCATTTTCTACCTCTTCCCGGACCCATTCGGGGTGTTGGCGGCAGGCATTTATGTGGGTGGTGGCCTGGGCGCTTACCTCTTCTTTTTTGCGGGGATTTACCTGTTTAGTTTTCTGGCCCATCGCTTGAGCCATGTTGCCTTACGCCATCAGCGGCGGGCGCGGGAGCTGGCCCAGTTGGAGCAGGTGACGCACACTATTTTGAGCCAGTCTATACATGACGTGGATTTAGCTGCCTTGTTGCGGCAGACAATGCCCCAACTGGTCGATAATGCCTGGCTGGAGGTGCGCATTTTTCCCGATGAGATTCTGTATCGCACAGACCAGGAGCATGACCGGGAAGAGGGGCAGGCTGTGGCGGCGTTACGGCCGTCTCTGCCCGAGGCAATCTGGCAAACCCTGGCCCACTCTCATGAACCTTATCTGCTACTGCGCAATTTTGCCCCTGAGGAGCGCCGTGATGGTCTGTTGGTGCCTATTGTGGCTGTTGGCCGCGAGCAGCGCATTGGCGGGTTATGCGCCTTACCATATGGTTATGGCGGCGAAGCCATTGATGCCTTACCCGCCTTGCGCTCCGTTGGCGCTCTCATTGCGACCATTTTGCAACAGAAGGCGGAATATGAGGAGGCGCTGGCTGCCCAGGCAGAAGTGTACCGCGAGGAACTCTTTGCTCAGGCTTATCAGACGGAGGTATATGCCCAGGCATTGGCTTACAAGAAGATGTCTCAGGAGCTTGAATTAGCAGGGCGCATTCAGGGAAGCTTTTTGCCTCAGACTTTGCCAGATGTACCGGGTTGGCAATTGGCGGTGACGCTGGAACCGGCCCGGGAAACGTCGGGAGATTTCTATGACATCATTCCGCTGGAAAACGGCCGTTTCGGCCTAGTCGTTGCTGACGTAGCGGATAAGGGGATTGGCCCCGCCTTATACATGGCCCTCAGCCGCACCCTCATTCGCACCTACGCCGACCAGTTCGTGGACGAACCCCACCGCGTGCTGTGGGCGGCAAACCGCCGCATTCTCACGGATACGGTGAATGATTTATTTGTGACCGTGTTTTATGCCGTGCTAGATCCGCAGAACGGCCGTCTCATTTACTGCAACGCCGGCCACAACCCACCCATGCTGCTGCAAGCCCAAAACGGCAATACCCCCTACTTACTGACTCGCACCGCCATGCCTCTCGGCATTCTCGATGACGTGTCGTGGCAATATGAAGAGGTACAAATTGCCCCAGGTGATGTGTTGGTGATGTACACCGATGGCGTGACCGAAGCTCAGGACGAAGATGAATCCTTTTTTGGTGAGGAACGACTACAAGCCATTGTAAGTGCCAACATGGGGCGCTCCGCCGACATCATTGAAAACAAGCTAGTATCCGCCATTTACGAATTTGCCGGCGAAGCGCCACAATACGATGATATTACCTTGATGATCTTGATGCGCGAGGGGCAAAGTAGTTAGGTGGATGGTTTATTGGCCTGATTAGGGAAACCAGCCCATCTTCCCCATCCACAACCTAACCCACTAACCCTTACTCCTCATAAAACATTTCCAAAAAATCCATCACCGCATCATTAAACAGCTCCGGTTGTTCCAGGTTTGGCAAATGTCCAGCGTCAGGCACAATAACCAGTTCTGCTCCAGAAATGGCCTGGTGCATGGCTTCAGCCTCCGATAGCGGGATAAGCTGATCCTTAGCGCCATGAATGATCAGCGTCGGCACCTCAATTTCGGGCAGGGTAGGGGTAGAGTCCGGACGTTCTTTCATCGCCATGAGAGCGCCAACAATGCCCTCAACACTGGCGCTTTCCATCATTTCTTGCACAAATTCAACCACGTCCGGTTGGTCATCGTAGTTTTGTGGAGCCAGCAGCTTGGGCAACATACCACTGGCTGTTGCCGCTGCGCCCTGGCTGCGAGCCGTTTCGGCGGCTTTGTCGCGCCCGGCTTTCCCTTCTGCTGAATCAGCGCCAGCGCGGGTGGCGGCCAGAATGAGTCCGGCGACGCGCTTCGGGTAGCGACGGTAGAATTCGAGCGCAATGTAGCCGCCCATGGAAAGACCGCCGACGACGATGGGGCCATCAATTCCCAAATAGGCCAGTAGATTGGCGCAATCTTCGGCAAATAGGCCTACGCTGTACGGTGCGGGGGTGGCGTCTGTGCGGCCGAAGCCGCGCAGGTCGGGGGCAATGACGCGCGCCAGCTCGCCCAAATCTTCTACCTGAAGTTCCCACATGCTGCTGTTGAATGGAAAGCCGTGGATGAGCAGCAGCGGGATGCGGTCGCAACTGTCGATGTAGGACATATTAAAATCTACGTGATGGTCATTCATAGGTTCCTCCGTTTTAGGGATGCATTTATTTTTCAGGAATCAGGAATTGATACGGTTCATGGGGTTGGAGTTAGATGATTGGGGCGCTTTCCACGTTCTGGTCTCCAATCTCCAGGCGCTTAAAAGTTACTGCGCCAGTCTACATGGGGTACGGCCGTTTCGCAAGCGTGTAGCAGGTTTTCTAGGCGGCCCCGCTCTTTCTGTTGGCTGCGAATCGGCCAGACCTTTCAGCTTTTCCAACCACCCCTTTTTTTTGTTCTTCGCGTCACTCATGGCTTTGTCGCTATCCTCTTACCGGTACTTTTTAGTTACGCCAAAATCAAACAGTTCGCCAATGGAACGGTGCAAATAATTTTGCAGGATGGCTTGCCCAAAAATTGGGGCTGTAGAGAGAATGGTCATGTTTGGCGGCTGGTTTTCTGGCGCGCGGGGCACGGTATCTGTGGTAATAATCTCTTTAATTTGCGGAATGGCCTCAAGCCGCTCGAAGGCTTTACCCAGAAATAGACCGTGGGTACAGATCAGGGTGATTTTTTCGACACCGCTTTCAACTAGCAGCCGGGATAATTCTACCACCGTACCCCCGGTGGCAATTTCATCATCATAGATAATGGCGTGGCTAAAGCCAGCTATCTGGCGCTGAAACAGGCTGCCTATTTTTACTTCCTCATCAGAAATACGGGTCTTTTGGGCAGCGGCCGTCGGTAAATCTAACAGTTCCGCAAAGCGGGCGGCTGATTTAGCGCCTCCTACGTCAGGGGCTACGACAACTGCGTTGGAGAGGTTTTTGCCGTTGTCGATCATATGTTGTGCAAAAAGACCACGGGCTGTCAGCGGGTCTGCGGGAACGCTAAAGAAACCGTGGACTTGAGGAGAGTGCAGGGTCATGGTCATGATGCGGGTTGCCCCAGCCTTTTGCAGCAGGTCTGCTACCAGCCGGGCCGTAATGGAAATTCGCGGAGCATCTTTTTTGTCAGAGCGGGCATAAGAGTAGTAGGGAATGATGGCATGGATGTCGTGGGCGGCAGCGCTTTTAGCGATGTCAAGCATCATCAGCAGTTCGAGCAGGTGGTCGCTGACAGGGGGAACCAGGGATTGCACGATGTAGACCCTCCGCCCACGTACGCTGGCCCCTAGCTGGACAAAGAGATTGTCGTTGCTGAATTTGGAGAAGCGGGTTTCTTCTAAGGGAATATCCAGGTACTGGCTAATTTTTTGGGCCAGGATGGGATTGGAACGGCCGCTAAAGAAACGCACGTCATTTGGTTCAATTTTTTTGTTTTTTTTACCCATTGTGGGACTCCTCCACAGGCTATCTCAGGTGATGAAAATGGTTATTTACCGCGTAGCCTTAATTCGGCGGCCAGTTGCTCGGTTACTTGTGCCAGTATCTCATAAGGCTGAGCGCCACTAACCAGGTAACGGTTGCCAAAGACGAGAGCGGGCACGGCCGTTAGCCCATATTGGCGGGCCTGGGCAATGTCATCGTCCACCGCCTGCTGCCATTCTACACCGTCCAGCGCAGCCAGGAAAGCTTCTTTCGCCAATCCAATTTGCGCGGCTACCTGGGTCAGCACGGCCGTTTCCGCCACATTTTGCCCCTGCTGCCAGTAAGCGCGAAACACCGCCGCATGATATGCTTCGCCCACATTATGAGCCTCGGCAAACTTGGCGCCCACCAGCGCCGGGCGACTGTCCACGCCAAAGGGGCCAACCTTCAGCTCCAAGCCATACCGTTCCCGCGCCAGGGCATAGAGCTGCGGGCGAGCCGCTTCAATGCGCGCCCGGTACTCTGGTGGCAAGGGCGGGCCATCTTTGGGACGTAGTTCAAAAGAGCGCCACGCTATTGTGACACCATGGGTTACTTTCAGCTTCTCCAAACTGGAGGCTACTAAAAAGCAGTACGGTCAGACAAAATCTGACCAGACATCAATATGCACTTGGGATACGCTCATAGCTAATCACCTTGAATTGAGTTAGGGGGCCTGGCAGTTTGTTAGCGGAGCAGGCTGAATTGCGGACCAGCTAACACGCTGCGTGCCCAGTTTAGAAATTTGTGTTCACGTTTAGCGCTTCTTGCAGCCGCTGTTGGTAGGCGTCATTCGGTACGGCAATGGCGCCAAAGCGTTGCAGGTGCCGGGTCATAAATTGCACATCCAGAAGCTGGAAGCCGCGCTGGCGCAGCCGCTGCACCAGGTAGACCAGGGCTACTTTGCTGGCATCGCGCTGCCGCGAGAACATGCTTTCTCCGGCAAAAAAGCCGCCAATGGCTACGCCATACAGCCCGCCAACCAGCCGACCCTGTTGCCAACATTCCACGCTGTGGGCAAAACCCAACTGGTGCAGGCGCGAATAGGCCACAATGAGTTCCTCGCTGATCCACGTTTCTTCCCGCTGGGGGCCGGGTGCGGCACAAAAGCGCATCACGGCCTCAAAGGCGGTGTCTGTGGAGATGCGGAAGGGGTTCTTTTGCAGCGTGCGCTGTAATGACCGCGAGACGTGGAAGCTGTCCAAAGGTAAAATGGCGCGGGGATCTGGCTGGTACCAGTAGATGCCGTCGTCGTGGGCCATGGGGAAGATGCCCTGGGTATAGGCGGAGAGCAGCAGCCGGGGCGTCAGTTCCATGAAAATGATTTTACCGGTCAATGGGCAGCACGCAACTGGTGGCAATTGTTTGTCAGGAACGTATAATCCAGCGACTTTTTTGCCTGAGCGATTGGTTCAACGCTTCCGGGAAAATGATGAACAAAACTTGTGTAACAGCGTATTAGGGTTTGATTGAGGAAACCCGCATTGTAAACTTGCAGGGTATATCGAGTGGGAGATTGTAGACATAATGGTAAAAGAGGTGGCCTGGTTAATGAGTGGGTTGGTGGGTTTGTGGGTGTTGGCGGCATGTGGACCAATGGAGGGGAATGAGGAAGTGCCTGAAGCTTCTGTGATAGAGGCGGGGGGCGTAGCGGAAACGGCCGTCACCCACTCTGGACCTTTAGCCACGCCTACCAGCCTGCCTACCAGCACACCGCTGCCTCCTCCCCCCACGGTTACGCCCATCCCCACCATTACCCCTTCCCCCACACCGGAAATAGGCTATTATCCGCCCCCGGGCCGCCAGTTTGCCACCCTGGAGGATTTTTGGCACGGCCGTGCGGAATGGTTGCTCGAAATTCCCGACACCGGCCTGCCCATTGGCGAATCGGACACTGTGCAGCAGGGGGAGTTTGAGCTGTGGTCCTACCTCCATGCCAGCTATCAATCAGCCGGCGTGGTAGATCAGTGCGGCAACCCGGTGCCCTTTCCCGGCTGTACCACCCGCTGGATCAGCGTGGATGCCGGGCAGACCTTTACCCTTACTGAACCGGTGTGTCTTTTTCCGTGTGCTAGCTGTCCTTGCGACGGCCGTCGCGACCAGATTGCTCAGCAGCAATACCCCCGCGTCTTCTTTACCTCCGAAGAGGCCTACATGGTCTACGAATTTGGCGCCTACAACTACCTGCGTACTTCTTCTGACGGCTTGAACTGGTCAGATTATGCGCATATTGACGGCACCTGGATATGGACCTACCCTTACGGCGGCTGCGCGTCCTATGAACTCATTGGCCCCCATCCCAATATTTTTGCCGACCAGGAATGGGATTGTCTGGCTGGCGGCCCGCCTGGCATTTATGTAGAGGGAGACATGCTCTACGTTTTTGTGGCCCTGGGCAAAGCACCGGGCCACATGGGGTGCTACAAAGGGAACCGTTTTGCTGGGGCCGCTGGCATGGTGGAATGCGCCAATAACCCGCTTTTTTCAGCCGAACTGGGGTATGGGCCAGTAGACTTGACCGGCCCAGAGGCCAACCCCTATTTTGAGTTCCGCACCATCTCTTCAGCGGACGTGGTGCGCGTAGGCGACCATTATTACATGACCTATGAGGGTGTGCGCGGCCCCAGTGACCCTTACGTGGTGGACGACCAGTTTGCCCTGGGGCTGGCCCGCAGCGTCACCTTAGAGCTGGATGGTTCCTGGGAAAAGTATCCGGGAAACCCCATCATCATGGATTTGCCGGGTAACGTGGGGGTTGGCCACGCGGACATTGTGCTGGTGGGTGAGGCTACCTATCTCTATACGGCTACTGAGGGGGGAACCCGTGGCCGTTACGTGCTGGTGTTGAAATAAGTTATTCGGGCAGAAAGTCCAGATAGGTTTCGGTGGCGGCAGAGAGGTCGGCGTAGTAGCCGCGATTTTCGGGGGGCAGCAGCCGGGCTATCTGGTACATAATTTCATCGGCCATCTGTTGGCGCACGGCTTTGGTGACGGGTGCGCTGCCCGGTTCCAGGCGAAACGGCCGTCCTACACGTACATTGAACGGGGTGCGCCGCAGCCGGCGAATATTATCCCAGAAGTGCTCGCTGCCGCAGTAGGCTACCGGCAAAATAGGGGTGTCTGCTTTGAGGGCCATGAGCACAATGCCAGGATGCCCACGAATGAGACGGCCGTCTCCCGTGCGCGTGCCTTCGGGAGCTACCGTCAATATTTTGCCTTCGGCCAGCGCCGCTAGACCCGCCCGCATAGCAGCCATGTCTGCTTCAGCGCGGTGCAGGGGAATGCCGCCCCACAGGTTAAACAACCAGCGGAAAAAGGGCTTCTCCCAATTCTCGGCCTTTACAAAACCGGTGATGGGCCGGGGCAGCAGGTGCAGGTACATCACCGGCACCTCCAAAAAGTTGATGTGGTTGGCTGCTAGCAATAAAGGCCCTTTGGGCGGGAATTTTGACCATTGGGAATCATCTACGCAACACAAGATGCGTACCAGGCGCTTAAAAACAAAGTTGACTAGAGGATAGGTGACGTTCATGAGCCAGTGTCTTCCGGTTGGGGACAAATTACGTCAATCTGGCGGGGGTGCAGCGCCAGGGTGAGCTTTCGGCTGTGGGTGCTGATGATTTCGCCGTCGCAGTGGGTGGGCAGTACGCCTTGTACGGCCGTTACCTCTAGCTGGTCGGTTTGCAGGAAGCGGATTTCTTTTTGACCGTACTGGGTGCCTTTTAAGAAATGAGGAACCAGCGTGAGGATGCGGCCCCGGCTGACCTTTTCGGCGATGCACACGTCAAACAGCCCGTCGTCATTTTTGCCTTGGGGAGACATGAGGAAAGCCCCGCCCTGCCGCCGCCCGTTCATGATGGAGACCATGAGCGCAGGCAACGTCACAACTTGCCCGTCAAAGCGGATTTCGACGTGAGGGGTCTGGTAGTGCAGGAAAATGGTCTTGAAAACGGCTACCAGATAGGAGACGAAGCCGGTAAGACGGGTCATTTTGAGGGCCTCGATGCTGACCACGGCGTCGAAGCCGATGCCAATGCTGTTGCCAAAGTAACGGCCATCCGGCTCAATACCACCCTGGACCCAGCCTACGTCAATGGGTTTACGCCATCCTGCAGCCAAAACGCGGCACCCGGCAGCCAAATCAGCGGGCATGCCTACGCCAAAGGAGAAGTCGTTGCCGCGCCCGGCGGGCAGCACACCCAGGGCTACCTGGCGAGCGTGCCCATTTTCTTGGGCCTGCATCAGCCCGTTAATGACTTCGTTGGCGGTGCCATCGCCGCCCACGCCCACCACCACATCAAAGCCGTCGTTGGCAGCCTGTTGCGTCAGCGCCACGGCGTGCAGCGGCCCTGCAGTGCGTACCAGGTCAAAATCCACGCCTAACCCTCGCAAATTTTGGGCGAGCAGCGGGATAATCCGCTCCCCATTCCCCCGCCCAGACGTAGGATTGACGATGATTTTGTATCGGGTCATGGTTCACCTCTCTGCAAAACCGGTATGTAGGTTCCAACGGTTGAGGGGTATGCATGTATGCTGCCCATCACATTGTCGCAAGGTGTTATTTTAACATCTTACAAGGTTTGTCAACGACCATAATCCCACAAAACCACAAATGAAGGTATAGTAGATTACCGACATATTTTGGCAAAAAGAAAAAATTTCACAGGGAGCATAGGTAAAATGCACAATTTGACAAAGGGCTTTCAATCATTAGCCGAAGCGCAGCAGTTCGTTCAGGAACGGGGTATTCGGGTAGTTGATTTGAAATTTTGTGACTTATGGGGCCGGTGGCACCATCTTACCATTTCCGCCAACCAGTTTACGCCAGATTTAATGGCAATGGGGGTTGGTTTTGACGGCTCTTCCGTGGGACTGAAGAGCGTCAAGGCGGGGGACATGGTGCTGATACCTGATCTCGCCACGGGTCGCCTTGATCCATTTTACGCAGATCCGGCGCTGAGTTTCATTTGCTCCACCCGCGAGGCCAGTACGCTGGCGGTATTTGCCAACGATCCACGCAACATTGCCCAGCGGGCTGAAGCCTATTTGCAGGAAACGGGTATTGCAGATGAAAGCCGCTGGGGGCCTGAATATGAATTTTACGTTTTCGACGGTGTTGCTTATGAAAATGGTGTCAACCGGGCTGGCTACCGGTTGGATTCCCAAGAGGCAGACTGGAATAGCGGTGCCGGAGGACTGGGGCATTACATCCCCCTACATGGTGGCTATCATGCCATTCCCCCCAAAGACCGGCTATACAATTTGCGCACGGAGATGATGCTGCGCCTGGAGGATATGGGAGTGCCGGTGAAGTACCACCACCACGAGGTTGGTGGGCCAGGCCAGGTGGAAATTGAAACGGAGATGATGGGGTTGTTGGCGGCGGGAGATGCGACGATGCTGGCGAAGTATGTGACGAAGATGACGGCCGTTTCCCACAATCTTGCCGTTACCTTCATGCCCAAACCCTTGTATGGGGAAGCGGGAAACGGCATGCACTTTCACCAGCACCTATTTAAGAACGGCCGTAACCTGTTTTATGGCCCAAATGGCTATGCCAACCTGAGTCAGGTCGCCCGCTACTATATCGGTGGCCTCCTTGCCCATGGTGCGGCCTTGCTCGCTATCACCAACCCCAGCACTAACTCTTACCGCCGCCTCGTTCCTGGGTTTGAAGCTCCCGTCAACGCCTTTTTTTCCCTGGGCAACCGCAGCGCCGCCGTGCGCATACCCAAATACGCTCACCAGCCAGAAACCACCCGCATTGAATTTCGCCCGCCTGATGCCACCGGCAACATTTACCTGATGTTAGCGGCGCAGCTCATGGCCGGTTTAGATGGTATTCAACGGCAAATTGACCCCACCGAGGCCGGCTTTGGCCCCATAGACGAAAATGTATTTAGCTGGGACGAACGCCAAAAGTCGGCCATCAAAGCCTTGCCCGATACATTAGAAGAAGCGCTGCAAGCTTTAGAAGCCGACCACGCCTTTTTGCTGGCTGGCGGCGTGTTTAGCCCAGAATTGATTGCGCAGTGGATTGATTTCAAACGGGAGACGGAATACCTGCAAGTGCGTAACCGCCCCCATCCATATGAGATGGCGCTATATTTCGACGTTTAGTCCAGGAAAAAACAGCAATCCTGAAGAAAATGGGACTTAAGTTGTGTTAACAAACCTGATTTTCAGTTGACATGGCATAGGCCATTGTTATAATTGCCATCTGGATTCTGGAGCAAAGCAATTATGCGTTCTGCCCCCCAAATGCATTGTGAACAACAAATTGGTCATATTTACGCGGAGCGCTTGACGAAATTACCCCTGCGTAGGAGAACTCAACGATGAGTGAAGAAATAATAGAAACTATGGAAGCACCAGAAGTAGCGGTGCCCACATCCATTGACGACTTAAAGCCCAAGATGAAAGTCAATGGTAAGGTAGAAAGACTAGAACTTTATGGGGCGTTCATAGACATCGGCGTGGGCGTTAATGCCCTGATACACATTTCCCAACTAAGCGAAGGCCGTGTAAATCGTGTGTCCGATGCTTTGAAAGAGGGTGACGAAGTAGCGGTATGGATTGACAAAGTTGATCCGCAAATGCAGCAAATTATGGTCACCATGATTGAGCCAATGGCCGTAGACTGGAATGACCTGAAGACGGGAAACATTTATACCGGTACAGTGACGCGCCTGGAAAATTTTGGGGCTTTTGTGAACATTGGCGCCGAGCGGGAAGGGTTGGTTCACATTAGCGAATTGAGCCACGATTATGTGAAAAACCCCAGTGAAGTTGTGAAGGTTGGCGACGAGGTTCAGGTGCAGGTTTTGGGCTTTAGCAAGCGGAAACGCCGTATTGACCTGAGCATGAAAGCGTTGATGGAAAAACCAGAAGCGACCTTTACCGAAGCAGCCGTGGAACAACGCGGCGGGCGTCGTGGGCGTGGTCCACAGGCTGAGGTTGTGGATTATGACTTTGAAGACGAAGATGAAGCGCTGCCCACGGCTATGGAAGTAGCGCTGCGTCGCGCTATGGGTGATGACACCATTGATGAACTGGCTGAAGGGCAGAAGAAGGGCAAGAAATCCCGGCGGCGGCGGGATCGCACTCGAAATCAGCAGGAAGAGCTGCTGAGCCGCACCTTGCAGTTGCAAGATTAACCGTTAAAAAAGGCCCGCTTATGGGCCTTTTCTTTTTCAGAAGATAGTTTCTGGCCAATCGATCATCATTGCTTGCAGTTTCTGTCCCTTCGCAATGTGGGTGACGCCCGCTGGCACGATGACCAGGGCATTGGCCTTGATGAGGGACGTCATCATGTGGGAGCCTTGGCCGCCAGTGGTAACGGCCGTGTACCCTTCCCCCGCCCGCCTGACCACAGCCCGAATGTAACTCTCCCGTCCATCAGAATCAATATCTTCTTGGATGACAACCGTCACCTGGGGACGTTCTAGCTGCGTGTGCCCGGCCATTTTGAGGATGGCTGGACGGGCAAAGCGTTCAAAGGAAACCATGGAAGAGACCGGATTGCCGGGCAGGCCCAGGAAAGGAACCCCGCCGTATTGCCCGTAGGCCAGAGGCTTGCCTGGTCGCATGCGTACGCGCCAGAAGCCCACGTTCCCTTCTTGTTCTAGCACGGCTTTCACCACGTCATAGGCGCCCACAGAAACGCCGGCAGAACTGATGAACAGGTCCACCCCGGCTTCTAGCCCGTGGTTTAGTTTTTGGCGTACGTCTTCTTCCGTGTCTTGGGCAATGCCCAGCGGGATAGGGATGGCGCCCAGTGCGGAAACTTGGGCGGCCTGGGTGTAGCCATTGCTGTTACGAATTTTGCCGGGGCGTAAGGCTTCGTTCACGTTGATGAGTTCGTTGCCGGTGGCAAGTATGGCAACGCGGGGGCGGCGAATAACAGGCACTTCGCTTTTGCCAAGAGAGGCCAGCACGCCGATTTCTTGCGGGCGGAGCAGGTGACCAGGAGTCATGATGATGGTGCCAGCCTGGATGTCTTCGCCGATGGGGCGCACGTAATCTCCGGATTTGACCCGCCTCCGCACCTGGATGGTCTTAGGCAACGGCCGTTTCTCATCCCGCCAAGGCTCATTGGTGTCTTCTACAGGAACCACAGCATCAGCGCCAGAGGGCAGAGGCGCGCCGGTCATGATCCGTACGGCCGTTCCCGGCATCACCGTCACATCCACGTCCGCGCCAGCGGCAATATCTGCCAACACGTGCAGGCTGACCGGTGTTTTGTGAGACGCGCCTGCCAAATCTGCAGCCCGCAGCGCATAGCCGTCCATGGAGGAGTTGGCAAAGGGCGGCAAGCTGTCCTGCGCGGTGATGGGTTGGGCCAGAACGCGCCCAAGCGCATCAGGCAGTTTAACTATTTCCTGCGGCAGCGTGAAAACGCCATTTAGTACAATTTGCAAAGCTTCGGCAACCGTTAAATCCTCTAATTCACTCATGTTCCACCTGTAAAATAAAATCTCATTATGAGACTTGCAAAAGTCTGGCAGAAAGCGATGTTCCCAGGAAAGACAGAAATCTTGCCGGTCCAACAAACGCCAGACGATGGGTATTCTAACAGCTATAACGTATTACCCAAACAGGTTTTTACAATTGGGCGTGCTTGCGGGTGTGGGGATTCAGCAGGTCATTGAGGCCATCCCCTAGCAGGTTCCAGCCGATGCTGAAGAGAATGAGGGCCAGAGTAACCGGCGTAAAGGTCCACCAATAGCGCAGCGGGTTGCCGCCAATGCCGATGACGTAATCGCGCGCGGTGGTCAGGATAACACCCCAGACTACATTTCCCCCAATGCCAATAAAAATGAAGGCAGAAGCCATGATAACCATCCCGCCCACGTCGCGGGCGGCCAACACGACGGCCGGCGCAATCGCGTTGGGCAGCAGGTGGTGCAAGAGGATACGGCCGTGGCTGGCCCCTATGGATTCGGCAGCCTGGATGTACTCCACGTGCTTGATCTGGCTGACGGTGCTGTTGATGAGCCGAGCATAGGGCATCCAGGAGAAAAGGGCCAGGGCAATCATTACTGGGTCAATTTGCCAGCGATAGAGCAAAATTTCCCAGGGGCGCAGCAGTTCGGGCAGCATGAAGGGATTGTTGATTTGTTGGAAGAAAAGGCGGCGAATGAGCCACACGGCCGCAATGGGGGGAAAGGTGAGAAAGGCGTCGGTGACGCCTAGAATGAGCCGGTTGGTCGCGCCCCCGGCGTATCCGCTGATAGCGCCCAGGGTAATGCCGATAACGGCCGTGGCCAGCGTGACCAGCAGTCCAAAACGCAGCGCCGAGCGCGTACCCCAGATCAACGAAAAATACACGTCCCAGCGATAGGAGGCATCTTGTCCGGGAATAAACCCAAACATGGGCAAATTCTGCACCTGGGGCACAGTTCCCAGAATGTTGTCTTTCGTAGGTGGTTCTGGCAGGCGCAGGAAATCTTGCCCGGTGACGCGAAAATAAGAAGGGTTATCTGGATCGGGTTGCGGAGCCAGAACCGGTGCGGCAATGGCCATGCCCACGAAAAAGAAGATGATGACCAGCGCCAGGCGGTTCTGCCAGATGCTGAGGAAGCGGCGCAGGACGTGCATTATGACAGCTCTCCTTCGCCAATTCGGGGATCGGCCAGAGCTTTAAGCAAATCTAAAATGAACATCATGGGCAGCACCAGCAGCACGCTGTATACGGCGAAGCCCAGGGCCAGGGGCGTGTCTGGGGTAAACGCGCCAATGCCTTTGGTAATCAGCTCTGACAATCCCCGCAGACTGAAGATGACCTCCACGACGAAGACGCCGGTGATGAGGGAGGCGGTCGAAAGGCTGCTGCTGGTGAGGGCGGGTAGCAGCACGTTGCGAAAGGCGTGCCGCCAGATGATGGAACGATTGCGCAATCCACGGGAACGGGCGGCGGTAATATACTCCTTGTCGACTTCTTCCACCATGGCGGCGCGGGTGACGCGGCCCAGGGTAGCCCAGTGGGCCAGGCTGAGGGTAATGACGGGCATGGCTAAATGGCGCAGGGCGTCCAGCGTGACTTCGGGACGGCCGTTCAGCAGCCCATCTAGGGTGAGAAAACCGGTGTAAACAGTGAAGGTTGGGCGGCGCAGAACAACGTCGAGAATACTGCTGCGCCCCACAGGGAACCAGCGCAGGCCCACGTAAAAAATGGACATCATCAACAGCCCCAAAATAAAGGGGGGAATGGACGTGCCCAAGAAGGCGGTGAAGCGAAAAAGAGCGTCGGCCCGGCTGTGGCGGCGCCATCCAGCAACGACGCCGCTAATCAGCCCCAGGGGAATGAACAGCAGCACGGAATAAAGGGTCAGTTCGGCGGTGACAGGAGTGCGCACGAGCAGCAGTTCCAGCACGTCGGCATTGAAGGTGGGCGACCAGCCCCAGTCGCCGCGCAGCAGATTGCGCAGCCAGTTGATGTACTGCACCGGGTAGGGTTGGTCTAATCCGTGTTCGGCAATGATGCGGTTGGTCATGGCTTCGATTTGCTCAGCGGTGAGAATGCTTGGTTGGCGGGGGGGGAAGTAGAGGGAGGCGCGTTCTTCAGGGGGGGCAACCATGACGATGGCGTAGAGTACGGCCGTAATTACCAACAGCGTGACGGGGATAGCCAATAGCCGGCGAAGGAAGAATTTTGCCAAATGCATGGGGTGCCTATGTTTGCGATCCAGTGAATTCGGTACAGCGGTCTAGCTGGACCCGTGGCTGCCCGCTGAACCAGCATTCTACCGCGTAACGGCCGTTGGCAGTCTCAGCGCGCATCAAAACAAAACTGCCCTCAGCCGCCTGCCGTGTAACAATGAGCGGTTCTGCAAAATGGCTTTGCCGGACTGTAAGCCACCCGGCAAGTTCCGGGCCAAGGCGTGGCAAACAGCCAGCACAATCATCCGGCAGGGGCGCACCGGTGAGTAAGTGGGTGAAACCAAGGGTATAAGGCAAGGAGGCGTCTTCACAAAATGAAAGCTGGGCATAAACCAGGCGGCATTTAATCCAGGCGCCGCTGTCAAAGTTTGCCATAACCAGGACAGTGCCCGTTTCCTGGTCTAGCGTGCCAATGCTCAGCACGTAGGGGCCATCTAGCTGGTCGCGCACGCCATTGATGGCCGCATAGCTGATGCCATCTTCCAGGCCCAGGGTGAACAGGTCGCCTTCATAGGTGCGGGCCACCTGAATGGTTTGGTGGACAATTTTCAGGGAGCTGGCGAAGGGGTTTGGGAACATGCTGCTGGTAATGATGGCTGCCCCAGCCACCAGGGCCAGAGGCAGCAGAAAGCGCAGCCAGGCCATGAGGGACGGGCGCTTTTGGCCTAGAAACTCCCGGCCAAGGCTGAGAAGGCGCAATTCCTGGAATATGCCCACCAGTAGCATCGCCAGTATGAGAAATATGCCGCTTAGTAGGTAGGCGGCTAAAGAAGCCTCTGTGGTGACTGGATAAAGGGGCAGCCCCCAAAAACGGCCGTCGGCCAGCCAGATGGCCACGGTTTGCATTGTTGTTGGGGTTCGCTCAATGAGGGCGGTGGTGAAAACGGCCGTGCCACCCCAGGCCAACACAGTCAGGGGCGTCTTGGACCAGCGAGAGGTGACCCAGCCTATACCGGCGCAAAGCAGCAGCAGTACCACGCTGCTCAAAATGATGCCGCTATATGCGCGGCTAACCGGTAGCTTTGCCAGCTGATACACCTCTATGCCCCAGGCTCCCAAAGCCAATGTCCCGCCAATCAGCAGGCCATTCAACGTCCCCAGCCATAAGAACCTCCGCTGGTGGGCGGGATGATCTCCCCAGGCTTCCAGGCTGCCCGGCAAGGTTAGATTGCCTTTCTTTTCCATATCCAGAAGGCACCCACAAATGAGAAAAGGCCAACAAGCCCGGCGATGAACAAGTTGAAGGAAAGGTCTTGTGGGCCAGTCTGAGAGACAGGCCCAGGTGTAGCGGTCGGTGGGGGTAATGGCTGCAGTCGCCAGTTACCCACATTTTCAACGGTCAGCGGTGTGCCGTCCCAAACCTCGTGCTCCCGGGCCAGAAAGGCGGTAATCGCCAGATACTCTTCGTCTGGCAGTGCGCCGGGGTATTCGTAAGGCATGGCCACGCGGATGTAGGCGTAAAGCTGGCCGAGAGTCTGAAACTGGCGCAGGCTGTCTTGCCCCGTAACGGGAGGGACGGTTGTGGGGAGGGTGAAGCCATCTTCGTACGGCCGTTTCCCATGACAGCCCGAATTCCAGCAGTTTTGGTCTTCTTCCGGGTATTGCGCCCGCCAATCGTCGGTCAAGCCCTGGCCACGGTCGCCATGGCAAGGCTGGCAATTGAGCCAATAGAAATAGGCGCCGTCGTCGGCCTGGGTGGGGCTGGTTACTGTGGGGGGTGGGGCCAGGCGGTCAATGGTGGGCGTTGGCTGCACGGTGTCTGGCGCTGGCGTGGTGGTTTCCTGGGCAGCCGTACTAACGGCCCACCCAGCTAGGCAAATGAAGAGAAGAAATGGAAAGAGAAACGGCCGTTTCCACAACATACTCACCAGCTTTCCCACACCCCGTCTCCAAACCGAAGGCGGGCACGCAGCCGTACCCGCCTCATTCTTGCCAGACAACCTGATTAACAGCAATGACCCTTAGCAAGGGCAAACCGGTCAGCGGTTTACCCTTAACGCACAAAACAACTACCTTTTTCCGCGCAGCTTTGGATCCAAAATATCCCGTAGCGCATCCCCTACCAGGTTCCAACCTAACCCATACAACAGCAGCGCCATACCCGGATACACAATGATGTACCAGTACCTGTCCAGGCTCAAAATGTAAGAACGAGCAAAACTAACAATCTGTCCCCAATCCGTATATCCTTCCTGCACCCCAATGCCCAAAAAGCTCAGCGCAGCAAAACTCAACACAATAGCCCCCATATCCAGGGAAAGCACCACCAACGTGGGGAAAATAGCATTAGGTAAAATGTGGCGTAAAATCAGATGAAAATCTGTGGCCCCGGCGGCCTGAGCCGCCTGCACATAATCTCGCTCTTTCGTAGCCAAAATGTCACCGCGCAATAACCGCGCATACCCCGTCCAGCCAAACACAATTAGCGCAATGGATGCTGGCCAGATGCTACGCCCCAGTTTGGGCACCAGAATTGAAGCCAGAATCAATGCCCCTACCAGAAAAGGGAAAGCAATGAAAATTTCCACCACGCGCATCAAGATTTCATCAATCCAGCCCCCATAAAATCCGGCAGTAGCGCCAATAATAATGCCAATAATGGCCGACGATAGCACCACAATCCCGCCAATCATTAACGCCGTGCGACTACCCCAAATGACACCATAATAGATGTCATATTGCCCACTGGCAGTACCCCACAAATGCACCCACTCCTCGTTGCCGGTTAGCGGCGTGTACCAAAAAGGAATCGTCCCCGGCGCATTCTTATTCCACGCTGCCCCTGGTGGCTTGGGTTCAGGCCCAAAACCATCCCGGGGAATCAAGGTGGTTTCCCAATTAGCGTTTGGTGGTGGCGCTAATATTGGGGCAAAAGCGGCAATCAAAATGAACCCCAAAATAATGAGCAGCCCGGTTACCGATAAAGGATTGGTGAAAACACCTCTTATAAGCCGCGCCCATTCGGGTCCAAATGCGCGCTCCAGCCATCTTTGTTTTTCAAGAGCCTGATCGCCCAAAGGAATTGCTACAGGCGAAACCGAATTTGTACTCGTGGCCATGGATAAATTCTCCTGTTAGCTCAACCGCACGCGAGGATCAAGCACCGCATACATCACGTCTACTAATAAATTCACGGAAACAAACAAGAATGCAGTAAATAAGGCATAAGCTAACATAGTCATCACGTCCAGGCTAAGGGCCGCCGCCGCCGCCGCGGAGCCAAGTCCCGGAATATCGAAAATGGTTTCCGTAATTACCACACCATTAAAAAGCGAGGCAACCGTGGTGCCTGCGATCGTTGCTACCGGAATGAGCGCATTTTTGCGTACGTGCCGGTTGGTTACCACGCGTTCACTTAGCCCTTTGGCCCGGGCTGTGGTTACATAATCCTGGCGCAGCGCCTCCAGCATAGAGGAGCGCGTGACCTTCAAGAGCAAAGCCCACGATAGGTAAGATAGCGTAATAACCGGGAGTACCATGTGGCGTAACGCATCCAGAAAAATGTCAAAGCGCAGATTCAATATCGAATCAACCGTGAGCATGTTGGTGTAATTGGTAAACCCAGAACGGCTCACTTCCAAAGCGAATTGTGTAGTAAGTCGCCCCGGTGGAAACCAACCAAGACGAGCATAAAAAACGAGCAACACGAGCAAGCCAAAGACGAAAGTTGGGAATGAATAACCCAAAATTGCAAAAACACGTGCAGCCTGATCGATAAGCTTGTTGTGGTGCAAGGCGGCTTGCATACCCATCCAGATACCGATGGTCACAATGGGTACCATGCTGATCAAAGCTAGTTCCACGGTAACAGGCAGCCTTCTTTTAAGCAGGTCAACCACCGGCTCGCGCCCTGTACGCGAAAAGCCTAAATCACCACGCAAAATGCCACCCACAATTTCCCCTGTTTCTGGGTCTTCACGCCCAACCAGCCAGTTCCAGTATTGCACAAAAAAAGGGTCATCCAGGCCATATCGCCGAATTACTGCGTCAATCTGGCCCTGGGTCTTGGGGAAATCGCGTATGTACAACGCCGACCTTTCCACGGGGCCCAAAAACTGCATCATGGCAAATATAAGTAGCGTGACACCAATCATAATAACCGGCAGAATCAAGAGGCGGCGGATGATATAGGCTGTCATAGGCTGCTCCTCATCAGGCAACTAATGAATTGCTTAGCAAGGGGGGTATGGAGGTTTTCTTTGTACCCCCCTTGCTAAATTTTGACTGGTCCAACCGCGAAGATTGGACCAGTCTAACAGTTAAGAACAATTAATTTTCAGCAATGATCGCGCTTATTGGCCACCTTCCATGCCATAGGCGTAGTAGTAGCGACCAAACTCGGCGGAATTGAAGTACCAATCTTTTACCCAACGCTGCTCATAGCGCACGTCTGTGGCCTGCGCCAGGGTAATCTGGATGGCCTCATCGTGGTGTAACTGTTGCAGGTCGAAGTAGATCTGCTCACGTTCAGCCGGATCGGCAGCCAACACGCCAGCGGTAACCAGTTCTTGGAACTGGGCTTTCAGATCGTCAGGCAGCGCCTGGCGGCCAGCGTAGGTGCCAACTGTGAAGGGCTGGACCCAGTTGTGGGGATCGTGGATGTCCTCGACCCAGCCGCTGGCTACCATGGGCAGTTGGCTGGCGCGGAAAGCGCGCAGCATGGTGGGCCATGGCATACCGACAATTTCTACCTGGTACTTGTCATTAATGGCTGCCAGCTCGCTTTGCAGAATGGCGCCAATGGTTTGCCGGGTGGTATTGCCGGTGTTGAAGGCAATTTGGAAGCGGAAACCTGTCTCAGGTAATTGCCCATCCCAGGCCAATGACAGTTCTTCAGCACATTTGGCTGGATCATATTCGTACATGGGGCCGTCAGGATTGTAGCCTAACATGTCGAGGATGATGGGGCCATTGTTGCGCACACCTTCACCATTTAAGGCGTCGGCAATGTAGGTGTCGTAATCGAAGCAGTAGTTCATGGCCCGGCGCACGTGGATGTCGCTGAAGAAGTCTGCGGGGATGCCATTGCCGTCTAGCCGGCCGCTACCAATGTAGGGGTTCATACCATTTTCGTCGGTGGTGACATTGAAGGTCATGAACACGTCGGTACGGCTGGTGCTGGGCAGGCCGCCCCACTTCCGCAGAGGGCCATTGGGGTTGGCGGCATTTGGCGTACATTCAAAAGTGCGGAAGTCGCAAAATTCGCCCACGTATTCGTCTACCTGGGGACGGTTGGCAATGGGGACAGAAACCCATTCTGCATCGCCAGCTTGTAACAAGGCAAAGCGGGTGCCCCATTCATCCACCAATTGTACGACAACGGTTTTGATGCGCGGCGGGCCGCTGGGGCCGCCTTCCCAAAGAGGTTCGGTTGCCCAGTAATCTTCGTTGGCGACTAGTACGTATCCTTCACCAGGGGTCCAGCTTTCTAGCATGTAGGGGCCGGTGCCGTTGATGATGGCGGACAGTTCGTTATTTTCGGAACCAGGAGCATAGTAATTTTGCCAGGTTTCGCAAGAGCCGTCCCAAGCGCCGTTTTCAATGGCCCATTCCTTGTCCATGGCGGCGCCCCACGTTTGGGCCAGGGTGGCGATGAAGGGGCCCCAGGGCTGAGCCAGGTTGAAGGTTAGCGTGCCAGCCTCGTCGTCGGCAACCACGGCTCCCTTGACTTTTTCGCAGATCGCCAATAATTCTTCGGCGGTCGCATTGGCGCGAAGGCCTTCCGGATCACCATAATATGCACCTTCGGCAATTTCTTCGGTCACGTCGCCGGAGGCATATCCCAAAATGGGTTCTAGCAGCAGCCACTGCGGACCGTTGGGGTCGGATTGCAGCAGACCGCGCTGGAAGGTGTATTCAAAGTCACTGGGGGTCAGATCGTTGCCGTTGTGGAATTTGACGCCCTGGCGAATGTTGAAGACATAGGTGAGCCCATCTTCCGAGATGCCGCCGTTTTCCAGGCTGGGGACTTCAGTAGCCAGCAGGGGAACGTAGGTTGTGGGGTCGGTGTGGTTGTAACGGATGAGGGTTTCCATGACGTTCATGATTAAATTCCCGCTGGCGGTGTCGTAGGCCAGGTTGGGATCCATGGTGTCAATGTCGCCAAAGGTTACTTCTGTGTAAATGGTGGGGTCATCGGGAACCATGGGGGCGGCTTCTTCGGTGTCCGCCGGCACTTCGACGGTTTCGATGACGGTTTCAACGACGACGCGGGTAACTTCGACGGTTTCGCCTTCCACTATTTGGGTTTCAGTAATCACGCGGGTGACCTCTACGGGCACTTCACGCACGACTTCCACGGTTTCTGGCTGGCAGGCAGCGAGAACGGCCGTAAAGGCAAGCAATACTATTAACAACAAACCAAGTTTTTTACTGTTCATTATGAATCTCCTCCATAATTTTGAGTTGCTTTTTCAAGCGTGTTCCAAAAGAAATTATGATTGTGTTTTGCCTTTTTTCTTCCTGATGCCATCACCTCCTTGGTGTTTTTAGAAAAATTTTTCAGCATGGTGACAGGCCACCATATGTGGTGAACTCACTGTGCCCAAATTGCGAAACTCCGGGTCTTCCTGGCGGCACACATCGGTGGCAAAGCGACAACGGGGATGAAAACGGCAGCCACTAGGTGGGTTAGCCGGGCTGGGTACATCCCCTTCCAGGATAATGCGCTTGCGCCTCTCTTCTTTGGCCGGGTCAGGAATGGGAATTGCGGAAAGAAGTGCCTGGGTATAAGGATGAAGGGCGTGATCATACACTTCATCCCGGTGACTTATTTCCACAATGCGCCCCAGGTACATTACAGCCACCCGGTCACTAATGTAGCGCACCATGGAGAGATCATGAGCTATGAATAGATAGGTTAAACCTAATTCCGACTTGAGATCATCTAGTAAATTTACAACCTGAGCCTGGATAGAAACATCCAGGGCTGAAATGGGTTCATCAGCGACGATAAAGGATGGGTTGGTGGCCAAAGCGCGGGCCACGCCAATACGCTGCCGCTGTCCCCCGGAAAACTCATGGGGATAGCGGTTGATAAAGTACGGGTTGAGGCCAACCAAATTTAGTAATTCTTGCACGCGTTCCCGGCGGCTGGCGGCATTGCCTATATTGTGAATGAGCAACGGTTCACCCACAATATTGCCTACCGTCATGCGTGGATTCAGCGAGGAGTAGGGATCCTGAAAAATCATTTGCATGCGCCGCCGCTGTTTGCGTAATTCAGATCGCCCCATTTTGGTCAGGTCTTGACCATTCAGGTACACATCGCCAGCTGTGGGCTTGAGCAACTGCAAGATGGTGCGGCCAGCAGTTGATTTACCGCAGCCCGATTCACCGACCAAGCCCAACGTTTCTCCTTTGATGATATCGAAAGAAATACCATCCACAGCCTGGACGGCGCCCACCTGACGCTGCAGAACGCCACGACGTATGGGAAAATGCTTTTTTAGGTTGCGCACTCTGATGATGGGTTCCTCGCTGGCCTGGGTTTCGGTAGCAGAAGGGTTTCCTTGGAGGCTGTTCTCTATCTGGCTCATGCTGCTGCTCCTACTGCTTCTTTGATGTTTTGTTGGGCATCCTCATAAGCGGCCTCCCATTGCCAGCAAGCGGTGTAATGCTTTGGTGCTATGGCTTTGAGTGGTGGATTTTCTTCCCAGCAGCGTTCTACCGCGTAACGGCAGCGGGGCGCGAAAGGGCAATGTTTTGGTTCTATGAGAAGGTCGGGGGGGAGTCCTTCAATGGGGATGAGGCGTTGCTTGGATTTGGCGTCGACTTTCGGCAGGGATTCTAGCAAACCCAACGTATATGGATGGCTGGTTTCTTTATAAAGGTCTTGTACTGAGGCCATTTCAACGATGAAGCCTGAGTACATGACGGCAACTTTTTCGACCATGCTGGCGACGACGCCCAGATCGTGGGTGATCCAGATGACGGCCATGCCAATTTTTTCTTTAAGCTGTTTGACGAGGTCGACAATTTGCGCCTGGATGGTGACGTCTAAAGCAGTGGTAGGCTCGTCGGCGATGAGAATAGCTGGGTTACAGGAAAGCGCCATGGCAATGCCTATGCGCTGGCGCTGTCCTCCTGAGAATTGATGCGGGTAGTCATCTAAACGATCGGCGGCGTTGGGCAATCCTACCAGTGTAAGTAATTCGGCGGCTCGCTCACGGGCCTGCTCCTGGTTCATGCCCAGGTGTAGTTCCATGCCTTCGGTCATTTGGCGACCAATGGTGAGGACGGGGTTTAGGGAGGTCATGGGGTCTTGGAAGACCATGGCAATTTCATTACCGCGCACGCGGCGCATGTCGGCAGGGGACAATTTAAGCAAATCTCTGCCGTTGAATATGACTTCACCACCGGTTATCCGTCCAGGGGGGGTCGGGATTAGCCCCATGATTGACAACACCCCCACGGATTTGCCTGAACCACTTTCGCCAACGATTCCTAATGATTCCCCTTCGTCCAGGGTGTAGGAAATGCCATTGACGGCGTGTACGATCCCTTCTTCTGTGAAGAAACGAGTTTCAAGGTGTCTGACTTCTAAAAGGTGGGCCATGCCTTTCCTGTGTCCTATCTATAATTTGTGTTGTTAATTTTCTTCGCCGCTACTTATGATACTTTAATACTTGAAATTGACAAACCGGTTATTTTTGGGGGGCATTTTGTGGAAATTTTGGGTTTTGACCTTGAAAAAGAGGGTGGAGATATGGTTCGCCCGGAAGCGGGTAAGGCTTTGGAGATGGTTGGCGCCAGAGTTGATTTCGTGGATCTGACTGGTTTAGGAGCAGTTTTGAATGAGGTGCTGAAGTTGCTGTCGCTGGCGGATGAGGTGATGTTGGTTTTTTTGTACCAGTACTTCTGGGGGGCGCAAACGGCCGTTGTAGTTGGAACTCATGGCAAATCCGTATGCGCCGGCGTGGAGAATGGCCAGGAGATCGCCGGGCTGTTGGGGGGGCAACGGCCGTTCTCGCGCCAGAAAGTCTCCCGTTTCACAAATCGGCCCAACTACATCCACAGAAACTTGCGGCGCATTTGGGGGGGCCTGCACGGGCAAAATGGGGTGATGGGCATGGTACAACGTGGGGCGAATCAGGTCACTCATGCCCGCGTCGGTGATGACGAAGGTTTTGGGGCCTTGCTGTTTGGTGTAGGTTACGGCCGTCACCAAAGCCCCCACGGGTCCCACAATTGAGCGCCCCGGCTCCAGTACCACCTGATACCCGGCGGCCAGAATGGGCTGCGAAACGGCCGTTGCCCATTCTCCAATTCCCGGTGCACCGCTGCCGGTATAGTCAATGCCCAGTCCGCCGCCGACGTCCAAATATTCCAGGTGAATGCCCATTTCCTCCAGGGCGCGGGCCTGGGCTACCAGGAATTGGGCGGCCGCCACAAAGGGTTCTAGCGCCGTAATTTGCGAGCCGATATGGGTGGCCAGCCCGATAGGGCGTAGATAGGGATGGGCGGCGGCCTGGGTCAACAGCGCCTGGGCCTGGTTGGGGGTAACGCCAAATTTATGCGCATGTTGGCCGGTGCTAATGTAGGGATGAGTTTCTACGGAAATGTCTGGATTGACCCGCACGCTCACCGCCGCAACTTGTTGGCGCTGGGTGGCAATGTCGCCGATGGCTGCCAGTTCCATGGCAGATTCGACGTGAATGGCGCGAATGCCGGCGTCCAGGGCAGCGTGAATTTCTCTGGCTGTTTTGCCCACGCCGGAGAAAATTATGGTGTGCGGGGCAATGCCCGCGTGCTGGGCCAGGAACAATTCACCGCCGCTGGTAACGTCTGCGCCCAGGCCGGTTTGGCCTAGCAGGCGCATGAGGGCCGGGTTGCCGTTGGCTTTAACCGCGTAACAGATAAGGCTTTTTGTGGGCGGCACGGCCGTTTGGTAAGCTTGGGCGCGCGTTACCAGGGCCTGGGCGCTGTAGACGTAAAAAGGAGTGCCGACCTCAGCCGCAATGGCCGCCAGGGAGACCTCATCACAATATAGCTGGTTGTTTTGGTAGTGGAAGATATTCATGAGCGAATTTTTTAGGTTGAGCAACGGCCGTAGCCTATGGTAAACTGCAGCAATTATCTGCTTTCGGCAGGTATTCAACAATAATTAAGGAGAATAAAATGGAATCCACCCCGTCCCGTTATAATCGCACTGCGCAACTATTGCATTGGGTAAGCGCGCTGCTCATCATTGGTCTGGCTTTGGCGGGCACTGTCATGGTGCGCCTGGATGACTCGGTGGCGCTGAAAACAACGATGTACCGGACCCACACCCTTATCGGTACGCTGGTGCTGTTGTTGACCCTGGCGCGCATTGTCTGGATTTTTGTGGGCAAACGGCCGTCTAGTCTGGAGATGCCGCAATGGGAAAAGCAGGCTTTTGTGTGGAATCACCGCCTCCTTTACCTCATCATTTTGCTGCTGGCTTTCAGCGGTGCAGCCATGTTGCTGGCCAGTGGCGTCAGCTTGCCCCCTACCAATCTCACGCCAGCGGATATTCAAGATGTGGCGGCGCGTCAGGGGCATAACGTTTTCTCAAAAGTTTTCATCGTTTTATTCATCATGCATCTGGGCGGCGTTTTCTATTACCAGTTTACCAAGGGGGACACCCTGGGGCGCATGGGCATTTCCTGGTTCAGCCGGCAAAAATAGACCGTTGATCAAAAAATTTCTGGCGGGATTACCGCCGTTGGGGCGGATTTACCAGCAGCAGTTTAAGACGTGGACGGCCGTTACCCTGCAATATCGCGCTGCCATGATCATCTGGCTCATTGGCATCGTCATTGAGCCGGTGGTTTATTTGGTGGTGTGGACCAACGTTGCCAGGGCCACTGGTGGCGAAGTAAACGGCTTTACGCCGGCTGACTTTGCCGCCTATTTCATTGTGAGTATGGTCACCAACCATCTCACCTTCACCTGGCACATGTGGGAGTATGATTGGCGCATTCGCGAGGGACAGCTATCGGCTATGTTGTTACGGCCGTTACACCCCATCCACGCCGACTTTGCCGAAAATCTGGCCTACAAAGCCATCACCCTGGTGGTCGTCGTCCCCACAACCATCGCCCTTACTCTCATCTTTCGCCCCACCTTGCTCCTGACCTGGGGCAATGGCTTGGCCTTCATTCCGGCCCTCATCTTTGCCTTTTCCATTCAATTTTTGTGGGGCTGGGCGCTGGCTATGGTCGCTTTCTGGACCACCCGCGTCAACGCCATCATCCGCATGTACTTTTTGGGCAAAATTTTTTTGGCTGGGCAGTTGGCGCCCATTGCCTTGCTACCCCCTTTGCTGCAAACCCTGGCAACCTGGTCACCCTATCGCTGGATGCTGGCCTTTCCGGTGGAGGTGCTGCTGGGGCGCGTACCCCTGGCGGACATTGGATGGGGATTGCTGGTGCAAGCCGTTTGGACAGCTATGGGGGTGATCGTCGTGAAGCTGGTTTGGCACACCGGAGTCCGGCGGTATGCTGCTTTTGGCTCATGAAACGGCCGTGCCCTTCTAAGGTTACTACATTGTCAAAAAAAATTTCAACTTTCCCGGAGATTGAGAAAGCGTTTTTGCCAGAGCGGTTGGTTTGCTGCTGCCGGGAAAAGGATGAATAGCACTTTTATTACAATTCATCCGCAAAAGGTTATATGCGCATAATATGGACTTACTTTCGCCTGGGAGTATTAAGCGAATTAGAATACCGGGCTAATTTCTTTATTCAGTTGTTGGAATCTCTGCTAGGCCTGCTTGTAGCCCTGGGGGGGCTGGTCGTGGTATTTAACCACACGGATACCCTGGGGGGGTGGCTGCCAGACCATTTGGTGGCGCTGGTAGGCATTCATATTTTGGTGGGTGGGGTGATTAACTTGGTCATTAACCCTAGCATGCAGCGTTTTATGGAGGATGTGCGCAAGGGAACGCTGGATTTCACCTTGCTCAAACCAGCCGATGCGCAATTGCTGGTTAGCGTGCAGCGGGTAGAGATTTGGAAGCTGGTAGATGTGGGCTTAGGGGCCGTGGTTATTGGCGTGGCCCTGGTGCGATTAGGGGCGCGAATTGGGTTATTGGAAACGGCCGTGTTTCTTCTGGCCATGTTGTGTGGGGGCATCATCGTTTACAGCTTTTGGCTCATTTTGGCCACCTTTTCTTTTTGGTTTATTCGCGTGGAAAATATTCTGGTGATTTTCCAAAGCATGTACGTGGCCGGGCGCTGGCCTGTAGGCATATACCCCAGTTGGCTACGGTTTACGCTAACCTTCATTGTGCCTGTGGCCTTTGCCGTTACCGTCCCTGCCGAGGGATTAATTGGCCGTTTAACCGCGGAGACAATGATGCTGATGATGGGCGTAACCCTGGGGTTACTGGTCATATCGCGGGCCTTTTGGCGATTTGGCATTCGTTTTTACTCAGGTGCTTCGGCGTAAATTAGTTTCTGAGCGCGAGGTTGGGTTGAATCGGTGAGTTGAAAGTGAGCGTTTCCTGCGGCAGGGTGCGTAATTACGGCCGTTTCCCATATTCGGCTATAATCCTTTTGCCAAATCACAGCTCCGAGAGAAAATATGGGTACAAGACTTATTTACTTGGTGCGCCATGGTCAGGAAGATCGTGACAACCGGCCTGATGAACTTGGTGGTAGCCTGAGTATGGTGGGCATTGCCCAAGCGCAGGCCACGGCCGATTACTTGCGCTACACAGCATTCAACGCCATTTACGCCAGCACATTGCGCCGCGCCGATGAAACGGTTGATCTGATTGCCGCCTATCACCCCACGGTTACCATAGAAAAAACGATGGAACTATGGGAAAGTGTGCCAGCGATTCCCGCAACATTGCAGAATCTAGTCAAAGATATGCCCCCGGAAAAAATTGCCGCTGAACAACAACGCATTGCCGCGGCATTCGCCCGTTTCTTTGCGCCTGTTTCGGGCGTAGAAGATGAACAAGACCTGATCGTTTGTCACGGCAACCTGATCCGCTATTTTGTCTGTCGCGTGCTAGAAGCCCCGTTGGAAATGTGGGTAAACCTGGAAATTGCCAACTGTGGCATCACGCGGATTGAAGTACGCCCCAATGGCCGCTTAGTGCTGGTGACCCATAACGAACAACAGCATATTCCCAACAAATATCGAACTTACATTTGATTTGGTTGCTAAAGAAATAGCCAGATGTTGCCCCAGAAAATGGCGAAACAGCACACAAACGGTGTTGCCCTGGCGCCAGCCGATTGCCCCTGTTGGTCATCATCTTGTCCAGGCCAGCCATTTCTTAAACAATTTTGCCACAAAGGGTGTCAAGCGGGTGCGGTTCCAGGCATCGGCTGCTTTGCGAATGGCTTCGGCCTGGGTGGGGTATGGATGAATGACCTGGGTTAAGGTAGATAACCCTGTCCCAGAAACCATGGCCAGAGTTATTTCGCTAATCATTTCCCCGGCGTGGCGGGCAACAATAGTGGCCCCCACGATTTTGCCGGTGCCCTGCTGGACATGGACTTTGACAAAGCCCCCGCGTTCTTCGTCAATGCGCCCTCGATCCGTGTCACCTAGGCTGATAGTGTAGGTATCGATGGCCCGGCCCTGGGCAGCCGCGTCGCGGGGGGATAAACCCACGTGGGCGACTTCGGGATCGGTGTAAGTGACCCAGGGAATGGTGAGGCGGCTCAAATTTTTGCGTCCTAAGAACAGGGCATTTTGCAGCACCAGGCGTGAGGCGGCGTCGGCGGTATGGGTGAACTGGTAGGGCAGGGCCACGTCACCAGAGGCGTAAATGTTTTTGTTGCTGGTTCGCAGGGTGTCGCTGATGGTGATTCCTTTTGTGGTGTAGGTTACGCCCGCTGCTTCCAAATTCAGCCCTTCGATGTTGGGTACGCGGCCTGCCGCCAGCAATATTTCGTCTACGGCCGTTTCCTGCATTACCCCCTCTTGCTTAAACAATACCACTTTCTCAGACCCTTGCAGTTGCACTGCCTCTATCTTTGCCCCTAACCGCAGGTCAATTCCATCACGATACAACGCTTCCTGAACAATGGCTGCGGCATCTTCGTCTGCGCGGCCTAACACCTGGGGCAGCATGTCAAAAAGTGTGACCTGGCTGCCAAAGCGTTGAAACGCCTGGGCCAGTTCAGTACCGCTTGGCCCCGCGCCAATAACTGCCAGCCGGGGCGGCAGGTTGGTTAGCTGGTAAAAAACGTGTTCATGGGTAAGAAAACCCGCTTCTTGTAAGCCAGGAATGGGAATGATGGCGGGGCGCGAGCCGGTGGCAATGACGGCTTTCTTGAAGGCGATGGTTTCACCATTCACGCTGAAGGTTTGGGGGCCGGTAAATTGCCCCGTACTTAAAAACAGGTCGATGCCCAGACTGCGGAAGCGGTGAGCGGAGTCGTGGTGGCTGATTTCGGCGCGCAGTTGGCGCATGCGGGCCATGATTGTGCCAAAGTCTGCCCGCAGGCCGTTGGGGATGTGGATGCCCAGGTTAGCGGCGTGCCGTACATCGCCAAAGACCCGGGCGGCACGTAAGATGGTTTTGGAAGGCACGCAGCCGACGTTGAGGCAGTCGCCACCCAGAAACCCTTTTTCTACCAGGGCAACTTTGGCTCCCAGCCCCGCTGCCCCTACGGCAGCCACCAGCCCAGCGGATCCGCCACCAATGACGAGGAGGTTATAACGGCCGTTAGGCGTGGGGTTTTGCCAGTCTGGGGGGTGTGTCTGGCTAATCCATTCTGCGTTAGCGGCGTCTTGCGGGTAAATGGTAACTTCGGAATTGTTGGGGTTTTGCCCTTGCCGCGTGATTTCTTTATTCATGATTTTACCTTTGCTTGTTTGGTGACCGTTCCGGCTTTTGAAGTTTATTCCCCTGGCAATCGCATCATTAGGGACTCAAAACTTTAAAAGTCTCCAGAGGGGCTGAACGCTTACCTTGTTTACTTGTCAGGGAAATCTATTTCCCTGCGGGAACTTTTTTAGCCATGGGCTTCCCGTCTTTTTAGGAAGCGAGAAAGGGCGATGCTGCCAACAATGAGGACTATAGAAAGTCCTAGTGCCCATGGATTGACCTGTAAATTTCCGTTGAGCAGCTCATCCAGGGTGCCAAAGCTGGCGCCCAAAAGCACAAAGGAGATGGTGCCGGGTAATGAACCGATGGCTGTCGCCAGGATGAAGGCCTTCCAATCAATGCGTAAAAAACCGGCCACGTAGTGTACCAGGTCATACGGAAGAAAGAGCAAGCGCATAAGCAATACCGTTTCAAAACTGTTTTGGCGCAGGCGTTGGGCATAATGTTGCCGCAGCCCGGCGCTTTTTTCAGCATCCAACAGCCCTTTGCCAAAGTATTGCCCGACGAAGAAGGCCAGTAGGGCTGAGCTATTGCTGCCAAGAATGGTGTAAAGGGTGCCGATGGGGCCAAATAGAAAGCCAGACAGGACGGTGATGAGGGTGGCGGGGAAGAAAATCAGGGGGCGCAAGACGTAGATAATGATATAAATAATTGGCCCCCAGGTGGTTCTTGTGAGTAAGTTGGCTAACTGACGTGTGCTGTCGGTTATGCTTAAATCGTTGGTTCGCGCATAGAGCCAGTAACCACCAATCAGGCTGAGCCAAAATAGGAGGGCCAGCATTTTGACACCATGGGCGCGCCAAAGGGAGGGTTTTGCCGTTGGGGAGGTTGAAATGGACATGGTTGCTCGCAAAAGGTTCTGGTATTTGCCGCAGGGCAAGAAAGATTGCGGCCGTTCCTTTAGGCGCCGATCTGTTGTTTGCGCAGCATAAAAGAGGCCGTAGAAATGGTAACGGCCGTTGCTTAATGGAATCTAATGAAGATGTAACAACTTCGTTAAGAATGAGAGGCTACTGGCAAACCAAGATCGGCACGGATAGCCGAGATGTGCGCTTCAGCCGCTTCCTGGCCCAGGGCAATCAGCTCCATTCGCTTGTCAAAGCGCATATAGGTTTTGCCGGAAAGCTCGGGCACAATCAGCACATCGGCGCCTTCCATGCCGCCAGAATGCTCTACCATGATTTCTACCGCCGCCAGGCCGCGCCCCAGCGGGCCAAGCAGCGGCCATTTGGGCGCGTGGCGAAAAACGTCTACGCCAATGACGTATTCCGCCCCCATATGCCGGACCACGTTGATGGGGAGATTGTTGGAAATGCCACCGTCACAAAGGAGACGGCCGTTCATTTTGACCGGAGTCACCACCCCAGGCACAGAACAACTGGCGCGAATTGCCGGCGCCAGCGGGCCACTGTCCAGCACCACCGGTTCCCCCGATTCCAGGTCGGTAGCCACCGCCGCAAAGGGAAGCGCCAAATCCTCAAAGTGTAGGTGGCCGAAAAATTGCCGCAACCAATCTTCCAGCTTGTCAAAGGAAAGCAGCCCATCTTCAGACAAGGTGGGGCGGGCGATGCGCTGCCACTGCATTTGCTCGGCCATTTCGATGATATGGGGCAGCTTCATGCCTGTGGCATAGGCGGCCCCAATAATGCTGCCCACGCTGGCTCCGGCTACAAAGTCAATGGGCACCCGCGCCCGGTCCAAGACGGCCAACACGCCTACGTGGGCAAAACCGCGTACCACACCGCCACTAAAGGCCAGCCCAACTTTCTTGCGGGTCATACCCTGGTCCCTGGGTGTTGACAATTGACTATTGGCCGTTGGCAATTGACCATTTTTTACCCCGGCCACTTGGTATCCAGCGTTTTACTACAATTTACCAGCTCAATGGCTGCTTTGGGCGTTTTTAAAATCTTCAGCATGTTCCCCTTCAGCTTTAACTGGCGACCGGTGAGGGCGCGAATGGGGTCAAGCTGGCCTTCAATAACTCGTTTCCAGGTAGGCAGGGGTGCAGAAAGCTGAAATTCGGGGGCGATCTCGCTTTCGCCAGTTAATTCGCGGGCGCTGCGGCATTGCCCATGCCACAAATCCATGTAAAGGTAGGCGGTTTTGCCCCCCACGTTCTCAATAGCGAAAACCAGGTCGCCTTCCCACTTTTCGGCAGCCTTCTGGTAGGATGCGCTTTGGTTTAAGACGGTGCATAAGGCTTTGATCCACTCATCGCTGGGAAATGGAATGCTCATGGAAATAGTCTCCTTCTAAACTGTTAAGCCGACAGGTTGAAATGACAGGCTCATTATACCATTAGGCGGTGATTTGTGGGTATGGTGTGGGCTTGACGGCCGTTACCGGGGTTGATACCATACCCAACCATTATCACCAAAAGATGGGGCAACACCTTGTGAAACATGCACAATTAAAGGACAGGTATGAGTAATCGATTCCGGTTCCAAAGAGGCAAAACGGCCCTTGTGCTTGCCGGTGGGGGGCTAACCGGCGCAGTGTATGAAATTGGCGCGCTGCGCGCCATTGATGACCTGCTCGTCAACCGTACCGTCAATGACTTTGACATTTACGTAGGGACCAGTGCTGGCGCGCTGGTTTCTACCCTGTTGGCTAATGGCATGAGTCCCAAAAGCATGTTGCAGGTCGTCAACGGTACCCACCCCACCATCAAACCCCTGGGGCGGCATCATCTGTTCACCTTCAACGGCCGTGAAATCTGGCGGCGCGGCACCAACCTCCCCCGCAAACTGCTACAAGCCTGGTCCCACTATGCCCGCAACCGGAGCGACATGACCATCTTTGATTTTGTCTGGTCCTTGAGCGAAGCCTTGCCCTCCGGCATTTATGATAACCACGTTCTGGCCGAATACCTGCACCGCTCCCTTTTGCAAACGGGTTACGTTGACACCTTTGGCGAGTTGGGAAAAGAACTTTACGTCATTGCCACCGATTTAGACAGCGGCGAGCGCGCAATCTTTGGCTGTGGGCAAATGGGAGACGTTCCCATTTCGCAGGCGGTGGCTGCTTCTAGCGCCGTGCCCCTGGTGTATAAACCGGTGCGCATCCATGGGCGGGAATACGTAGATGGCGGCATGCGCGGCAATGCCAGCATTGACCTGGCTATCGAGCGGGGTGCGGAGCTGGTTATTTGCATTAACCCATTGGTGCCTTTTGACAACAGCGACCATGACGCCATTCCCTTTTTGGGACACCACGGGGGTTACCTGAGTGAAAAAGGGGTCCAGGGCGTGGGGAACCAGGTGCTGCGCATCATGATGCATTCTGGCCTGAATTACCACATTAAGCAGGTGCGGCGTATGCACCCGGAAGTAGACATCATACTCATTGAGCCGCGGTTGGATGATTACCAGATGCATTTTTACAACATCATGCGCTATTCGGCGCAGTTGACTATTGCCCAACACGGCTTTGAGTCGGTGACGTTGGACCTGGCGGAAGATTACCAACGGTATAAGTATACGCTGGCACGGCATGGCATTGCCATCAGCCGCCGGTTGGTCATTGAGGAACTGGCCGAAATTCGCGAGTCCAATTACAACCCGCAGGTGGTGCGGCGGGTGCTGTCCTCGCGGGCAGCATACTATGAACGGCGGGATACGCCGCTGCATAAGCTGAACGAAACGTTGGCAGAGTTGGAAATGCTGTTAGAAGAAAGGGAAATGGCGGGAGCCTAGTATTTGTGCGCCGTTTTATGAGGGTTGGGGATTAAACTGGCTTTGATTGCTAACTGCGATAATCGACGGGTTGTTGAAATTTTAGGCTAAGCCTTGCTCGCGCAAAATTTGGGGGTAGATCTGTTGGGTGTGCCGGAAAAGGGGGGCGAGAACCATTACTTTGAAAACGGGGCCTTTAACCTGCAACAGCTTGCGGGACATGGCCTGCCGCAGCCCCAATTCGCCCAGTAAAATTTGATGCAGCGTGTCGCCACTCAGGCTAATGTCCAGGTCGGGCTGGATGCTGTCGGGGTTGAAGCTGGTGGTAACGGGTCGGGAACGGCCGTTGATCATAATGACCCCCTCCGGTTCCGATACGCTCAGCCGGATGGCCATTCTGGCAGACACCATGGCGTCATTGGCCTTCGGGTCTTCTTCCTGAATGCGGTAAAAGAGTTGCTCGATACACACGTAAAGTTGTTTGGTATTGGTAAAAAAAGGCATAGTCAAAAGAGAGTGTGTAACGCTAGGGAAAATGCCTTCCCCTAGCGCCACCTATTTGCGTTTACAGAAAGACAGAACGCCTTTGCGCCAGCCGATGGTTAATCATTTGTTGCACCACGTTACGCGTCTGGTTGCTCAACTGGGAAACCAGGTTTAGGTTTTGGGCAGCTTCCGGGCCATATTCGGCGGTGGGAATGGGGGCGCCAAAGTCAATGTACCATTTGGTGGGGAAGGGGATGACGCCGAGAATGCCCAACCAGGGAAAGCGCAGCGAGATAGGAAAGTAGGGAAAGCCAGTGAGACGGGCTAGCGTGTCAGATTTGTGGATGGCCACGTAGGTTTCTTCAGCGCCGACCACGGCCGTCGGGATCATGGGGGCGCCGGTTTGCAGCGCCATTTTCACAAAGCCGCCCCGGCCAAAGCGGGCCAGCTTGTAGCGCTCTTTGTACAGCTTGCTCACGCCCTTGTACCCTTCGGGGAAAACTCCCACTAGTTCGTCGTTTTCCAGCAGGCGCACGCCGTTGTCTACGTCGGCCATCACCTGCCCCATGCGCTCTAGGAAGGAGGAGACGAAGGGCAGCGTGGGGAACCAGGAGGCATACAGGTTGCGAATAAGCCTTTGCGCGGGATGATCATTGTAGATGGCGGTGCCGATCATGGCCCCGTCGAAGGGGAGCTGCCCGGAATGGTTGGAGACGACCAGGGCACGGCCGTAATCGGGAATGTGTTCTAGCCCGGTGACCTCAACGCGCCAATAATATTTGTAGAGGAAATCGAAGAACGGCCGTATCACGTCCACCAGTTCCCAATCCAACCCCCACTCATCGGTCTCATACTCCCCCGTAATGCGCCGCTTCACAAAATCAAGCTGGTACTTCACGTTGTAATTCACCAGGTACCACAGCCCCTTCCACGTTTCCAGGTCAAACACATCTTCGGTAAGGGTGTGGCGAATTTTCTCCAGAATCTCCAAACGCATCCCCGGGGCTAGGTGCTGCACGCTTTTCTCAATGAAGCTGATAAATCCCTGGGGCGAAAATGGCGGCGGCGTATAGCTCGGATCCAGTTCCTTCATGCGTCCAATCAGGCTGTCTAGTTCCGCCGCCAGCTTTTGGCGCAGTTCTTCATCGTTCAATTCTTCATCAACGGGAATTTCCCGGCCGTTGTGGGGTGTATTACTCACGAGATACCTCCTTTTGCGCCGGAACTGCCTGGTGAGCTTTTTGGCGCTTTCGGCGTTCCAAAGTGTGCCGCAAGCGGTCTTCGTCAAATGCCAGGGCGTCTTCCCTTGGCCGGTCATGGCCAGCCCGCTTTAATCCAGCAAATTCTTGCAGCGCTTCTTCCATGGTGTACTGCGGCGTAAAGCTGAATTCCTGGCGCATTTTTCGTGTATCGGCCACCCAGCGGTAGCGCAGGTAGTCTAGTTCTAGGGGGATGAGCCGCGCTGGACTAAAGCGCCCTCGCAAATTACCCAGCCCCCAATAGGCCAGGGGGTGCAGAATGGGCAGCGGCAGGGTATTGGTGAGGGCCAAAACGCGGGTCAGGGGCATCAGGCCTTCAGCGGCGACGTTGAAAATGCCGGGGCGGTCGTGGCGGATGGCAAAAACTAGCGCGGCAACCACGTCGTCTTCGTGGATGATTTGCAGCATGGGGTCAAAGCCAAGGAGCATGGGGGCTGTTTTGCCCTGGAGCAGCTTGGTAAGAGGGGAAACGGCCGTGGGGCCCACAATGTTGGCAAAACGCAGGGTCGTCACCACCATGTCGGGCTGCTGGGGGCGGAAACCGTCGCAAAACTCCTCAATTTCCACCATGTAACGCGTGTAACCATACTGGCGACTGCCCTGCAAAGGATGCCCTTCGGTGAGAAATGCGGGGTTTTGTGGCGTGGCACCGTAAACGGCCGTGCTGCTGCGATGCACAATTTTGCGTACCCCGGCTTCTGCGGCAGCGCCAAAAACCTGTATGGTACCCATGACGTTCAGGTCAAAATTGGCTTCATTGCGGCGGCGGCTTTCGGTAAAGGCCAGATGACAGACCGCGTCCACCTGTTCCGCGCGCAGCAAGTCCGCCAGTAGGGGATTCCGAATGTCGGCCTGCACAAAATCCAGGCCATCTGGCGCATCTTGTGGCGCCTTGGCATCCACGCCAATGACGTGCACTGCCGGTTCGGCCAAGAGGCGCTTAGCAACCCGCATACCCCAATAATCAGAGACACCTGTGACCAAAATGACTTGTTGCTTTTTCATAAGGACTGCTCCTTCTGCTGCATCTGGAGAGATGGGCGAATGCCACCTGATGATGGCTGAGATTATAGAGCCAGGCCCCCAAAAGGCCAAGCGGGCGGTTGACGGCCGTTTCTCCCCTGGCTATAATCCCAGTCAAATTGATATGAAACAACGGTGACGGAGACGAGTACGGCCGTGCAGGATCACCAGCGAGTTGGCGGAGGTGCAAGCCAACAGACCGGCAGCCCGAAATCCCCTCCCAAGTTGCTTTTTCAAATTGCCCAAGCAACCAAAAGAAAGCCGGGTCCGCCCGTTATAGCGCCCAATAAGGCTGACGCAACAACCCGTCAGCAAAACCAGGTGGCACCACGGGCCTCCTCGTCCTGGAATGGCGAGGAGGCCTTTTTAATTGCCCATTATCAATAGCCAATGGCTAATTGCAAACAGCTAAACGCTATCAGCTAAAAGTAAAGGAGAAGAGCATGCTTGACTTAAACCTGATTCGTGAAAAACCAGAGTGGGTTAAAGAACAAATTGCCAAATTAAATGACACGGCGCCCATTGACGAAATTCTGATGGCCGACACGCGCCGCCGCGAAATCCTGCAAGAAGTCGAAGAGCTACGCCGCCAGCGCAACGAAAGCTCCAAACAAATTGGTCACTGGGTGGGTAGCCTGAAAAAGATGGAAGCAGACCTAAAGCGCGCCGAGGCCGGACAAGACGTGGGCCAAACGGTGGAGCAACTCCATGCCCAGGTGCAAAGCTTGCAATACAACGCCGACGCGGCTAAAGAGGAAACCGGCGCAATTGGCCAGCGCATTGCCGCTTTGGATGAAGAGCTGCGCCAGGTGGATGCGGCCCTGCGGGAGCACATGCTCTGGGTGCCCAACATTCCCCACGAAAGCGTCCCCGTTGGTCCCGACGACAGTCACAACGTCAACCACCCGCCCCAAGGCGCCCCAGAACCCCAGTTTGGCTTTACACCCAAGCCCCACTGGGACTTAGGCCCAGAGCTGGACATCATTGACTTTGAGCGCGGCGTCAAACTTAGCGGCAGCCGGTTTTATATTCTCAAAGGGTGGGGGGCGCGTTTGCAGCGGGCGCTCATCCAGTTCTTTTTGGATTACCACATCGCCCACCATGGTTACACGGAAATGTACCCACCCTTTATGGTGCGTTCTGCCATGTTTGAAGGCGCCGGGCAGTTGCCCAAGTTTGTCGACAACATTTACCGGGATGCTGAAGAAGATTACATGTGGCTGGGTACGGCCGAAATTGCCCTGACCAACGTGCACCGCGACGAGATTTTGGAAGAGGCAGACCTGCCCCAGAAATACGTAGCCTATACCCCTTGCTTCCGCCGCGAGAAGATGAGCGCCGGGCGGGACGTGCGTGGCATCAAGCGCGGGCACCAGTTTGATAAAGTGGAGATGTATCGCTTCACTACCCCGGAAACCAGCTATCAGGCGCTGGCGGAAATGGTGCAAGACGCCAAAGATATTTGTGAAGCCTTGGGATTGCGCTACCGGGTGGTAGAAATGGTGACCGGGGACCTGGGTTTTGCCGCCACCAAAAAGTACGATCTGGAAGCGTGGGCGGCAGGCTGCCAAGAGTGGCTGGAAATCAGCTCCATCAGCAACTGCGAAGCGTTCCAGGCGCGGCGAGCTAACGTGAAGTACCGCCCGGCTGATGGTGGGCGGGCGCGCCACGTGCATACCCTGAACGGGAGTGGTTTGGCTTTGCCGCGGGTGATGATTGCCTTGTTGGAGAATAACCAGCAAGCTGACGGCAGCATTGTTATTCCCGAGGTGCTGCGGCCCTATATGGGCGGTGCGGAAACTATTCCTGCTTAGTTGGCTGGCTTTCTTAAGTGTCTGTAGGTTTTGTTGAAAAGTGGGTGGACTTTGGGTGGGGAACGGCCGTTTCCCCATCCTTTGCTTTTTCATTTTTCTCTTCGACCCAGGGGGGAATGTTTAGAATTTTGGCGTAGATATAACGGCCTATTACGCCAACGGAACCCATTACAGGAATAATGATTAAGGCTGCCAAAATTCCGGCCAACGAAAGGGCGCCAATTACCCCGATAAATACGACGCCGGGATGCATTCGCAGCGATTGCCCCATTACCCGTGGGCGTAGCCATACGTTCTCAATACCCTGAATGGCCGTGAATATTCCCAGCACGAGGACCATAAACCAGAGGTTCGAAATGTTTAGAAATGTTGATCCGGCAAACAAGGCTACGATTGCAGCAACGAGCATGACCAATGTTGGGCCAATGGTAAGGATGACGTCAAGCAGCCCGGCAAAAAGGCCAAAAGCAATGGCCCCAGGGAGCCCAATAGCTGCCAGGCTGACGCCAGTGATAACCCCAACTAGAAACATGAGAACCAGTTGGCCGCGTAAATAACGTTGCCACACATTTTTCAATTCTATGTAAAGGCGGCGCATATCCATGCGATAGTCGGGGGGGGCGAGGTTGAAAATCCAGGTACGCAAACGCCCCCAATCTTGCAGCAGGTAGTAAGTGGTTACCAGAATAACCAACACCCAAACCAGGTTGGTGGAGGCCGTGCGTAGTACGTTGAGTAAGGCGTCAGCTTGCAAAAAGTCGCTGGAAATTACTGGCATGCTGGCTTCAATTTGCTCCAACGAGATCTCGACGCCAAAGATATCTAGGGGTGTTATGGCAATGAGATTGCGCTCAATGTCAATGATGATGCGCTCCACTTCGCGGATGGCGGTAGTGATTTGACCAGGAATGATGGGCACCAGTATAAAACCGAGACCTACTAAGGCAGCCAGTGAAAGTAAGTAGACCAATAAAACGACGTAGTTGCGGCTGAGCTTCGTGCGGGTGTTAACAAAAGTTACAATGGGGTTCAAGACATAGGCAAGAAGGGCGGAGATGGCTAAAGGGCCAATAAGGGCTTGGGCTGATACTAGCAGCCATATAATAAAGACCAACACGAGAATAAGTACCAGGTACCGTGTTGGCGTGCTCCAACTTTTGCTCATAGTACGTCATTTTCCTCCTAAAAATTTGGACGGATGTAAATAAGGTATATTGATGCTAGTGCCGACCAGGACGCTTCTTAATGGCGTTAAGTCTTTGATTATACAACTTTGTTTGATTGAATAGGATATGGGTGGCGCAGGTTGGGCGCGGTGAGTTTAAGCGAGTTCTCACTTTTGGGGAATGTTGATAAGGCGGGAATGCTGCATATTATGTACATGTTCGAGGTTGTTTGCGGAGAAAGCGGATGTTAGTTTATTTGTGGCAAGGGTTGGTTTTTGGGGGGGCAGCGGCGGCACATCCCGGTCCGTTTCAGGTGTATTTGCTCTCTCATACTTTGCGAAATGGTGGATGGCGCACGCTGCCAGCAGCATTGGCACCTTTGGTGAGCGATGGGCCGATTATTGCTTTGGTTCTATTGGTGCTGACGCAAATGCCACCGTGGCTATTGGTGTTGTTGCGGGTGGTAGGAGGGATATTTTTGATTTATCTGGCTTGGGGTGCGTGGGTTTCTTTTCGGCGGGCGGAGACAGTTACGGCCGTTGCGCACCCAGAAGTTGCCCACCAGAGTGTGTTCAAGGCCGCATTGATCAATGCTTTAAGCCCTAACCCATATATCTATTGGGCAACTATTACCGGACCAATTTTGTTAACGGGGTGGGAGGAGTCCCCTGCTTGGGGGATGGTTTTTTTGATGGGGTTTTATGTTATGCTGGTGGGGGGCTTTGCTGGTTTTATTGGGTTGTTTGCGTTAACGGGTAAGTTGGATAGGCGGGTGAATAGAATGTTGAGCGCATGGTCGGCGGTAGCTTTGCTGGGTTTTGGTTTGTGGCAACTTTGGCTAGCGGGTACGGCCATTTTGGCCTAAAAAGGTGGAAGTGTGCCCACCTCCACCTTTGCCATTACCGGTGGGGATCCAGGGGAGATGACCCCAATGTGGGGCTGCTGCTGTGAGGCCCCATACTTCCTGGGGTGCCTGGTGGCGGTGGGGAACTTGCACGTTGGGAACGGCCGTTGCCTTTCGCAACCGTCTCCATTAAGTAATATTGCGTGTCCCCATTGTCCAAAATACGCAAGCGCTCCAATTCGCTCAACTTTTCCATATGAGTGTCTGTGAATTTGTCAATCACCGCTTCTAATTTTTCCAACGCCTCTACCGTCAGACGGCGTTCATAATTCGCTTCAATGGCTTTTTCTACGTGGGGTGGCATTTCAATAGGACCCAACTTCATGTCGCTGCCAACACTTTTCAGAAACCCCAAATGTGCCGATCGCTTATAAACCTCTTCACTGACTGCATTTTCCAATTGTTGAATAGAACCATCCGTGTGCAGCTCCTCAATACTCATCTTTTCCACCAAATGCCGCAGCGAATGTAAAACGCGCCCCCCCATCATGTTTGAGGCATATTTAGGCAAGGCGCGGGCCATTTTGTGCTCAATGCCGGGCATAATTTTTTGCACATCAATAGCAAAGGAAACATCCCAGTGAATGACCACAGGAATTCCCTCCTTCGTGCGAAGTTGCCGCGCTATGCCTTTGGTTGTTTGAAAACCTTTAGTGATTTTACTGTCCAAATATTCAAGAAAGGGGTTGATGAAATGATGTCCAGGCTGTAAAAAACGGGCAAAATTCCCTTCCCGGTTAAACAGGACTCCTACTTCCATTTCGTTGAGATGAACGTAAGCATATTTGTACAGTAACCCCAATGCGGCAAACCCTACCACTAATCCGGCAGCAATCGTAAGGCCCACCAGACCCAGAAAAATCCAGGAAACAACAAAAGCGAGAAATGCTACGGCCGTCAAAATAACCCACAACATACCTTTATCCTCCTGCCCAAAATCACTGAAGCCCTGCCGTCTAATATCCTTGGAGTTGACAAATTCTGCTGGTCAGACAACAATCTAATGAATTAGATAACAGTCTAATGCATCCCAATTGGCGGACATTATTCCAATTTAATCAGCCTATTCCCATCCTTAATGCATCATTTACATGATTACTGCGCTTTGAAAAACAGAAAACCGCTTTCATTGTAACATGTTTGCAAGCGCGGTTTCCAGCGTATTGCTATGGCAATAGTTCCAAATAACCAGTTTAGGAAAAGATTATGATGTGCAACACAACTTGTCCGCCGCAAAATCCCAACAGATAGTGCGGCTTGCTAAAATCATGAAAAGCAAACACAATTGCCCTTCAATACAGCGTAACACAAATAAATTGAATTTCTTGTTTTCAAGCAAAAGTTCGA
>CAZDEO010000025.1:0-62924 GCA_964504445.1 uncultured Anaerolinea sp. | reverse complement strand
TAGTCAGAAGGGAGGTACTCTCAAAAAGGGACGTGCCCCAAACAATAGTCATTCAAAATGGGAGGTTTCCATGCAAATAGTTAAGAGAAAATTGGGTAGTGTGTTATTGGGCAGCCTATTGCTGCTGGCGGTGTTTGCCATGTGGTGGCTGGTACGCAGTCAGCAGGCGACAAGGCAGGCAGGTGACGATGTGGTCCTGATTCCCGCCGGGGAATTTACGATGGGACTAACCTATGAGCAGTATAGTGTACTTGCTGAGGCAGAAGCGAATCGCGCTTCACGGGAAAGCTGGCCTGTCAACATGGATCCGAAAGACACATACCCGCCGCTTACTGTATGGTTGGATGAATACACAATAGACAGGTATGAAGTCAGCAATGCCGATTACCAGGCGTGTGTTGCTGCCGGCGCGTGTTCGCCACCTGCTGTCATGGGCGGTACATGTGAGGTGGTGTCCGACTGTACAACGAATGCCAATGGGGTAACGATCTGCAACAACCAGGTTGTGTGTGATGAAAAGGAGGCGACCGAGGAAACTCGCTCTTATTACTTCAACCCTACCTACGCCGACTACCCGGTGACAGACGTTAGTTGGACAAACGCCCAGGCATATTGTGCATGGCGTGGCGGCCGGCTGCCCACCGAAGCAGAATGGGAGAAAGCGGCCAGGGGCACAGATGCCCGGCTGTATCCCTGGGGCAACACGTGGGATCCGGCACGCGCCAGCCACATTTCTGCTCGTACCAGCTTTCCCCTACCCACCTCATTAGCCCAAGCTGCGCCAGAAAGCGGCAGCAGCCCCTATGGCGTGTTGAACCTGGTTGGCGGCGTGCGTGAATGGGTCCTTGAAGCCCCTTACGACTATTACGATCCGGGCGCCACTCGCTTCGACGAAGATGACAGGCTGCTGCGCGGTGGCGACGTAACAAGAGCCGAAAACGGGGTGTTGACCATGGTGACCATTCGTGAGAAAGGGTCGCACACTTATGGCGGTCATGACATTGGGTTCCGCTGCGTGTATGGTGGAGAACCCCGCTCTTTTTACGAAATCAGCCAGGTTGTCCCGCCGCCCCCGCAGCCGGAACCGGAGCCTGTCTCTGTGGCCGCTTTGGTTGCAAGTGGGCAGGCGCGTTTGGTTCCGGCCGGCGAATTTCTTTACGGGGCGGCTTTGCCCCCAGAAGAACGAGATGCCGGTTCCATCCAGGTTTGGGTAGACGCCTTTTATATTGATCGCTACGAAGTAACCAAAGCGGATTTTGCCCAATTTCTGGAAGTTTTGGGACGGGACTTTGGCGCTTGTTACCACCGCAGTTGTTTGGGGGTTTCTGCCCTTTACGAATTTGCTAAGGTAGTTAACGAGATGAAAGCAAAAACAAACGATCCCGTGCGACCAACGTGGTATGGAGCCTATGCCTATTGCCAATGGCGTGGGGGGCGGTTGCCTACAGAAGCGGAATGGGAAAAAGCAAAACCCGAATCTCGTTTTGATTTTGAGTCGCAGCCAGCATTTCCCCTTGAAGAAATGACTGGCACACCTTTTGATGAAATGTATCCTCAAATACAAAGTGAGACGTTGATACCGCAAGAATACTCATTTTATATGTTGCCCGTTACTCGTCGTGTCCAAGATATTCATTGGCGATTTTTAGGCGGAAATGCAGCTTTTCGTTGTGTGTATGATAGTGCAGTTGGGGGGAATTGACAGTGACCAAAAAATTTATTAGTCGAGTTATCCGATTTAGATTTGCCTGGGTAATTGTAAGCTTCCTGGTTTTTTCTTTAGCGGTCCGACAGCTTTTAGCTGATGAGACGCCACGAGAACCTATCGTTCCTCCCCACCCAGGTTTAGGGATTGCTGACATCAATACGGGGTTAGAAGCAGCGCATACACCGCCAGCGCCGGCTGGCGTTGATGTGGCCTACCGCTTTCTGGATTCTAACTATCAGCAGGCGCAGAATCTAGGAGCGACCTGGAATCGTTGGAAAATTGATTGGCATGCTGTGGAAATTACCAGAACTGTTAATCAAACAACAGTCATTGAAGTGAGCTGGGCATGCCGCAATCACGACTGTTTACCACCTGACTTGCAGGGGCCAAACAATGGGGCTGGGAAGTGGTTTGATTATCCGCGACTATTTCAAGAAGACGAAGCCCGAGGAATAAAATCTTTGGTAGTTCTAGACGAAGTACCAAAGTTTTATAAGCCAGGCGGAAGCCATAACACAACAGGGCATTTGATTGAAGGAATCTTTACGAGTACATTTCAAACGATGTCTGGAACAACAGATGATCCAAATAACCCTGATATTGACCCCAACAATCCTATGAACCCAAATAATAAGTGGGCTTCTTTTTTCTACTCTGCTACGCGAATTTCAGAATCATCAGGGATCCGCCATTGGCAGATTATGAATGAAATGAATAAAGATTTGTTTTGGGTTGTGCCTGATGATCCTGTACTTGGCCCTCAAACCTATGTACGATTACTCCAAGTTGCCAATAAGATTATTCAGTATGATGGCTTACCCGATCAAATAATCAGTGGGGGGCTTGTTTATGGCTGGGCAAATATAAACGGCCGTCAGGAGCAATGTTTTGCTGATAATGCAGGGATGTTGAATGATTGGGCAGAGCAAATGTTATGCGAACTGACAAAGCTCATGGTGGCGGATCCTGCCTTTACAGTTGAGGCGCTGGCTTTACACCCGTATGAACGCAGCAAAACGAGTTATGATTTTCCAACTTCAGTCAGTGAACATGTTGCCGAACCAGTATTTGTTGGGCAAGAACCGATGATGGCTGGCATTCCTGTCTGGCTGACCGAAACCGGCTCTAGCGGCTGCGCGGGTGAGGCGTTTGCCATTGTCGGCCCTAACGGGACGGTGAACTGCCCCCCGGTAAAGGGGCAAAGCCAGGCACGCAGTACGGATGCGGAACAGGCCAACTACATTATTCAAAGCTTGGCCTACGCCTTTACCATGCCGGAGGTGGATACCTATTTCCAGTTTCACCTGCATGACTTTTGCCCGCAAGGGCAGCAAGACGCCAGCAGCGTGTGGTACCGTCCCGGTTTTGGCCTGTACCATAACTGGCCGGGTTATGATTTTTTTGTCGGCGGCGAGGGGAGCAACTGTGCGGTGACGCCTTACGACGGCCGTGAAAAACCATCCTACCAGGCTTTCGCCCAGGCATCGCGCTGGCTGCGTGACCTGCGCGGTTATACGTCGGGCGGGGTGGGCGACCCCTGGGTTGAATTCCTCACCTTTCCCTCCGGCCCCAGTTCCAGCAGAAATGTGACGCATGTCACCTGGTCGCGTCATGAGTCGGCCCAACGCATCTCTTTCCCGCCCGCTGAGACGCGCAGCGGCGGCCCCATTCTGGCGCAGTATCCAGACGGCTCGCAGCGAGTCATCGCCTTAGATTCCTGGTTCAAGCGGTATCGCGTTCCCCTGGAACCGCCCACAAACCCGATTATTGAAACCGAAGGCGGCGATCCGGAAATGCAAAGACCCATTATCGGTGGCGAGCCGGTTATTTTGTTAGAGCATTTGCTGTTTGACCTGGGGGCAGCGCCATCTGTCTTACCGGCGTCATCATCTGGGCATGAAGCAGAGGTCGCCATCTCCTTTGGCCTTAATTTGCCGGTCAGGATCACCCAGGGCGTTATCCACCTGGACATTTTTAGCGAGACAGGGGCATTGGTGCATTCCCAGGCAGCTTCTTTTGCCAATGGCGTGCATTCATTTTATTGGAACGGTACCGACTGGAGCGGCGCGCTGGTCGCGCCTGGCTTATACACCTATCAGATTGCGATGCCCAGCCAGGGGTACAACGTGACCGGTGTGGTGGGCGTGAGCCAGCCAGGTGTGTTGGCCTGCTATTTCCAGGAAGCCGCTTTCCAACTGCCAGACAACCTGTTTCGGGATTTCGTGACCAGCGCGCCCATTGTCGGTGGCAAATTGTCGTTTACCTACACCAGCGCGCCGCCGGTTCCGGAACTGGTTGATAACGATTACTGGAGCGCCCGTTATGCGGCGTATCTGCGCGTGCAAACGCCGGGCATGTACCGGTTCCGCCTGGCGGAATTGGATGACGTGGCGCGCCTGTTTGTAGATGGCGTCCTGGTGTCCATGTCGGAGTGGCTGGTGCAGCCAGAGGCGGGCGCTGGGGCGGGCGCTGAAGTTTCGCCCGCCCTCTTTTTAACAGCCGGACTGCACCCTGTTTTGATTGAATATCAGCAGGCGGTTGGTACGGCCAGTATGCAAGTCATGTGGGCACGGGTTGATGGGATTGGTTCAAGATACCACCTCGTGTCGGATTTCTGGCTGCCGGGGTCTTCGTTAACGGCGGCATGTGAGGCGGAGATTACGACATCATGCGCGGGGCTTCCCAATTGCAGTTTTGATGAAGACCCTCCTTTCGTCCATTGGACTGTTGAAAGCAGTTCCAATTTTGAGTGGCAGCTCTCGGAAGATTCCCGTTCAGGACCGTTTAGCGCAGAGGCCAGATTCTTCGCAATCAACGGGTCTGGCCGATTGACGAGCGATCCAATACAAGTCAACAATGGTAGTTGTTATGAGCTTGGTTTTTACGGCAAAGGAAATCCAACCGATGACCTGGGGATAATAGCCAAAGTTTACTGGTACAACAGCGCGCAACAGGTAATTGGAGATAATCGCATAGGAACAATAAATCAGGATTTGCTTGACTGGCTAGAGGTATCGGTAGTGGTTGCTGCACCACCAGGCAGCGCTTCTGCCAGATTAGAATTTAACGCAACTGGGACAAGTTTGAACATCGGTAATCTTGAAGGCTCAAATTTCGGTTCTGTCTTCATTGACGACATTTGGATGAGGGAATTGCCTTGTTCAGCCTTGTTTCATCAGTAATGGATGTTGCCCTGACGAACCGAAAGGTGCCGCTAAAGACAAGTTGCCTCATCCCCTTATTTATGAGGCTTCACGGTCGTATTTACCGCCCCACTGGTTTAGAAACGAAAGAGTTTCCGCGGATTGTGGCTATTACTTTGCTATAATCCGCTCATGCCGCTGTTACCGGGTGAATTACTGAACCAACGCTACCGCATTTTGCACGTGCTGGCGATAGGGCGCTATGGCGTCACCTACCGCGGCTGGGACGTGAAGGCGGGGCAGGACGTGGCGATTAAGGAGTATCGGGATACGGCCGTTGCCACCCAACGCCTTTTCCGCACGGAAGCACGTCGCCTCAGTGAACTCAGCCATCCCCAACTCCCTAAAATTCTCGACCACTTCGCCCTGGATGATGCCGGGCAGTATCTCATCAGCGCCTACGTAGACGGCGTGGATTTGCAAACGCTGCTGGACCAGTACGGACCTTTACCCTCTGACCACGTGGCAGCCTGGTTAAAAGCTGCCTGCCAACCCCTGGCTTACCTGCACCAAAAAAAGCAGCTGCACCTGGACGTGAAACCCGCCAACCTGCGCCTGACCCCTGCCGGAGAGCTGTTTCTGGTAGATACGGGGCTGCCGGGGCTGGGCGTGCGCCCCCACGTGGGGGGCTTTGGCGCACCGGAACAGCAGGTGCAGGACGAAGTCGGCCTAGCGGCCGACATTTACAGCCTGGGGGCTACCCTCTACACCCTGCTCACCGGGCAGACCCCGGCTAAAGCGTTGGGGCGGGAAAGCGGCCTGGAAGATTTGAAGTCGGCTCGTGAGTTGAACCCTGACGTAGAGCCATACCTTTCCATTGTGGCCGGGCGGGCTATGTCTTTGCGCGCAGATGCCCGCTACGAGACGGTGGATGATTTTGCTAAAGCTCTGGAACGGCCGTCCGGCCAATCTGCCCCCATGGCGCTACCCCCACGCCGTACCCCAGAATCCTTGGGCGACGCTCCGCGCCCGCGCCTGACGCCGCGGCAGCGCAAGCACATGGAACAACGCACCATATGGGGGTTGGCCGGCATTCTGGTTGTTATTTTGTTAGGAATGGCCGCATTTGGCCTGCTCAACGTGGAGCGACCAGATCCCGACCTGGGCGAAGCAGAAGCCACCGCCACCTTTGTTTCCGCCGTCATTGCCGCCGCCACCCAGTTGGCCCCCACCCCTACCCTCACGCCGGAACCCACGCTGCCCCCTACGCCCACGCCGGAACCCTTTGTCAGCAAAACCGGCGCGCGTATGATCTTCATGCCTCCGGGGCTGGTACGCCTGGGCGACAATGACGGCGAACCCGATGAGCAGCCCTCCTTCATGGCTTTTTTAGACGCGTACTACATTGACGAAACGGAAGTGACCAATGCTCAGTACACCCAATGCGTAGAAGCGGGCGTGTGCGATCCGCCCGACCGCAGCGGAGCCACCTATTACCACACCTATTACGGTGACGAAAACTATGCCAATTTTCCCGTCATTTTCGTGAGTTGGTACGATGCCAACGCTTTTTGCCGCTGGCGCGATGCCCGGCTGCCTTCTGAGGCGGAATGGGAGAAAGCGGCGGGATTTGACCCGGAGCAAGGGCTAAAATTGCGTTATCCTTGGGGTGAAGCCTTTAACGGCGGCCGCCTGAACTACTGCGACACTACCTGCAGCCTGGAAAAACGAGACACCGCTTACGATGATGGCTACCGGGACACCGCGCCGGTGGGCAGCTACCCCGACGGCCGTTCCCCTATCGGCGCCTACGATATGGCCGGTAACGTCATGGAGTGGGTCAACGACTGGTACGACGCTCGCTACTACCAATCAGCCAGCGACACCAATCCCATGGGGCCGGCGGAAGGCGAATTCAAGGTCATTCGCGGCGGTTCCTGGCTGGCTGCGGCGGACGAAGTGACCGTGATGTCGCGCAGTTCCTTTGACCCCACTGTGTCGCGGGCTAACCTGGGATTCCGCTGCGCGATGACGGCCCCGTAGACCGTGAACCGTAGACCGTGAACGGATAACGGATTACAATTCACCGCTCACCTTGTCAAAATACGCCTGCCGGTCGCCGCGCCAGACGCGGAAGGCTTCGGGAATGCGGCTGGCGTGGCCGGGGTCTGTGTCGTGGGGCAGCGCGTCTTCGGCAAACCAGGCCACGTCCAACACTTCGTGGGCGTGGGTGGCGTTTTGGTAACGGCCGTTCTCCCCCACCGGCTGGCATAAAAAAGTCAGTTGGACCAGGTGGTGGCGCGTCACCGAACCGCACAACCGTGAATCGTGTATTCCCACCAACGCCAAGGCTTTTGCTTCCACCCCCGTTTCCTCCAGCGCTTCGCGCACCACGCCCTCGGCGGGCGTTTCCCCAACCTCAATGGCCCCGCCGGGCATCGCCCATTTCCCATTGTCGGCGCGGCGGATGAGCAGGATACGGCCGTTTTCATCTATTACCGCCGCATCTCCCACGGTGATGGGCGTGGGTCTGGCAAAAACCGGCGCGCGCAGCGGCTCCATCTCCGCCAGCGTCTCGCCCGTGGCCAGGGCCATCATCTCCATGGCAATGGTCTGAATCGTCGCGTAGTTGGCCTTGTCGTAGGGGTTCTCGGCAAAATAGCCGCCCATCGCCGCAACGTCGCGCAGCCTGTCCGCCCAGAGGGCCAGTTGTTGTGCTGGGGTCATTATAAGTGCCTCCGTATTTCAGATTTTCAGATGTTTTGGCGTCAAGTGCTTGGATGTCAGGTTGTTACCGGATGTTATTTTACCTGACTCGCAGCTACGGCCGTTCTACGTTTTGTACACGAATGCCTCCCATTTGGCGCGGCGAGCGGGTAAGGCTATCATCCGTATATGAACCACATGCAGCCCTTTTCCCCGCTACTCGCCGCGCTGCGTTCCGGGGAACAGCCATTGCTGCCTTACCTGGACACCCTGGCGCAGCGCTTTGCTGGCCGTGAACCTGTGGTGCAGGCCTTTGTGCCGGAAGACGGCCGTTTCCTCCGCCTGCGCCGCCAAGCCCAAGACCTGCTCGCCCGCTACCCTGACCCTGCCACCCGCCCGCCCCTCTTTGGCCTGCCCGTGGGCGTCAAGGACATCTACCACGTGGCGGGCTTTGTGACCCGCGCCGGATGCACGCTGCCCCCAGACCTCTTTGCCGGAGACGAGTCCCCCCTGGTCACCCGCCTCAAGGCCTTGGGCGCGCTCATCGTGGGCAAAACCGTCACCACCGAATTTGCCTTCTTTGCCCCCGGCCCCACGCGCAACCCCCACAACCCGGCCCACACCCCCGGCGGCTCCAGCAGCGGGTCGGCGGCGGCCATGGCGGCCGGGCTAGCCGCCCTGACCTTGGGATCGCAAACCATTGGCTCCATCAACCGCCCGGCGGCTTACTGCGGCGTGGTGGGCTACAAACCCACTTACGGCCGTTTCCCTCTCGATGGTATTGTGCCCCTATCCCCTTCGGCCGACACCGTGGGTTTCTTTGCCGCCGACGTGGCCGGGCTGACGGCCGTTCTGCCCCATGTAGACCCCGGCTGGCAATTGGCCGAAAACGGGACGCCGGTGCTGGGCGTGCCCGATGGTCCCTATTTGGCCCAGGCCGCGCCGGAAGGATTGGCTCATTTTGAGAAGGTCCTCAACCATTTGCAGCAGGCCGGTTTCACCGTGCGGCGCGTGCCCGCCATGCCCAACTTCGCCGAAATTGATGCCCTGCACCGCGACCTAGTAGCCGCCGAAGCGGCCCAGGTTCATGCCCCATGGTACGCCCAATACGCCCACCTTTATCACCCCAAAACGGCCGCTCTCATCCAAAAGGGGCAAAATCTTTCCTTGGAGCGGACGAAACAAGGGTTGAACAGCCGTTCAACCCTCCGTTCCGGCCTGCACGCCCTCATGGACACCCACGCCCTTGACCTCTGGTTGTCACCCTCTGCGCCGGGGGCCGCCCCAGCCGGCCTGGACAGCACCGGCGACCCGGTGCTGAACCTGCCCTGGACCCACGCCGGGCTGCCCACCCTCACCCTGCCCGCGGGCAAAAACGAGGCGGGGCTGCCCCTGGGCTTGCAATTGGCAGCGCGGTGGGGCCAGGATGAGGCGCTGCTGGCCTGGGCCGCACGCCTGGAGACCTTCCTATGAACTATTTAGCTCTTGGTGATTCTTACACCATTGGCGAAAATGTCGCCGAAAACGAGCGCTGGCCGGAGCAGTTAGCCAGCCGCCTGCGCGCCGCCGGGCTGGAAATGGCCGACCCGCAGATCATTGCCCGTACCGGCTGGACCACCGATGAACTGGCGGCGCGCATTGACCAATCGGAGCTGACCGGCCCCTTTGATCTGGTTTCGCTGCTTATTGGCGTGAATAATCAGTACCGTGGCCTCTCTCTGGCCGATTACCGGCAGGAGTTTGTAGGGCTGCTGGAAACGGCCGTTGCCCTTGCTGGCGACGAGCCGGGGCGCGTGGTGGTACTCTCGATTCCCGACTGGGGCGTTACCCCCTTTGCCGCTAAAATGAGGCGCGACCCCGGCCAAGTTGCCGCGGAAATTGACGCCTTCAACGCTGCCAGCCGTGAAGAAGCGGCGGCGCGGGGCGTGGTTTACGTGGACGTGACGCCCATCTCGCGGCAGGCAGCTACAGACCCGGCGCTGCTGGCGGACGACGGGCTGCATCCATCGGGCAAAATGTACGCAGCGTGGGTGGCGCTGGCTCTGCCAGTGGTGTGCGCGATGCTGGCGCCATAGCAAGAATTTGGGAGGTAGTGAGATGATGAAAGCGGTACGATTGGTGGCCGTGAAACGGCCGTTGCAAGAGCAGCAAATCCCTATACCCGCCATTGGTCCCCAGGACGTGCTGGTGCAGGTCAAAGCGGCGGGCATCTGCCATTCCGACGCCCATTACCGCACGGGCGTCTCTCCGGCGGAGCCGCTGCCGCTGACCCTGGGGCACGAAGTGGCGGGGGTGGTAGCAGAGGTGGGTACGGCCGTTTCCCGCCTCAAGCCGGGTGATCGCGTGTGTATTCACTACATGACCACCTGTGGCGACTGCGAACAGTGCCATCGCGGCAGCGAGCAGTTCTGCACCGGTGGCCAAATGATTGGCAAATACCGCGACGGCGGCTACGCTGAATACATCGCCGTACCGGCGCGCAGCGTTTTCCACCTGCCAGCAGCCATTCCCTTTGTCCATGGCGCGGTGATGATGTGTTCTTCGTCCACGGCGCTGCACGCCCTCAAGAAAACGCGGCTGCAGGCGGGCGAAACCGTGGCCATTTTCGGCATGGGCGGATTGGGCATGTCTGCGGTACAGTTAGCCTTCGCCCTGGGCGCGTCCCGCGTCTTTGCCGTGGATGTCAAGCCCAATAAACTGGCCCTGGCGCAGCAGTTTGGCGCGGTTCCCATAGACGCCAGCGCTGCAGACCCGGTGCAGGCGATTTTGCATGAAACCAACGACCGGGGCGTGGACGTGGCCCTGGAATTGATTGGTCTGCCCCTGACCATGCGCCAAGCGGTACAGGTGCTGGGCATCATGGGGCGGGTGGGGATTGCCGGGCTGTCGGACAAAACCTTCGCCATTGCCCCTTACAGGGAACTGTTGGGCAAAGAAGCGGAAATCATCGGTGTGTCAGACCATCTGGCGGCGGAGATTCCGCTGCTGCTGGACCTGGCACAGCAGGGTAAGCTGGATTTGTCTCCGGTGGTGACGGCCACGGTGCCGCTGGATGCCGCGGCCATCAACGGCGTGCTGGACCGGCTGGAGCGCTTTAGCAGCGACGTGCGCGTGGTCATCACGCCCTGAGCAATCTGAGACGAATATAAATTTTGGAGGAAACGGCCGTATGCCAGAACCCATCATTCTTTACGGAACCCCCACCTGTCCCATGATCCCGCCAGTGCGTGGTATGCTCCAGCGCGCCGGGGCGGACTTTCAATACGTGGACATTTCCCGCGACGAGGAGGCTCGCGCCCGCGTGCGCGATATCAACAACGGCAATGAGAGCGTACCCACCCTGGTCTTTCCCGATGGCACGACCCTGACCGAACCATCCGGGGCGCAGTTGCAAGCTCGGCTGGAGGCTGCCGGGTTTTCTGTCCAGCCTCCTTCGCTGCTCCAGCGCTTCACCGAGAATCCCTTTGCCAGCTTAATGGGCCTGGCTGCCCTGGTATTTGGCCTCATTGACGGCAACTGGGTTTTTTGGGTGATGGGTGCGGCCTTTTTAGTCTATGTGTTGTGGAGAAGCCGGTGATAGCGATAAAGGTTCCCGGTTTTGGCGAGTTGGCGCTGGCCCATTTGGTGCTGGACTTTAATGGCACGCTGGCAGTAGACGGCCGTCTCTTGCCCCAAGTTGCCGAAACCCTCAACAGCCTGGCCGGGCAGCTCACCGTACACGTGCTGACGGCCGACACCTTTGGCACCGTCCGGGCGGCCATGGCAGGCGTTAACTGCGCGGTGGACATTTTGCCGCCGGGGCAGCAGGATTTGGCCAAGCGGGACTACGTGCGCGAGTTGGGGGCCGAAAAATGTGTGGCGGTGGGCAACGGCCGTAACGATGCCCTCATGCTCCAGGAAGCGGCCCTGGGTATTGCCTTGTTGCAAGAAGAAGGCACGGCCGTGGCCACCCTGTCCGCCGCCGACGTGGTGTGCCGCACCATTCATGATGCCCTGGCCCTGCTCACTACCCCCCGCCGCCTCGTCGCCACCCTCAGAAGCTAGAGATAGAGTGAAAGCTCACAATAACCGCACTCTATCTCTAGTTCTACACGCTATCTGTCAGAAATTCCCCCACCCGCTCTAGCGCCTCAAAAGCTTCGGGCATAAAGCCAGCGAAGCCCTGCCAACCATGAATCATCTCTGGCCATTCGTCCAGCGTAACGGATACACCGGCGGCCTGTGCCCTGGCGGCCAATTGTCGCGCATCATCTAGCAAGATTTCGGCCGTGCCCACCTGGATGAACAGCGGCGGCAGCCCAGAAAGATCCGCGTAGAGGGGCGAAGCCAGCGGCGTGTGGGGGTCCGTATCACCCAAATACCAGCCCGCAAATTCTTGCAATTGGGCCAGGGTCAGGGCCGGATCGTGGGCGGCATTGCTGTGCAGGCTATCGCCGGTCAGAGCCAGGTCTACCCAGGGCGAGAGGGCAAAAGCGGCCGCGGGCAGCGCCTGCCCGCCATCGCGCAGGGCCAGCAGCAGGGCCAGGGCCAGCCCCCCGCCCGCCGAGTCGCCGCCCAATATGATTTGCGCTGGCGTGAAGCCGTTGTGCAAGATGTACTGGTAAACGGCCGTACCATCCGCCACCGCCGCCGGAAAAGGGTGTTCCGGGGCCAGGCGGTAATCCACCAGTAGCACCCGCGTCCCCGAAACGGCCGACAAGCGGCAGGCCAGGTCCCGGTGCGTGGCAATGGACCCCGTGGCATACCCCCCGCCGTGGAAATAAACAATCAGCCGGTCATCCCGCGCGCTTTGCGCCGCCACCAGCAGCGTGGGAATGGCGCGATCCCCGGCAGGAACGGCAAGTTCCTCCGTGTACACGCCATCCAGCAGCGGCGTTTGCGCCGCCAGCCGGTCTGCGGCGGCGCGCTGCTCTGCTAACGGGATGTCTGCCGGGGTGGGGTTGGCCCGTAAAAGTTGCAAAAGCGCCTTGAATTGTAAGCTCGTCATGCCCTATTCCTTTTTGATGAGATTAGACGCTGCGGTCATCTTCAGTTTTCGGTTTGCTGACCCCACTTTACCCGACCCCTTTTGTGGCCGCAACGATTCGCCCAAAAGCAGAATTCGTGATACAGATACGCCCATGCGCATTGCCATGATTGGGCCGTTTGGCCTGCACCCCAACAAAACCATGGAGAGCCGCGCCCTGGGGCTGGCGCGGGCGCTGGTGAGCGGCGGCCACGCCGTGCAAATTTTTATGCCCCCTTGGCAAACCCCCGCCGAAGCGGATCGCCGTTGGCAGGTGGATGGCGTACTGCTGCGCTACGTGCCTTTGCGCGGCGGCTTGCCCGGCATTACGGCGCGGCTGCTGCGGGAGGTGCTGGCCTGGCAGCCGGACGTGGTGCACAGCTTCAAGCCCAAGGCGTACAGCGGGCTGGCGGCGTGGTGGCTGTGGCAGTTTTGGCGCGGGCGGTTGCGGCTGGTGACGGACGGCGACGATTGGGAGGGCTGGGGCGGCTGGAATGACCGCGCTCCCTATTCGCCGGGACAAAAGCTGCTTTTCGCCTGGCAAGAGCGGTGGGGGATGACCCACGCCCACGTGCTGACGGTGGCCAGCCGAGAACTGCAGCGGCTGGCCTGGAGCCGGGGCATGGCGCGAGAACGGGTGGTGTATGTGCCCAACGGTGCGGGGATTGGCGAACGGAAAACGGAAAACAAGAAACAAGAAACGGAATACGGAAAACGGAATACGGAATACGGGTTACCGCTTACGGGCAGACCGGTGGTGCTGCTGTACAGCCGCCTGTTTGAGTTTGACGTGGGGCGGCTGGTGCGGGTGTTAGCGGGGGTGAAAACGGCCGTGCCCAACCTGGCCATTCTTAGCGTGGGCACGGGGCTGTACGCCGACGATGCGACGCAGTTGCAGGGGCAGTTTGCCGCCGCCGGGTTGCTAGAGGCAGTGATAGATGTGGGCTGGGTAGATGTAAGCGAATTACCCACGCTGCTGGCAGCGGCGGATGTAGGCATTTACCTGATGGAAGAGAGCCTGCTAAACCGCGCCAAATGCCCGGTGAAGCTGGCGGACATGATTGTTGCCGGGCTGCCGGTGGTGGCAGAGGCAGTGGGCCAGGTGCCGGAGTACGTGGTGCCGGGGCACAACGGCCTGCTGCGCCGCAGCGGGGATGAGGCGGGCCTCATCGCTGACCTGGTCTATTTGCTGCAAAACCGGGAGGAACGGGCGCGGCTGGGGGAAAACGGCCGTGCGCACTACGCCGCCCACTTCTCTTGGGACAAGGCCGCTGAAAAGGTGGCGAGATGTTATGAGCTTGGCAATTGACGCTTGATTCCGTTTTTTGTTTTCTGCTCTTTTGTGTTTTGTTCGATTCATGCCTGACACAAGCATCCCAACTTTCCCCCTGCCCGGCGTTATTGCCCACACGGACTGGAGCATAAATCCTGCGAAGCGCTGGGTGGTGGAGGCCGTGTTGGCGAGAAACGGCCGTTACCAGGTACACGCCCCGGCACCGGTGGGGGAGCCTATGGCTTGGCTGCGCCGTCTGCGCGCGGTGGCAGAAGGCGGCCCGCTGCTGCTGGGGCTGGACTTCCCCATGGGCCTGCCCCTGGCCTATGCGCGGCAGGCGGGCGTGACCGATTTTTTGGCCCTGCTGCCCCAGTTGGGCCAGGGAGAATGGGCGAACTTTTACCGCGTGGCAGAGAAGAAAGAGGAGATTGGGTGGCAACGGCCGTTCTACCCCCAACGTCCCGGTGGCGCCCGGCAGCAGCATTTGCTAGACGCCTTGCAGGTCAACCACATGGATGACTTGCGCCGCCGCTGTGAGCTGCCCCAACCCCACCGCCGCGCCGCCGCCCCTCTTTTTTGGACCCTGGGCGCGCAGCAGGTGGGCAAGGCGGCCGTCAGCGGCTGGCAGGAATTGCTGATTCCGGCCCTGCAGGACCCGGAGTTGGATGCCGCCATCTGGCCCTTTTCGGGGATGTTGGCCGACCTGCTGCAGCCGGGCAAGGTTATCTTGGCCAAGACCTACCCGGCGGAGTTTTACCACCAATTGGGGCTGGCCTTTCCGCGCCAGGTGGGGGGCAAGCGCCGCCAGGCGGGGCGGCAGCATAACGCGCCGCGGCTGCTGGCCTGGGCCGCCGCCCAGGGGGTGTCGCTGGACCCGGCTTTGCGCGATGGGCTGGCTGCCGGCTTTGGCCCTGGGCCGGCCGGGGAAGACCCTTTTGACGCCTGCGTGGGGGCGCTGGGGATGGTGCAAAAGGTGGTGGGGAAACGGCCGTTGCCCGAACCCACCGACCCCCAAATCCGCCACATCGAAGGCTGGATTTGGGGGCAGGCTTTGCATGAATAATGGTTTACGGATTTCTGACGTGCAAGGCTGCCTGCAGCAGCAAATAGGCGGGGCGGGGCGTACCGTCGGGGCGCAGGATGCTGTAGCCGGTTTCCAGGTATGCTTCACCTAACAATGGGCCAAAATTGAGATTCCACAAAATAAGTGGCGCAACTTGCCATTCTTGCACCATCTCGATGGCGCGCACGGTGTAGATGGCTTGCTGTTCTTCGGTGACGTAGGCCATAAACTCGCCGCCTGCCGGGGGGGCGGGGGCTACGTTTTCAAAGGTGGCCCAGCCAAATTCCGTAACCCACAGGGGCTGGTCGCTGCCAAATTCAGCCAGGATGGTGCGGTAATCGCGCAGGGTGTCGGCAAAGAAGAAGCTGGGGTGGTCATTGTGGGTTGGCACGGCCGTATCTGGATTGGCGGCGCTGCTGTCTGGCGGGTTGGCCCAGCCGTAAGGGTGAACGCCCAGTCCGTCTACTACCCCGGCTATCCCTGCTTGCAGCATCTGGCGGAAATATTGGCGATCATCTACGGCCGTTATGCCATCATTGATCCCCGTGGGCGCCGGGGCGGCGCTGATGATCTGGGCGGCGGGATCTCCCTGCCGCACGCCGGCAGCGCCCGCTGCTGTTAAAGCCACCAAATTGGCTGCGCTGAGGGGAACGCCGTTCCATTCTCGCTGGAGGTTTGGCTCATTCCACAATTCGTAAGCCGTCACCCGTCCCTGGTAACGGCTTGCTAAATGGGCCATAAAGGTCTGGAAAAGCTGGTAATCGGCAGGTGGGCCATCCATTTCCGTGGTGGGGCGGCTCCACTCCGGCGCTTTGCTGACGCCCAAGAGGATTTGTAACCCGGCGGCGTGGGCCAGGGTCACCAGTTCATCCAGCTCGGCAAAGTGAAAGGCGTCATAGCGCGCCGGTTCAGGTTGGTACACTTTCCAGGAAACCTGGGTTTTCACCCAGCCTACGCCCAGAGCTTGCAGGTGGGCGATGATGGCGGGGATGTCTTCGCGATGGATGTGTACCTGGATGCCGACGGTTTGCGGGTTCAGGGGGGGGGCACTGTAGAAAGGGGTAGCGGTGGGGCGGGGCGTAGGCGTGGCGGTTGGTGTGGGCGTGACGGGGGGCGTGGGCATTAACGCCGTGATGGTGGAGATTGAGGTGGGCGTGGGGGTGGTAACGGCAACGGCCGTTGCCGTGGGTAGCTTATTTGTCTGGCAGGCAGCCAGTGTCACAAGTAACCCTAGCCCGGTCAAAAGACCTCCGATTTCTCGCAGAAAATGGGGGGTTGCTTTCCAGTTTCTTGAATTATGTGGTTTCATAGACCCAGTATGCCTGTGAAGCCAGCCAATGGACAATTTTTCTGAGGCGCTGTTTAGAAGCTGCGCCTGGGCCAATGTGCGGTACAATACTCGCGACCATGAATCGATACCCCATTCCCGCGGCCGAAGTGCGCACCGAAATCAAGATTAAGAACTCGTTATTCATCGCGACGGCGGCCCCTGTGTTCAGTGTGGAGGAGGCCAAAGCTTTTGTACAGCGTATCCGCGAGGAATTTGCCGATGCGACGCATAATGTGCCTGCTTACCAGGTGGGGTTTGGGGCAACGGTAACGGCCCATTGTTCTGATGATGGCGAGCCGGCGGGTACGGCGGGACGGCCTATGCTGGCGGTGCTGCAAGGCAGCGGCCTTGGGGATGTGGCGGTGGTGGTAACCCGTTACTTTGGGGGCACAAAGTTGGGCACGGGGGGGCTGGTGCGGGCGTACGGCGAGGCGGTGAAGGCCGTGCTGGCCATTTTGCCCCTGGCGGAGAAGGTGCCCACGCATACGGTGCTGCTGGCGCTGCCCTATAATATGCTGGAGCGGGTGCGGCTGCTGGTGGCGGAATGGCACGGCCGTGTTCTGGAGGAGACTTTTGCGGCGGACGTAACCATGGCCTTGCTCTTCACCACCGGGTGGTTCCCCAGTTTTCAGGGGGCTTTGCGCGATTTATCCCATGGTACGCTGGAAGCGGAAATTGTGGACACGAATGAAGCGACTATCATGCCCTTGGCGTCATTTGTAGACGAAAATCAATCATGACAGCCGACAAACAGAATGTGACGATGGATTTCGATACGAGTTCTATGCCAGATATACAGAAAGAGAGTGGCCTCTCCCTAAAGAATTTGCTGCAGTATGCCCCTGTAATTTTTACGATGTTGGCTTTGTCACTGGTTATTCTTGTGGTGCTGGGGCGAATGGTTGTGATTCAGCAAAAGTTGCTGGATGCAACCATGGAGGAATACCTGGATTTTATGGCGCGTGACTTGCAGCGCCCCATAGGACATGTTCAGGAGCAGATGGTGACCTTAGCGGGACAGCCGGGTTTGATTTCTACACCTACAGATGGTTTGCGGGAATTGCTGGCTAACGGGATGTTTTACGAGGATTTTTATGAGGGTCTGGCGGTGTTGGATGAAAACGGCCGTGTCCTGACTAGCTATGCTGAGAGCAACCTGTCTCTGGTTCAGGAAGAGGGTATATTGCCGGCGTTTCGGCCGGTCAGCGTGTTGACCTGGCGCTTGCTGGTGGGGGAGGATGACCGTGAACCGCGCCTGGCGGTGCAGGTTCCTGTTTTGGCAACTGATGGTCGGCTGGCTGGCTACTTGTTTGCGTGGGGCAACCTGGACTTTGCGCGGCTTGGCTTAACCGCGACAACCATAGGACAGAGCGGATACAGCTATCTACTTGACGAGGAAACGCAAACGCTCCTGATCGTTCGTGGGGAAGAGCTACAGGTCATTCAAGACCTGGCTGCGTATCCTCAGGCTCAGGCTATTTTAAAGGGGGCGCCGAAGCAAATAGGGGGACTGCTACAGCTTCTGGCCCCACCCGCGTACGAGGGATTGTATGGGGAAGCGGTGCTGCGTCAGGAAACGGCCGTTACGCCACTATCCTGGCGGTTAATCATCGAATTTCCCACGACCGAAGCGTACGCTTTCTTTCACCAGATAGTTTACCTGACCTTGATATTGTTCCTGTTCGAGATTGTCATAGCCTTTGGAATTAGCTTGTTTTTTACCCGGCGTGTTTTAGGCCCGCTGCGCCAGCTGTTGGCAGCCGCTACGGCCGTGAGTGCGGGTAACCTGGATACGAACCTGGTTATCAAAGAACCACGCGAGCTAAGCCTGCTTGGCAAGACTTTCAACCAGATGACGGCACAAATTCGCGAACTAGTAGATGGTTTGGAGCAGCGGGTGGCCGAGAGAACCCATACGCTAGACCGGCGCACGATGCAGATACAGGCCGCTGCGCAGACGGCGCGGGACGCCACAGCTGCGTATGATCTTGACGAATTGCTGAACCGTGCCGTCAACTTGGTACCCTCACGGTTTGGCTATTATCATGCCGGAATTTTTCTGGTGGATGAGCAGGGGGAGTTTGCTGTGCTGCAGGCCGCTACGGGCGTAGTTGGGCAGCAAATGCTGGCCCAGCAGCACAAGCTGCGCGTAGGCGCGGAGGGTATTGTGGGGTACGTTACCCAGACTGGAGAACCTTACATTACGGCAAACACCCTGGAGGATGCGGTTTATTGGCCCAACCCGCTGTTGCCGGAAACCCGGTCGGAAATGGGGCTGCCCCTGAAGGTGGGCGACCGGATTATTGGCGCAATGAATGTGCAAAGTAAAGAGCTAGCGGCCTTTGAGGATGAGGATATTACCATTTTGCAAATTCTGACTGATCAACTGGCGGTGGCGATTGAGAAAACCCGCTTATTTGCGCAAAATCAGGCCCGCCTGGAGGAGCGCCTGCGCACTATAGTTTCTAACTTGCCGGTTATTTTGTTTTCATTGGATCGGCATGGGGTGATCACGGTGGCGGAAGGACAGGGCCTGGTGGTGTTGGGAGTGGCGACCTTGAATTTTGTGGGGCGCCAGGTGCAGGAGGTGTTTCGCGCATACCCCCAAATTTTGGCAGATATTGAGCGGGCTTTGCAGGGAACGGCCGTTGATGCTGTGGTGACGATGCGGAGGACGATTTGGGACGTGCGCTATATTCCGATTCTTAACGATGTGGGCGAGGTGCTGGGTGTCATTGGCGTAGCTAACGACATTAGCGAGCGCACCCAGGCGAAGGCTTCGCTGCAAGAAAAGGAATCGCAGTTGCGCCAGATTATTGACGTGGTCCCACAGATGATTTTTGCGAAGGACGGACACGGCCGTTTCCTGCTGGCTAACCAGGCTACCGCGGATGCTTATCAAACTAGCGTCGCTGCGCTGACCGGCACCCCGCAGGCGCAATGGCATCCGCAGCCCGGCGAATTAGAGCGGTATTTGCAAGATGATCGGGAAGTGCTGCGTACCGGGCGCCCTAAAATCATTCCTGAGCAGCGGTTTACCGACGCTGATGGGCATGAGCGCGTACTGCAAGTAACCAAAATTCCGTTTTCATGGAAGGGGCAGGGGGAAACGGCCGTGCTAGGGGTAGCCATTGACATTACCGAACGAAAACAGGCGGACGCCGCTCTGCGCCAGGCCCAAAAACTAGAAAGCCTGGGCGTGCTGGCGGGTGGCGTTGCCCACGACTTTAACAACTTGCTCGTAGCCATTCTTGGTCAAACCTCCCTGGCGCTAGCCCGCCTGCCCACAGAAAGCCCGGCCTACAAAGCTATTGGCAAAGCAGCCCGCGCTGCCGAACGTGCGGCTGATTTAACCCGGCAACTGCTAGCCTACTCTGGGCGAGGACATTTTCAGGTCCGTTTGCTGAACCTCAATGATTTAATTCAGGATAATTTGCACCTGTTTGAGGTTGCCGTGCCCAAGCATGTGCAGCTCCGTTCCGAATTAGCCCAGGATTTACCTTTGGTTGAAGCAGATGCAGGCCAAATGCAGCAAGTAATTATGAACCTTATTCTCAATGGCGCAGAGGCGCTGGGCAAAAAGCCCGGTTCTGTAACGGTGACCACCGGGGTGCAGACACTGCGCGATAGCGATTTGCTCATGTGGCACATCACCGGCGAGCCGTTGTCGCTAGGGCATTACGTGGTGTTGGAGGTTATGGACAATGGCCAAGGCATGGATAAGGAAACAGTACAGCGCATTTTCGATCCCTTTTTTACAACCAAACACACCGGGCGCGGTTTAGGGTTGGCTGCTGTATTGGGCATTGTGCGCGGCCATCGTGGTGGAATACGTGTGTATAGCGAGGTGGGCAAGGGCACTGTTTTCAAGGTGCTGTTGCCGGTAGCTGATGGAAATGTGCCGGATCCGGTGGAGGAAACGGCCGTGCCGCCCACCCAACCCCGCGGCGCCCACATCCTAGTTATCGACGACGAGCCGCCTGTCCGTGAAACTATCGCCGATATGCTAAATTCAGCCGGTTTCTCGGTTACTCTGGCTGCGGATGGGCAACAGGGTGTTGCTTTGTTTGCCCAAGACGCCCACAACATAGATTTGGTTTTGCTGGATCTTTCTATGCCGGGCATGAGCGGAGAGGAGACTTTCCAGGCGCTGCGCCAGATTGCGCCAACAGTTCCCATTTTGCTCTCTTCTGGCTATAACCAAACAGAGGCTACGCAACGGTTTGTGGGGCAGGAGTTAGCCGGCTTCTTGCAAAAACCTTACACCACCGAAATGCTGCTGGCCAAGGTACGCGGGTTGATCGAAACTGAGGAAATGGATTAAGCTGAAACGGGCAAAGTTGTAATTCTGGCAGCTAAAAAGATTGAGTACCTATGAATGAAATTGCACAAAAACTAAGCGCGGGCTTGTGGCGCATTTACCGGCGGCCCGCACGGCCGTTGCCCTGGGCAGAAGGGGGCAATTTACCCTGGGACGACCCCGACTTTTCGGCGCGAATGCTGCGCGAGCACCTGGACGAGTCTCACGGAGCCGCTTCCCGGCAGCTCCCGGACCGCCAGGCGCAAATAGATTGGCTGTGGACTAGATTGGGCTTGCAAAAAGGGCAGCGGCTGCTAGACATGACCTGCGGGCCGGGTTTGTACGCGGTGGAGTTGGCACGGCGGGGCTGCTACGTGACAGGAGTGGATTTTGGCCCGGCGGCCATTGCCTATGCGCGGGAGCTGGCGACAGAACAGGGGGTAGACGGCCGTTGCACCTTCAGGCAGCAAGATGTGCGCCAGATGGATATGGCCGGGCAGCAGTTCCACGCAGCCCTGTTCTTGTACGGCCAGTTGGCTGTTTTTACCCGCGCCGAGGCCCGGGCCTTGCTCGTCCAGGCGGCCCAGGCGCTGCGCCCCGGTGGGCAGCTGGTGGTAGAATTGTTGAATCAGGAGAGGGTGGACAAGCAGGACGCCCGTTGGTGGTACACAGACGACTCGGGCTTGTGGGGGAATGCCCCCTACCTGCACCTGGGCGAGCGTTTTTGGTACCCCGACCAGCAGCTTTCACTGGAACGTTTCCTCATTTTGCACCTGGAAACGGGCCAGCTAGAGGAAGTGCAGTTGTGTGACCAAACTTACGCCGTACTGGAAATGGTGGCTATGATGCAGGAAGCGGGATTTGCCCACGTAGACGTGTACCCGGCCTGGGATGGGCTGCCTTTGTACGACGCGGCGGAATGGGTAGTCTACGTGGCGGCGCGCTAATGGCAGCGCGTTAAATGGCGGCTGTTTGCCAACCGCTAATCCCGCAGTTGGCTGCCAATGAAGCCCAGAAACAGCCCGACAGCCAGAGCCAGTAGCCCGGTGGCTACCTGTTTGCGCCAAAGGGGTAGGGGATCCGATGGCGGAAGTATAACCGGTTCAGCCGGTGGGGGAGCAGGTTTTGGTCTTTGGTTCACATTTTTTTGCAGCAAAATGGCATTTTCTGGCAAAAACACCTTGGCGCCATGTTTGTTGGCGTAAACCTGGGTGAACTCCGCGCCAAACATCAGAATTTGGGCCGACATGTAGATCCAAAAGAGCACAACTACCAAAGAGCTGGCGGCACCATAGGCAGAGCCAACGGAGCTACTGCTCAGGTAGAGGCCTATCAGGAACTGCCCAATGCCGAAGAGGAGAGACGTCACTGCGCCGCCAACCAGAGCATCCTTCCAGGCCACAGTGGCGTCGGGTAGGGTTTTGAAGACGATGGCAAAAAGCAGGGTGATGATGAGAAAGGTTACTACAAAATTGATGGCTGGTAAGGCAGCGCTGAAGTCGGTACCCTCGCTGGCCAGGCGGCGGTTTAGGGTGGTGAGGATGGTGTTGGCGGCCACGGCCGTCAGCAGCAAAAAGCCAATTCCCATCACCATCACAATGGCCAGCGAGCGCGTCTTGATCAACGCCCACACGCCCTGATCTGGCCCGCGGGCAATCCCCCAAATCATGTTCAAGGCATTTTTGAGCTGGCCAAATACCCCCGATGCCCCCAAAAATAGCAAAATTGTGCTCAGAACGGTGGCAAAAATACCGCTGCTGCTCTGGCTAGCATTCCTGATCAGGTTTTGGATGACAATAGCCGCCTCGCGCCCAACGGCGTCTTCAATCAAGTGGACCAGCTCTCCTTCCACGGCTGCATCACCAAAAGCAAACCCGGCTACAGCCACGGCAATGACCAGCAGCGGGGCCAGGGAGAAGATGGTGTGGTAAGCCAGTGCAGCGGCCAACAGAGGGCCTTTGTCGCGGCCAAAGCCCACGGCCGTTTCCTTTACCAATTCAAAAACAACTTTCAAATAGTTCATGGGATGTCAACTTCTTGGCTGGGCAGCACCTTAGCTAGTCACCTGGCTGGCTGACCGTCTGAACTGCTGCCCGGCTCATACCATTGGGGCGCAACAAAAGGGGCCAGGGCATAAGCCACACCCTGGGCAAAGGCTTCCTGGCGCAACACCAACCCGGCCGTCAGCGCGCCGACGGCCCCGCCCTGCTTGCGGACCTCCGTCTGGCCAAGAACGGCATCCATCACCGGGCCAAGTTCTTCGCCGGCCAACACCCGCCGGGCAATGGTTTCTGGCAGGGGCAGCCTCCCTGCCCCGCCAATGCCGGTACGGCCGTGGCCATCTACCACTACCACCCAGCCATGCAGCACCAACCCAATAGGCTCCGGGTTTACGCCGCCCTCTAGCCCAACGCCCAAATCTGCCTGGGCTTGCGCCAGCGCCGCCTGCGCCCTGTTTTTTGCGCCAGCCAGGCTTTCTGCGTCGCTCATAGGCATTTCACTGACCCCTGTCGCTACGTCCACGGGGATGACAATAGCATCCGGCCATTGCCGCTGCACCATGTGCCGAACGGCCGCCACCTTTACAGGATTTGTAGAGCCGACTGCGATTTTCATGAAACTAACCAGATTTACCCCAACTCCGTAAGGGCGTAGAATGAAACCTGCGCCAAGCGCACCCTGTTTTAGCAGTCACTCAATTTCAATGCGCGTCACTGCTTCAAAGTCAAGAGATTCCTCGCCCCCCACGACGGTATCCAGCGCCATTTGCGCCACCTTGAAGAAGGCTTGTAAGTCAACTACCCGATCTAGGTAGTAACGGGAAAGCGTTTGCTCCGCGGGTGTCAAATCTGCTTCCGCTGCTTTTAGCTTCTCTACGCTTTCGCTAAGAACTTGGAGCGCTACCTGCACTTCGCGCTGTTCACGGCTGCCCAGCACATTGCGAATGACCTGCCATAGGTCTGATTCAGCCGCATAATACTTCTTGCGCTCGCCCCGCATCCATACTTCTTTGGCCATGCCCCAGCGTTCCAGGGCGCGCATGTTCATGCTTACAGACCCTTTGCTGATTTCCAGGCCATCAGCCAGGTCATCTAGTGAGAGCGGGTCGGGGCTGAGCAGCAGGGTGCCGTAAAGCCGACCCATGACGTCGCTAAACCCAAAAAACCGGGCAAGTCGGCCCAACCCGGCGACAGTACTGTTGTTGACGGCGATTAGAGTTTTGTGCATTGCCACCCCTTGTGTTCAAAACGTTTTGAATGTAGAGAATAGCAGAAATCTGAATGGGCGTCAACAAGGGGTTGCCCCGGCTGTTTTTATGTCGGTAGCTGGCATTCAGTAAATAATTGGCGGGAAATAGCAGGGGCTGGGGACGATTTGGGGAAAATGATGATTGGTCACTGGTTTTTGCCTTCCGTTAACCGGCGATGGGCCAGATGGGGCCATGGCCGGTGCCCATTTGCCAGCGGGCGGCGCGCTGGATGGCCTGGTAGGTGATGGTGTGGGCGCGAGCAACGGCCGTTGGCAGCTCAGCCCCTTGGGCTAAAAAAGCGGCCACCGTTGCCGACAGGGTGTCTCCGGCGCCGTGGGTGTGGGGGGTCTCAATGGTCGGGCTGGTGAAGTGGAGGATGGTACGGCCGTCATAGAAGATGTCGTGCATTTCTCTTCCCAACTGCCCCCCTTTGAGCAGGACGCAGGGGGGGCCAAGCGCGTGGATGTGGGCAACGGCCGTTTCCATTTCCGCCAGCGTGTTTACCGGTAGCCCCGTCAACAGTTCCGCCTCCCGCCGGTTGGGCGTGAGCAACGTGGCCAAAGGCAGCAAGTTATCGACATATGCCTGGGTAACTTCTGGCTCAAACATGGCCTGCCCTTTGTGGTTGACCAACACCGGATCAACGACGAGGGCGGGAATGGGGTGCTGCCGCAAGGCGTGGGCGACCGCGACCAGTGCGTCAGCCCGTCCCAAGAAGCCGGTTTTAGCGGCAGCCGCGCCGTAGTCGGCTATCACGGCCTCAAGCTGGGCGGTGATAAAAGCGGGGGACATGTACTGCACCGCTTCGACAGAAAGGGAGTTTTGGGCGGTAACGGCCGTGACGACACTCATGCCATAAACCCCTAGCACCGCAAAAGCGCGCAAATCTGCTTGCAAGCCCGCCGCGCCGCCGCTGTCCGATCCGGCAATTGTCAACACCTTCGCTGGTTGAGGAAGATTCATCATGAGGCTAGAGATTGGCGCGTAGAGATGGGCAGTCTCTACGTGCCACAAAAAAGCCACCGGTTATTTGGCCGGTGGCTTCACAAGGGTACGTTTTACCCATTACGACTACATGTTGGCCACAATGGCTTCTGCAAAGGCAGAACAACTTAGCTTTGTAGCTCCTTCAATCTGGCGATGCAGATCATAAGTTACCGTCTTGTCTTGAATAGTCTGGGTCATGGCCTTCACCACCAGGTCGGCAGCTTTTTGCCAGCCCATGTACTCCAGCATCATCACCCCACTAAGAATGAGACTACTGGGGTTGACCATGTCTTTACCCGCATACTTGGGGGCGGTGCCATGAGTGGCCTCAAACAGGGCCACGCCATCGCCAATGTTGCCACCAGGGGCCATACCTAACCCGCCCACCTGGGCAGCGGCGGCATCGCTCATGTAATCACCATTCAGGTTCAGGGTAGCGATGACGTCGTATTCGTTGGTGCGCGTCAGTAGTTGTTGCAGCATATTGTCGGCAATACGGTCTTTGACCACAATCTTGCCCGCCGGGGCGACGCCGTCATGCTTCTCCCACAGTTCATCTTCGCTTATGGTCACGTCGCCAAATTCATCCTGGGCCAGTTCATATCCCCAATTTTTGAAGGCGCCCTCGGTGAATTTCATGATGTTACCTTTGTGGACCAGGGTGACGCTGCTGCGCTTGTGGTCCACAGCGTATTGGATGGCCTGGCGCACTAGCCGCTTGGTGCCAAAGGCGCTGACGGGCTTGATGCCAATGGCGGCATCCAGGCGCACATTTTTGCCTAGCTGCTCGTTCATAAACTTAATGAGAGCTTGGGCGCCTTCAGACTCGGCTGGCCATTCTACGCCGGAATAGACGTCTTCGGTGTTTTCGCGGAAGATGACAATGTCCATTTTTTCTGGTTCGCGCATGGGGCTGGGGGTGCCGGGAATATAGCGCACGGGGCGCACACAAGCGTAGAGGTCGAGTACCTGGCGCAGGGTGACGTTGAGGCTGCGGAAGCCACCGCCAATGGGGGTGGTGAGAGGGCCTTTGATGCCGACGAGATATTCGCGCATGGCGTCGAAGGTTTCTTCGGGCATGTAGTTGCCGTCGTAGAGGGCGGCGGCTTTTTCGCCGGAGTAGATTTCCATCCAAGCAATTTGGCGCTGGCCACCGTAGGCTTTCGCAACGGCCGCGTCCCACACGCGAATGGAGGCGGGGGTAATGTCTATGCCGATGCCGTCGCCTTCGATGAAGGCGACAATGGGATTGTTGGGCACGTGTAATTTGCCGTTTGAAAAGGTAATTTTTTTGCCGTCAGCGGGCACATGGATGTTTTTGTATGCCATAGTTTGATTCTCCTGTCTTTGATAATGGCCCTGCCCAAGCAATGGGGAATTGCCTGGCAGGGTATTGTGGGCTTTGGGAAACGGCCGTTTAGGATGGTAAAGAGCCGTTGCTTGTAAATGTGTTGCATTTGAGGGACTCCCAGATACCCCAAATTGCTTGTCTGCCAGCAAGGATTATACCCCTAAGTCGCAAAACAGGGAACCAAACCCGCCTGGCGTCAATTTACAATGCAATGTACCTTGACTGAGGCCTAAAAAGGTGATCAAGGGTCGTGTGGACCTCATCAGAGGTTGCGGGGGACTGTAAACCAATTTCTCCGGCAGGTGCTGTACCGGCTGGAACCTGAATATCGCGCGCTTCGGTGTATACAATTCTTCCCCAGGGATCTGTCATCACTTCGTAGCGCCGCGCTTGCACAAACTGGCTTAGGGGCTTACCCATTTCATCCACCTCGGGTGTGCCGCGCACAATGCCTAGCAGGTCTAGCCCGCCCAATTCATTTCGTTCTGCTGCGAGCCATTCCATTAAATTCATGTCACCGGGCAGGTCAAGCACGCGCTTTACTTCCCAGGAAACCACGCGTGTCATGTCTGCCAAACTAAAATAAAGAGGCCGTGGTAGATGGCGGTTGACTTCACTGACGTACATGGTGACAGCCACCCAGCCGAACAGAGAAGTCAGTAAACTGGTTGCCAGCGTGTAACGAAACCATGTTTTCAGTGCGGGTTTGATAGCTGCCAGAGAGTCGGCTGAATCGGCTTCTTCTGCCTGGCTCTCTCCGTTTTCTTGCCCAATGAGATTTTCCTCTACGGTAGGGGAAGGGAGCAATTCTTCCATGTAGTTGATAGCCAGGGGCATGGCCACAAAGGTAAAGCCGGGCAAAACAAAAACGAAGAAAATCAGCAGCCAAAAAGCTTTTTGCAAAGCGGGGGAAAACAAAGATTGCCGGGGCAGCAAGCTGTGGGCATTCCAGTATTCTCGTTCTGCGCGCCAACCTATAGGCAGTAGAAGACTAGACAACAGGCCAACTGTAGCCAGAGCAATATAAAAGAGGACTTCCTGCCCTGTCTTGAAGGTGTTGGGTTGGTGATTTGGGGCATAGGCGAGGATGGCCAGCGTGGTGAGGACTCCCAAGAGGGCAAAGGGGAAATTACGTCCAAAGTTGCGTAGCCGGGTCGTTTGTTGAATGAGTACCCAATTGCGGTTGTCTGCGCCGCAGCGCGGGCAATTGATGGGGATGGCCTTTTTTGCCTCCTGTTGATCCGCTGCGAGATTTTGGGGGGTCTCTGTAATAAAGGTATGGGGACGGTGTTGTGGTTGGCTTGCTTTGAGAAACCGCTGGGGCACGTAGCGCAGCCAGATGAAGGGTTGGGTGGTAGATGCGTGCTGCCAGGAGGGGTGCATGGGTGAAGCATTTTGGTTGCCTTCTGCGAGGGTGATGAGTTCTTTGCAAGCGGCGCATTCAATCTGGAAGGTTGCCAGGGTATGCGGGGATTGGGGAGGGGTGAAAGCGATCATGGATGCCTGCCTGTTGCGCACGGCCGTTGCTGGACCGGTGCCATGCGTTTTTGCTGTTATTGATTGCTGCACTACGTTTCATTGATCAACAAAAACAGCGACGGGCGAGCCAGGAAGCCTCCTCTGTTCTTGGCAGTAAACAGTTGCCCGACCATTGTGGACACGACTGTTTTTGTTGGAACATAATCATCATACACTAAACTTGCGTTGGGTTTCAAGGGGTAAATCGTTGTTCTGCGTACGCGTTAAGCAGGTGAAACGCATGAGCAGTGTAATAGAAGGGGTTGGTTCTGGTGGTAGCCCTTCTGTACAATTGAGTTTATTAAAGATTTAGCGTGTTGTGGGATCTGTTTATGCGTTTAGCGGGTTTGTGCTTAGGATTCTTGCTGGGGCTGGTTGCGTGTACAATTCAGGATCCGCGGTTAGCCGCGCCGCCAGAGGAAACGGCCGTTGCCATAGCCCCGGCTACGGTAATCGCCGCCACCAATACGACCCCTTTGATGACAATGGAACCAACGCCTGTGCCTACAGCCACCCCCTCTCCCACGGCAACGGCCGTTCTGGGCGATCTAGCCATTGATAGCCGTGGCGTTTTCCTTTACCCTATTCCCGTTATCTACAGCGGAGATTTGGTGACTTTCCAGGTGCTGCCCTTTGTGCCTGATAACGTGGATGCCCCGGACGTTGCTGTTGGTGTGAGTGTAAACGGCCGTACAATTGCCACCGGCATGTTGTCTGGGCGTAACTTGGGAGGGCAGGCCACAGGGTTGTTTGAATGGGTGTGGGACACTTCCGGCCTGGTGGGTGACCACGAAATCTCCGTAATTTTGGATCCGGATGACCAGATTCAAATTGGGGATGAAAATCCGGGCAATAATATTGCCACCCTCTCTGTTACGGTACTTGCGGCGGAAGAGATGCCTGTTACCGAGGTCGGCGCAACGTGGATCACCGCTGAAAGCCCCTGTTGCCACATTCATGCCATTAGTGGAACGGCTGCTTATCGTGATCTGCCCCAACTGCGGCAAACCATCGAAACGGCCGTCCAGCAAGCCAGCAACACCCTCAACACCGATCTAACCCAAAAACTCGATATCTATCTCATCGATCGCGTCATTGGCCAGGGCGGCTATGCCGCTAATGCAATGGTCATATCCTACCTCGATCGTCAATACTCTGGGCGCGGCCTTTATGAAGTCGTCGTTCACGAAACCGTGCACGTACTTGACCGGCAGTTTGCCCCCCAACGTATCACGTTCATGGCTGAAGGATTGGCGGTTTGGGTGACAGGCGGCCATTACAAGCCCGAAGATTTGACCCAGCGGGCAGCCGCCCTCATTGAAATTGGGCAGTATGTACCTCTGGTCCAACTCATCGATAACTTTTATCCAGTGCAGCACGAAGTCGGCTATTTGCAGGCTGCCGCCTTTGTGCAATATCTGGTTGAACGGCAAGGCTGGCAGCAATTCAAAGCATTTTATGCGGACCTGACGGCTAACGATGCGCCAACGTTAGCCGAGGCTGTTGACATCAACCTCCAAATTTATTACGGCCGTACCCTGTTAGAAATGGAGCAAGATTGGTTAGCCGCCCTGCAACAAAAGCCGGCTAGCAAAGAAGACCTCCTCGACCTGCAGACTACCCTACGTTACTATGACATGATGCGCCTTTACCAGTTGGCTTATGACCCCGCAGCCTACTTCCTTACCGCCTGGTTACCCTACCCCGAAGATGTCGTTGACAAAGGAAATCCCGCCGACTTTACGCGCAGCCCTCGGGACGAAATCAATATCGTGCTCGAAGTCATGTTCCAGAGTGTAGACGGCGCGCTGCGCAATGCTGACTACCAGTTGGCTAACGGGTTGTTAGATAGTATCCAACGTGTCTTAGATAACGATGGCGCTTTTTTAGATCCTCTGGCGCAAAATTACCGGCAAATTGTGCAGAAAGCCGCCCAATTGGGCTTTGAAGCCCAGCAGGTAACAATTTTTGGGGAAACGGCCGTTGCCATCATCACCGCCCCCCAAAACAACAACCTAATCCATTGGGAACTTGTGCAAAGAGGCAATGAGTGGGTTATTACGGCCAACCAATAACACCCAGCCCCAACGCACCTCCGGGCCTGTTATCCATTAGTCCAGGCATCTATACCTAACCATCCAGCATATTTTCCAGAGGGAAAACGGCCGTTGATGGGCTACAGATTTCTGAACCTGGGTATAGATGATGCAAACCTACTTTTATGCTAAAATCCAGTAGAGGCCTTATACAAGCTCTGGGCTTTGCAACAACAAGTCCCAACGCAAAGGATTGATCATGATAGAAGTTGAAATTGACAGCATCCGCATCAGCCTTGTAACCCAACATCGCATCGTCATGCTCAAGGAAATCGACGGAGAACGCCAGGTGCCCATCTGGATTGGGCCTTGCGAAGCGGATGCCATCACCATCGAACTGCAAGACGTAAAAGTTGCCCGCCCCGTCACTCATGACCTCCTCAAGAACGTCATCGTCGCCATGGGCGGCAAAATCTCACACGTTTTAGTTAAAGAACTGCGTGAAGGTATCTTCCACGCCCGCCTGTTCATCGATGCCAAAGGCGAAGCGATGGACATTGATTGCCGTCCTTCCGACGCCATCGCCCTGGCTGTGCGCGCCAACGTACCCATTTTTGTGGCCGAAGATGTCATTGCCGAAGTGGGCATTTTGCCCGAAGCCGACATTCAAGAGCAAGAAAATAGCGCTACCGGCGTAGACGAGGAACCTGGCGCGGCCGACGCCTTTTCCGATTTTCTCAGTACGTTAGATTTTGACGACTTTGACGAAGAGTAGGAGCATAGACGACGAACCAAACTCACCTGTTACCCAATAAAAAAACCATTGTAAACGTGAAACGCAAAATCGCCCGCGTTTCACGTTTTAATTTTTAACTTCATGAGCGAAATAGAACGTCTTCCACCCCACAGTGCCGAAGCTGAAGAAGCGGTTCTGGGATCGTTGCTGATTGATCCCGACGCCATTTTCGATGTATCTACCTTCCTCAAGCCCGATTCTTTTTACCGGGTGAAGAATCGGTGGATTTATGAGGCGATTCTACGTCTGAACGAGCGCCGTGAACCGCTGGACTTGATTACCGTTACCGAGGAGTTGCGACGGCAAGAGCACCTGGAGGATATCGGTGGAGAGGCGTATGTCATTGGTTTGATCAATGCGGTACCCACTTCGATCAATGCGGAGAGTTACGGCCGTGTGGTGGAAGCAACGGCCGTGCGCCGCAAAATGATTTCGGCTGCCAGCGAAATTGCCAACCTGGCCTACAACGAAGCCGAAGATATCAACGTCGTCATCGACCGTGCTGAGCAAACCCTCTTCAGCATTAGCGAAGAACGCACCACCCGCGACCTCGTCCCCGTGCGTCAAATTGCCAGCGAATACCTGGAACGCATCCAAGAACTTCACGCCCGCGGCGACGACGTTATTGGCGTGCCTACAGGCTTTGTAGACCTGGATCGTATGTTAGGTGGCCTCAACAAGTCCGACCTGATCATTGTGGCGGCCCGTCCTGGCATGGGTAAGACCAGCCTACAAAACACCATGGCCCTTACAGCCGCGCGGCGCTACGGCAAGCGTATTGCCATGTTCAATTTGGAAATGTCCGGCGAGCAACTGGTGCAACGCATGATCGCCGCTGAAACGCGGATAGACTCCCAACGCCTGCGCCGTGGTGACCTGCAAGAGCAGGAATGGCCCATCTTCATGGAAGCCATTGGCCGCCTTTCAGAAACACGCATCTTCATTGATGACACCCCCTCCATCACCCCCAACCAACTGCGCACCAAATGCCGCCGTCTTTATGCTGAGCATGGTCTGGATATGGTGATGATCGATTACTTGCAGCTTATGCAAGCGGAACGCTCCACCAACAACCGCGTGCAAGAAATTAGCGAAATTTCCCGCTCGCTGAAGGGGTTAGCCCGCGAGCTAGATGTGCCCGTGGTAGCCGCCGCGCAGCTTAGCCGCGCCGTAGAGCAGCGCCAGGACAAACGCCCGCAGCTATCCGACTTGCGGGATTCCGGCAGCATTGAGCAAGATGCTGATATTGTCATGTTCATCTATCGGGACGAATACTACAACCCAGAAACCACAGAGCGCCCCAACATTGCCGAGATTGCCATAGCCAAGCACCGCAATGGCCCCACGGGGACCATTGATCTCTTCTGGCATGGTCAGCTGGCCACTTTCCGCAACCTGCAGCGTCAGGAAATCAATCTGTAGCCCATTGACAAGGAACAATTGACCGTGAACAATGGACCATTATGAAGGGCTTTCCCGGTTTTCCCGACGGTAAGCTACGACTTACCGCCATTCCCAACCTGTTCTTCAGTGACCTGTTACCCCACATTGATCATCTGGCAGAGCTGAAGGTAACTCTTTACGCCTTCTGGGCTTTGACGCAGAAAGAGGGTAACGTGCGGTATCTGCGCCTGGCGGACTTTTTGCAGGACACGGAGTTTGTGAAAGGGTTAGCGCCAACCTTGAAAATGGCCACAGAAGCCTTAATGGACGGGTTGGAGCGGGCTGTGGCGCGGGGTACATTTTTGCACGTCAACGTAGAAAGCGCCGACGGCAAAATGGACCTGTATTTTTTGAATACCGAAAAGGGCCGGGCGGCGGTGGAGGGTATTACGCGGGGCGAGTGGCGGCCTAATCCCAACGAAGACGCGCCAATTTCGCTCTTGGTGGAGCGGCCCAATATCTTTGTCCTTTACGAGCAAAATATTGGCCCGCTGACGCCACTGCTGGCTGATGAACTGCGGGATGCGGAGCAAACCTACCCGCTGCGCTGGGTTGAGGAGGCGATTCAGCTAGCAGTGGCGAACAACGTGCGTAAATGGCGTTATGTGTTAGCGATATTGGAACGCTGGCGACAGGAAGGAAAACAGGATGGAATCAGTCACCGAGATTCTCAAAAAGAGTTACGATCCCAAATCCCTGAAGAGTACCGGGACATCATCAAGCGCTGAGGAAACGGCCGTTTCCTCCACCACAGACCCTGCCTTAGGCAAGCCTGATTGCCCCCACTGCGGTGGCCTGGGCTACGTCATTCCCGATGTGCCGCCCATTGATCCCCGCTTTGGCCGGGCCGTGCCCTGCACTTGCCGCGCCATGGAGCGCGAAATGGCGCGTCTCAACAGCCTCCTGCGCGTCAGCCAACTAGGCGCCTTGCAAGCCTGCACCTTTGACACCTTTCTGCCTGAAGGCCACGGCCTGACAACTGCCCGTCAACGCAACCTGCGCATGGCCTATGACGGCGCTTTGGAATATGCAAAAGAACCGGTTGGGTGGCTGGTATTTAAAGGGGGGTACGGCTGTGGCAAAACCCATCTTGCCGCCGCCATTGCCAACTACCGCTTAAACCTGGGCCATCCCGTCTTATTCGTGAGCGTGCCCGACCTGCTCGATCATTTGCGGGCAGCCTACGCGCCAGGTGCGGCAACCAGCTATGACGAACGGTTTGAACAGGTGCGTAATGCGCCGCTACTGGTATTAGACGACCTGGGCACGCAAAGCAACACGGATTGGGCGCAGGAGAAGTTGTACCAAATTTTTAACCATCGCTACAACACCCGGCTACCCACTGTCGTTACCACCAATCAAGAGCTGGAGTCTATCGAGATCCGCATTCAGTCACGCATGGTAGACCCGGCCTTAGTGCAGGTCATCCACATTGCCGCCCCAGATTTTCGCCGTGCTGGTGTTGACCAAGAGCAGTCAGACCTGTCAACCCTCAATCTGCACCGGGACCAGGTATTTGAAACCTTTGATTTACGTCAGGGGGAACTGCCGCGGGGACAGGCTGACAATTTGCGGCGCGCCCTGGAAACGGCGCAAGAGTTTGCCCAGAAGCCTCAGGATTGGCTGGTGTTTAATAGCGTGGGTTTTGGCAATGGCAAGACCCATTTAGCTGCAGCGATTGCCAATTACGTTTCCAATCAGGGAGAACCGGTGCTATTTGTGATGGTTCCAGACTTGTTGGACCATTTGCGCGCTACTTTTAACCCGAACAGTGGTGCCCGGCTGGACAAGCGTTTTGATGAGGTGAAAACAGCGCCGCTGCTGGTTTTGGATGATTTGGGCACGGAAAGCGCCACGGCGTGGGCGCGGGAGAAGCTCTACCAATTGTTTAACTATCGCTACAATGCGCGCCTCCCTACTGTTATCACCACCGCCACCCCGGTAGATGAACTGGACCCGCGGTTAGCGACGCGTATGCTGGACGGCAGCCGCTGCACCTTTTTCTTGCTGGAAGTGCCCAGTTACCGGGGAGGTATTAAACCCAAACGGCCGCGGACGAGACGCAATTAAGCCAGGTAACGGGTCAGGCTGCTACGGCTGTGGGATGCGCAAAATGGTGCCGGCGTCAATTCGGTTGGGGTTGGGGATGTCGTTGACGTCGAGAATGGCCTGGATGGTGGTGTTGTACTGATTGGCAATATTGGTCAGATTTTCGTTGGGCTGCACGAGGTGGTCAATGGTGGACACGGCCGTTTCCACTCCTTCACTTTCCCCTTCAATTACCGTTTCTTCTTCGGCTTCTATGGCATCCGGGGCGGGATAAGCTTCTGCGGCTGGCGGATTTATGGGTCCATCTGCCTCGGTACTATTTTCTTCTGAACTTTCTGCCTCACGCGGGCTGTCAGTCATTAAAGGGATGTGGATCTCAACTTCATTGCTACCAGGTTGTGCACTGCCCTGACCCATTACAGCCGGCACAATGGTGTTGAAAATGTACGGCCGTACCAATGCTATCGCTAACACCGCCCCCAACATCATTATTGCCAAAACGCCAAACTTGATCCACTCACTGCGCGGCGACACCGCATCTACCCTTTGCAACTCCTCGCTCATCTTGCGAATCCTCCAATGGCTTTGTGGCCTTCCTGCCTGCGGCTCCTTTGGCAGGAAACCCCTTCTTTTTGTTGCTCAGATTAACAAGCTTACCGGGTTTGGTCAAGCCAATATATCCTTCACCACCTGGACGGCCGTTTCGCGGGCCTGCTTAATGCAATCTGGCAGGGCTAGCCCGCGGTACGAACTGCCTGTTACGTAGAACGGCCGGGGCAGCAAAGACTCAATCTCCGCCACCCGCTGCAGATGCCCCACGTCTGCCTGCGGATAACTGTCAGGCCAACGCGCCACCCGGTAATCCACGGGCACGGCCGTAATGCCCAGCAGCGCTGCCAGCTCATCGCGCACCACCTGTAGCAAATCCGCCTCCGGCATTGTTGCCGTTTCTGGCGCCCCCCCACCAAAAAAAACGCGCAGCAGCGCATAGCCAGCTGGCGCGCGCCCGGTAATCTTTGCTGATGTCCAGGTAATAGCATCAATGCGCCGTTTCTCCCGCCGCGGAATCATCAGGCCGCGCATGGGAGCTGTATGGGCTACATCCCCATCCCGAAAGGCCAGCGAAATGGTGCCAATATGCACGTGACGAATTCCCGCCATTTTTGCGGCGGCTTCCGGGGCCACTTCCGTCAGCAGCTTCGCGGCCACGTTGGCCGTTGTGCCCATAATCAGGGCATCACCCTCTAGCTGTTCACCCTGGGCCAGCTGCACTTGGATACGGCCGTTTTCGGTGGGCAAAACCCGCGTCACCACCGCATTCAACCGTAGGTCCCCCTGAAGCTGCGCCACTAAAGCATCAATCAGCGCCTCGGCTCCTGGCGCAAAGCCAATAAAGCGATGAGGGGGTGCATCTCCCCTGGCCGCCTCCTTCTTGCTCGCGCGCATTCGCGCAATACTGCCCAGCACCAGATTCCCGTGCAGTTCCATCTCCCGCATTAGGGGCGACGTAACCAGGATGCTTTGTGTTTCCGGATTCGTGTTATAAATGCCTCCCAGCACCGGGCCAATAAACTTTTCCAACGCCTCTTGCCCCAGGCGGCGGGTCACAAACGCCGCCAGAGACTCATCCTCGCCATCCCGCCTGGCGGGCACAAACGGCTCCAGCAACATGCGCAACTTGCCCCGTAGCGACAGCAGCGGCGATTTAGCAAAAGCCACCGGACTAAGTGGAAGCTTCATTGGTACACCCCCATCCAACACGTAAGTACCCGCAGCCTCCGCCCCCGGATTGATAACGACATTCTCTAACCCCAGTTCATGGGTCAACTGCCAGGCGGCTGGCTTGCGCGTCACAAAAGATTCCGGGCCAGCATCAATCACAAACTCTCCCCCCTCTGGTCCGGGCATTCGCTGGGTTAACACCTTGCCGCCCCAACGCGTATCTGCTTCCAAAACCGTGAAGTGCAGACGCCCCTGCGCTTTTTGCTGAAGCTCCCAGGCGGCACTTAACCCGCTAATGCCGCCTCCAACAATAATGATATGTGCCTTACGGCCGTTTGCTTGCTGCATAATTAAGGAATTTGACCTCCACGAATTCTCAAGTAGGATCGATGTAGTCCTTGCTTGTCGCCTCAAGCAGGGACTAACCAACGTTATTCTCCGGCAAAGATGTTAGCCAATTGCCACAGAATACACAAATCCAGGGTTTGCTTTGGAAGCCCGGATTGGTTGACATATCAACTAATCTGATTATAATGAGTAAAAAGCTTGTAAATTTATCAACTGAAAAACAGGCCACTCTCTACTAGAGGGTGGCTTTGTCTTGTAAGGAGTACGAAAATGCTAAAGAAAAAATTTTTCAAAACCAATGATGAATGTGAAGTAACTTTTGAATTTTCAGCTGCGGAAGCAAATGAAGTCTCTATTGTTGGCGATTTCAACAATTGGCAGCCTGTGGCAATGAAGCAAGCCAAGAAGGCTGGCAGCCCCTTCCGCGCCAAGGTGCGCATGCCCAAAGATGGGCAGTTTCAGTTCCGTTACCTGGTTGATGGGGAGGTTTGGCAGAACGATGAAGCCGCCGATGCTTATTGGCCCAACGAACACGGCAGCGAAAACAGCGTTGTTTTTACGGCTGAAAACTAGATCAAAAAGCGAATAATTTATTGAAGCAAATGGCGGCCCAATGGGTCGCTTTTTGTTTTACGGGGCTAGGGGCTAGCAGAAAGGAACCGGTTGTTGGTCAATTATTAAATGCTAATGGTTTGCTGGTCACGGCGTGATAGAATTGAGGATTGGCTAATTGGCAACTTAAGTACCAGGAGACCCCATGTCCCTAGACAAAATTATTGTTCGCGGCGCTCGCGAGCACAACCTCAAAAACATTACCGTTGAAATTCCCCGCGATAAGCTCGTCGTCATTACCGGTCTTTCCGGCTCTGGCAAATCTTCTCTGGCTTTTGATACCATTTTCGCCGAGGGGCAACGCCGCTACGTGGAATCTCTGTCAGCCTATGCCCGCCAGTTCCTGGGGCAAATGGAGAAGCCTGACGTAGACCAGATTGAGGGGTTGAGTCCGGCCGTTTCGATTGACCAAAAAGGAGTGAGCCATAACCCACGCTCTACTGTGGGCACCGTAACTGAGGTGTATGATTACCTGCGCTTGCTCTTTGCTCGCGCCGGAACCCCCCACTGCCCTGAATGCGGCCGTCCCGTTTTGCCGCAATCTGCCGAGCAAATTGTGGATAGCGTGTTGAACCTGCCAGTCAATAGCCGCATTCAAGTGCTGGCGCCGCTGGTTAAAGACCGCAAGGGACACCACCAGAATGTATTTGAAGATGTGCGTAAGTCTGGTTTTGTGCGCGTGCGCGTCAATGGCGAATTGCGCCAGGTTGATGAAGAGATCCAGCTTGATCGGTACAAAAACCACACGATTGAGGCTGTAGTAGATCGCCTCGTTATTCGCCATGACCCACACGTCCAAAGTGAGGAAGCTCAGGCTGACCGCAGCCGCCTGACGGACTCCATTGAGACTGCTTTGGGCCTGGGTAATGGTCTCGTCATTATCAATGACGTGACTGACCGCGATAACCCACGCGATGAGCTGTATTCGGAGCATCTCTATTGCCCTTATGATGGGACTAGCATCCCCGAAATTGAACCGCGCACCTTCAGCTTTAACAGCCCCCATGGCGCCTGCCCCGCCTGCCAGGGTTTAGGTACTCGGAAGGAGTTTGATGAGGAGTTGATTGTGCCTAATAAAGACCTGAGCCTGCGTGAAGGGGCGATTGCGGCCTGGCCTACTGAGGATAAGCAGGGTTACTATTGGCAACTATTGCATGCTGCTGCGAGCTATTTTGGCATTTCGACCGATGTGCCGGTGAAGGAATTGAATAGCGCCCAGCTGCGGGTGTTGCTGCATGGCATTGGCGACGAGATGGTTTCGGTGGTGTATGTGAACCGCGAGGGGGAACGGCGGCAATATACGACGCGATATGAAGGAGTGGTTCCTAACCTGGCGCGCCGGTATCGGGAGACGACGTCTGATTATGTGCGCGAGAAGTTGGAAGAGTACATGGTGGATCGGCCGTGCAGCACCTGTGGGGGGACGCGCTTGCAGCCAGTGGCGCGGGCGGTGACCATTGGGGATTGGAGCATTGACCAGGCTACTCGGCAGCCGGTGATTAATATTTTGCCCTGGGTGGAGGGGTTGCAGAATGTGGAAAAAACGGCCCTGACGCCGCGCCAGCAAATCATTGCCCGCCCCATCTTGAAAGAGATTCATGATCGCTTATCTTTTCTGATCAATGTGGGGCTGGATTATTTGACCCTGGACCGTACGGCGGGGACCCTGAGTGGGGGTGAGGCGCAGCGCATTCGCCTGGCGACGCAAATTGGCAGTCAGCTGATGGGTGTGTTGTACGTGCTGGATGAACCGAGCATTGGCCTGCACCAGCGGGATAACGCCCGGTTGATTCATACGCTGCAAGGGATGCGCGACCTGGGTAACACGGTGCTGGTGGTGGAGCATGATGAGGACACGATGCGGGCTGCTGATTGGATTGTGGACCTGGGTCCTGGGGCAGGTAAGCATGGTGGGGAAGTGGTGGCCCAAGGCTCGGTGGCGCAAATAATGGCGGTGGAAGAGTCGTTGACGGGGGCTTATTTGAACGGCCGTAAAAAAATCCCCATCCCTAAAAAACGGCGTAAAGGAATGGGTGAGTTTTTGACGGTGCGCGGCGCCCAAGAAAACAATCTGAAGAACGTAGACGTGCGCATTCCATTGGGTAAATTTGTTTGCGTAACGGGCGTAAGCGGCAGCGGTAAAAGCTCTTTTGTGGTCGAGATTTTGAGCAAGAAGCTCTCGCAATATTTTTACAAGTCCAAGGTGTTACCCGGGCGACACCACAGTGTAGATGGATTAGAACACATTGATAAGGTGATTGAAATTGACCAAAGCCCCATTGGGCGCACGCCGCGTTCCAACCCGGCAACCTATACCAATTTATTCAACCCGATACGAGATTTGTTTGCCAGCCTGCCGGAAAGCAAGGTGCGCGGCTACAAGCCGGGCCGCTTTAGCTTTAATGTGAAGGGTGGGCGCTGTGAGGCATGCCAAGGACAGGGCCAAAACCGCATTGAGATGCAGTTTTTGCCGGATATTTACGTGCCTTGCGATATTTGCCATGGCGCGCGGTATAATCGGGAGACGCTGCAAGTGACGTACAAAGGGCTGAACATTGCCCAGGTGCTAGACCTGACGGTGGAAGAGGCGCTGGAGTTTTTTGAGAATATTCCGCCCATCAAGCGCAAGCTGAAGACGTTATTGGATGTGGGTTTAGGCTACATTCACCTGGGGCAGCCGGCGCCAACCTTGAGCGGTGGCGAGGCGCAGCGGGTGAAGCTGAGCCGGGAGCTGTCGAAGATTGCCACCGGGCGCACCATGTATATTTTAGATGAGCCGTCAGTGGGGCTGCATTCTCATGACGTGGCGAAGTTAATTATGGCGCTAAATCGGCTGGTGGATAAGGGCAATACGGTGGTGATTATTGAGCATAATCTGGATATCATCAAGGTGGCCGACCACCTGATTGACCTGGGGCCGGAGGGCGGCGACCGCGGCGGCGAGATCGTGGCGGAGGGAACACCGGAACAGGTGGCTCAGGTGGAGGGGAGCTATACGGGGATGTTTTTACGGCCGTATCTCAATGGCCGTCAGTAAACGAATCCCTCTCTTATTCACCCCACTGGAAAGAGCTGGCCCCGTACTGCCATACCAGCCCCTCGGTTAGCAGTTGGTCAACGGCCGTTTCCACCACCCCTTTTGACGACCCCCCAATTTGCCGGTGGTCAAAGAGCCGCCCTACCTGATGCGGCACATCCGCAAAGGGGATGCCCAGCGCGTCTTGCACCACCAGCAGCGCCGCCTCTGCAATCTCCTCCGGCGCAATGTACTCAAACTTGCGCGGCACCGGCGGCAACTGCGAACGGTCCCGCACCGGCGGGCGCGCAAAGTTGCCCGCCATCTTTGGCGGCCATAAAAAGTCGCCGCGTACGACCAAATGGCCACCCTTTTGCCCCTGCTTGATTAGCCAGCGCTCCACGTCCTCTGGCAAAATAGGCGACCACGTCTGGTGTTGCTTCTTGCGGCAGATGGGGCAGCGCCAGGCCAAATTCTTGCCGCGTTCGCTTTTTCTGCGCCTCTGGCGCGGAAGGTGCGGTAGTGGAGTAAGGAGTTACGCAAATCCAAGTCGAGGAATTCGTGCTGTGTTGTGGCAAGGGTGTGGTGTATGGTGTTCATAGCGATGTTCATTTTAACAGGATTTTAGCCAGCCAGCTTATTAGCATTTTAGCCCGGTTTGCTGACCGCGGGTTTACGGAAGGCGTGCAGCGCAACTCCCTCCACCGTGCTGCGTATTAGGAAGTGATGCGCATAAGTTAAATAAAAGTGAGGCTATAAACATGAATGAAAAACGGTTAATGCGTTCGATGAGTGACAGAATGATTGCTGGTGTGGCTGGCGGGTTGGCCGAATACCTGAGTGTGGATGTGACGCTGGTGCGTCTGGCTTTTGTGATTTTGGCGCTGGCTGGCGGGCCTGGATTGCTCATTTACTTGATTTTGTGGCTTGTGATGCCAGAAAAACCGCTATAAGCGATATGCAACCTGTTGGAAAGAGAGGCTGCCAGCGTGCGTTGACAGCCTCTCTTTTTTGTGGCGCTTTTACGGTGGCTATTGGGGGAAATTGGCGAAACGCCATGGGGTAAGCCGGGTGGAATAGCTCTTTTCGTTACCGGCTCTTGTCTTTTACTTGCCTGGTCTTCACCTTTGGCTGATTCTATGTTTCGGAGGAGTGCTTTTATGCTGGTTTTGTAGGCAGCAGGTAATAACGGCCGTAAAATGGGCTATACTGTCTTGAATGAAACCCGCTTGATGGTTGACAGGTGATGAAATTATGAGAATTTGCTTTGTGGCTGCCGGGCCAAAGACGTGGGTGAGTAGCCGAGTACGCTGCTATTGGCCTGCCCGATACATGAATGCCCCTGTGGTGCCGTTTGCTTCTTTGGGAAAGAAAGCCTTGCCTGCCGCGGATACGTACATATGGCAAAAGCAAGTGGATTTGGAAAAAGTGCGCCTGAAAAAAGATGCCCAGCATTGGTGGGATGTGTCGGAACCAACCTGGTGGTTTGACCCGGAAGGGTGTGCGGAAATTTTGTCAGAAATGACGGGGGTTGTGGCTAGCAATGATGCGTTGGCGGAAGAGTTTGCCAAGTGGCATGGCCGTTCCTGTTACGTCATTCCTGACCGGGTAGAAATGGCTTATTTTAGCCGTAAACGTATGCATACGGCCGTTTCTCCCGTGCGCCTCATCTGGTTTGGTGCGCTCATTAATCGTGTGGCTCTTACTGCGGCCTGGCCCAACCTCATGCGCCTCATTGCCGAGGGCTTCGACGTAGAACTTACCATCATGGACGGCCGCCCCGATCAGCCTCTGCGTTTTGGGCAAAACATTCGCGTTTATCACGTTCAGTGGGCCTGGGAGCGAGAAGTTGAGATATTAGCCAGTCACGACATTGCCCTCCTGCCCCCCATTCCTGGCCCCTGGGGCAGCGTGCGCGGCAGCGCCAAAGAATTATCGGCCTGGGCGTGTCGCCTGCCCGTTACCGACGGCGTGGATTATGAAGAGCTGCGGCGTTTGGTGGCTTCCCCTGCCGAGCGCACTCGCCTGGGGCAAAAAGGGTACGAAGAAGTTGCCACACGCTGGGCAGCGGGTCAGTCGGCCGCCGAGTGGCTGGCGCTACTGTTGGATACCAAACTGACGTAAATGGGTTGCGAGTATGCATGTGCCGTTGACGCGCATATTCGCAACCTCGCCCACTCGCTATTTCTGCTTAAACGTATTCTTGATGACTTCCGCATCAAAGTAGCTGCCTACTTCTCCCGCTGTGGCATAACGATATACAGCCGCTGTGTAAATACCCGTGAGTGCCGAGCTAATCAACCCCAAACCGACCAGGGCTAGCACCATGAAGATGATGATGGTGATGATTAGCGGCACGTTTTCGATCATGGCCGCCAGCACAATGCCCCCCACGCCAAAGATGATGAGGACAAAGCTTAATAGGCCGAAAATGGTGCCGATGCTGAAGTTGCCGACGAGCTGTTCACCCCAGGTGCGTTTGAGCAGGTTGGCGCTGCGCTTGATGGCGTCAATAGGGCTGACCCCTTCAATGACAAGAATGGGCACGGCCAGAAAGGTGGCGATATTCCAGGCGAAGCCGATGAACGAAACAACTAGCCGTCCTAACATGCCGGAGCGCTCGGAAATGGCGCGCAGAATCATGCCCACCGTGGCGGAAATGACGGCGTAGCCAAGAATGGAGCCGAGATGCTTGTTGGCAATGCGCAGGCCGTCACCCACAGTGGGGTCACCTCCTTCCAGGCGAATCATGGCTGCGCCAACCAGGGCGGAGTTAAAGTAGAAGGTGACGAAGTAGGTGACGATGTAGAATAGCAGCCCAACCAGAAAGCTGACGACACCGGTATTGCCGGAAACGGCCGTGTCAAACATCCCCGCCAAAAATGCCGGAATCGCAAAAGTCGCCATGACAACGATGGACGCCACAGCCGAAATAACGGGGAAGACAAGCAACTCTTTGTCGGCCAGCAAAACACGCCAGCTTGCCTTCACCAATTCCCAGCTTTTCATAATTCTTTGAAACATTGACTTTTCCCTCTCTTAGACAAAATGGATAGCAATCGTCACACAATACGCAGCAACAGGCCCGGCGTTGCGGTTTATCCCGTCGCCAAAATGAAGATTGTGCCAAAACGGCCGGTTTTCCCCTTTTCGGCGCGGTGGGAGTAGAACAGGTCGGTGCGGCAGGCGGTGCAGTACCCCGAAAGCTCAATGTGCTGCACGCCAGCCCGGACCAGGTTGCGGCGGTTGGCCTCCGGTAAATCAAAAACGATTGACGATTGACGATTGACGATTGACAATTGATTATTAGCTATTAGAAGGGTATCCGGCTCGGCGAAAGCGGCGTGGACGGCACTGATGACCGGTTCGCCCACTTCGTAGCAGCAGGGGCCAATGCAGGGGCCGATGCCTGCCAGCAGGTTGGCGGGCTGGCAGCCAAATTCTTGCTGCATGGCGTGCACCATGGCACCGGGCAGGTCTTTGACTGCGCCCTGCCAACCGGCGTGGCCCAGCCCAATAGCGTGCTGCACGGGGTCATAGAGGAAGATGGGGGCGCAGTCGGCGTAGTTCATGGTCAGGGCGCAGCCGGGCTCGTTGGTGATGATGCCGTCTACGCGGGGAACCCAGGCACCGTTGTTGGCTTGGGTGACGCGGGCCACGTCATTGCCGTGGACCAGGTGGGCATGGACGACGGTGTCGGTGTCACGGCCGTACACGCCGTAAGCCCGTAGGCGGTTGGCATAAACCCGCTCTTTCTCGTCCGGTACAGACACGCTGAGGTTGAGGCTGGCAAAGGGGACAGGGCTAACGCCCCCCTGGCGGGTGAAAATAGCGTGCTGGATACGGCCGTTGCCGGTCAAACTCTCAAATTCAAAATAGGGAATATCCCTGTGGTATAAGGCTTCCATAGCAAGACTATAAATGGTTTTGACAAGAAAGCAATGGGGGCCGCGCAGCGAGTGGCAATCGTCTCACGAGGTTGCTAGGGATGAGGCAAGTTCTGCGGCAACGGCCGTTCAGCTAATCCGGGCGACCGGGCAGGTGGCGCTGAATGTCGTGGCGTACGGCAAAAGTGGCCGCCTCAATGCGGTTGCTTAAATCTAATTTGGCGAGAATGGCGCTGACGTGATTGCGTACTGTTTTCTCGGCCAATCCCAGGGTCAGGGCAATCTCACCATTAGATTTGCCCTTGGCTACCTCTGCCAATACTTCCATTTCTCGTTCCGACAGGTCGCGGAAGGCGGCTGCCTGTCGATATTGCTCAGTTTGCCGCACACGATCAATGACTTGCTGCGTGACGCTGGGGTCTAGCAGCACCTGCCCCTGGCGCACGGCAGCCAGAGCGGTAATGAGGGGCCTGTTGCCCACCTGTTTGAGTACGTATCCTGAAGCACCCGCCTGGAGTGCCTTGAAAACCAGGTCGTCATCAGTGTAGGAGGTCAGCATGATTACCCGCACTTCCGGGAATTGTTCGGTAATCTGGCGGCAGGCTTCAATGCCGCTTTCGCCGGGCATGCGGATATCCATAACCACCACATCGGGTTGGTGTTTTTGGGTGGCGCGCAGGGCATCAACGGCCGTTCCCGCCTCGGCAACGACAGCAACCCAGGGCAAATCCTCCAACAGGGTGCGTAGTCCCAGGCGTACTACTTCGTGGTCGTCAACTAGAATAACCTTGACCTGTTCTTTCATGCGAAATCCTTTGCCCATTATGGACATCAGGCAGCTTGGGGGGCACTGTAAGCAAAATATGAGTACCCTGGTTGGGTGGCGAGTCAATAGAGAGTTGACCTCCCAGTAGCCGGGCACGGTCACGCATGTTGCGCAAACCGTAGCCACTTTCGTCATCCGGGCAGTCAAAGCCGGTACCGTTGTCAGCGATGGAAAGCTGCAAGGCGCCGTCTCGTTCTTTGGCCTCTACGCGGACGTGACTGGCCTGGGCATGGCGTGCCGCGTTAGATAGCGCCTCGCTGACAATGGCTAAAATGTGGGTGGTTTGTAGAGGGGTGAACACGGCCGTTTCTGGCACATCCCACTGCAGGGACACATTCAGCAGCGTGGTAAAGCGCGGATCTTGCGTTTCGCGCCGTAACCCTTCCGCCAGAGAAACAGTAACCGGCGCTGTTCGCAAATCGCTCATGTAAGCTCGTAGGCTGGCTATGGATTCGTTCAGGGCAATCATTGCTCGATCCAATCGCTGCGCAACGACGTCATCATCATGCACCTTGCGCCGTGCCGATTCGATGATCAGACCGGCGGTATAGGCCATCTGAATCGCGCCATCGTGCAGCTCACGCCCAATGCGGTCACGCTCCACCGCCAACCGTTGCGCTACCCGCATTTCCTCAATCAACTGATCAATTTCCAGGTCAAAAACCTCCATGGCCCTGGTAATTGTAATCAAGATGATCAGGCCAGTAAGGGAACGAAATACCATTACCGGCACGCCCACCCAGCGCACCAGCAGCGATTGATTGAGCCAGTTTGCTGGAAAAAAATCTGCAAAAGGAACCAGCAAACCACCTAAGATGGCATAAGCCGCGAAGGCAAACCCGGCAACGCGCAACGTTCTGTAAATAGGCGTCAATTGGAGCGGTTTAATTTGCTTTTCTGCCTGGTAGCGCAGCCCATAAGCGGTTAAAAGCGCGCCCGGAAAGGCCAGTAAATAGCGCGCCCAGATGTCGGCCTTCTGCTGCCACAAACCCACGCCTACATCGCGGAATAAGCCCAGCCCCAACAGCCAGAGGAGCCAGCTGCCAGTCAAGATTGTGGGTAACCACACCAACCACGGCCATCGTTCTCGGAGCAAGTCTGCGCCAAACTGGAACAATGCGCCAAAAGAAAGGCCTAAAAATAGCGTCTGGAAAACTTGCAGCAGTGAAATACCGGCGTGGTTCATGTAGGTGGCCTGCAATGGCACAAAAAGCAACCCCCACTCATGCAGCCCATGGGTAATGCCAAAGACGGCCAACCAGCCCAGGCTGCGTGCCAAAACCAGCCGGCTGTGGCGGCGTGACTGCAAGCTGATGGCCAACCCTAATACAAAAAAAACCAGCCCGTACAAGAATAGAACGAGTTCGTTGTTTAGGTTAAAGAGGCTGCGAATTTCAGTAATCACGATTTTAGGGCAAGGGAGAGCCAACCCCACCGCGGCCACTGCACGCCCCGCCGCGCTCTGGTGTAGAGGGGCCTAAACGGTAGCGCTGGATGAAGGTTTTAATCCGCTCGTCCTCAGCTGAGGTGACCTCAAGCTGTATGCCCCAGGCCGTGAGCACCACAGGGCTACGCTGACCAGGATATGGGCTAAGCAACAAGTAGGGTTCGCCACGCACAAGATTTTGCAGGTGACTAATTTGAGCTACCGGCAAATCAAGCTGGTAGGTAATCCAGACGGCTCCGTGCTCGATGGAGTGGACGGCATTTTCGGCGGCAATTGGCTCTGTGTAGATGCCGCAGGTTTGCCAGGCATCGTGATGGACCCCGCCAACGGGGGGCAGGTCGCCAGTGGGGATGGTAATGCTGTTGTTATGCCCGCGCAATTGACGGCCGTACAATTGTAAATCACGAATTGTTGTTGGTTTATACATAAGCAAAACAACCAGCACACCCAATCCTACCAAGATAACGGCCGTTACCGCCCAAATCGCCCGGGTGCGGGCATTATCTTGCGCCAGATCTCTGGCATAATTGGGCAACGCAGTTTTCGCCGACGGATGCTTATCAAAAGACTCGGGTTGCATAAACTTTGACTATATTACCAAAGGGCAAAAATGACAAAGCCAGGCGATGCTTGCTTCATCGCCCGGCTTATCCCGAACCTCTTCCTCAATCGAGATTAGTCGCCAGCAGCCAGTGCTCTTTCATTCACACGTCTTCCCGAGTCTTTTTCCTCATCCCACGGCGTGCCTAAAATGGGGAGCAAGAAATAATCCACGCCTATGTAACCAGCGATTTTCCAGGCCATAATGAGACCCAGGGCGACGACAAAAAGCATTGGGTTACTGCTGGCAGAACCAGCCATCATAAAGTTCCAGTTCATGAAACCACCGAAGAAGGCGGCGATACCCGTGAAGATACCCAAAATCAAAGCAATGCCGATCATCAACTCACCATAAGCAACCAGCTTGGCGAACCAGGTATAAGCGCCCGCATCTAGCATCATCTGAATAAAGCTGCGATACCAATCAAAGGCAATGGCTGGCCGGCCGCTTTCAGGGATGACCACAATGTTGGACCAAAACCCTTTCAGAGCGTCACCCGTCTGCACCCAGGCCGGGTTGTCAATTTTCCCTAACCCTGAAGTGAGCCATTGGTAACCGAGCCAGACGCGTAAAACCAGCCACAACAGCGAAAAACGACGATCATTCAACATAGTGCGTACGAAGGGTGGATCTTGAATAACTTTACCTTTACGGGTCATAACCTGTTGCATTTCATTTTCTCCTTTTGTGAAAAACCTCAACGAGGGTTGTTTGTTTGTGATGATATTATGGTACGCTGGTGGCCCTATTTTACGTAGGGTCACATGTCCCAATTTCTATAGGACAGGTGACCCCTCTGACCCTCACCCCTGCCTGTCATCCTTGCCTAACCGTGTTATAATGCCCCCATACACAGGAACATTTGAGCTATGGCACAGAAGAAAAAACCAACTTCCCGCTCCAGTGCAAACAGCAAAAAGCGGACCAACGCCAAAACCAAAACCACCCGCGGAGGCACCTCTTCCCGGCGCAGCAGTTCGCAAAGGAAACCCCGTTCTGCTTCGACCTCGCGCAGCAAACGGTCCAGACCAACCCGCCAGGAAATTCGCCTGAACGTGCAGCAAAAGGTATTAATATTCGGCATTGTTACTGTATTTGTGACCCTGCTCATTGTGCTGAGTCTACTTTCGCCCAACCAGGGAGAGCTGACCAGCGCCTTGTCGGGGTTAATGTGGCGTACTTTTGGTTGGGGCGGGATTGTTGTGCCCATCATTACGGGAAGCGTGGGGCTATACCTGGTGTTGTGGGGCATGGAGCAGGCTCCACAACTGCCAGCCTATCGCCTGTTGGGCTTTGCTATCCTCTTTTTGGTTTTTGAAGCCTTTGCGTCCATGGTTACGCTGCTACGCGACAATGGCCTGAATGACGTCTGGCAAATTGCCCAGGCGCAGTTGGGAGGGGGCTATGTAGGCGGTTTGTTTGTCTATACGCTGGGCGCAGCCATTGGCAATGTGGGGGCGATAGTTACCTTTGTGGTGTTTGGGCTTATTGGCGCCGTTTTGGTTTCGGGGGTTACGCGGGAGGATGTAGGGCGGTTTTTGCATGAGTTGGCAACCTTACGACAGGCGGCTCCGGCCACAGCGGAGCGGGAGATTCCCGTAAACGGCCGTCCCCGCAACGTGCGCGGTGGAACCAGTGGGCAGGCTACCCAACCGACGCTGCCGCTGGACGCGACCCCGCTGCCCCCAGAACCGGAAACACCGCCACCTGCGCGGGCCACCACTGCCGCCGCTCCAGCCCCATCCGCCACGCGCGAGGAGCCTCCGAACGGCCGTAGCCGGCGCAAATCTCGCCCCCAAAGTCCAGCCCCTGAAAGCGCCACGCCAGACCCCATCTTTTTGGGGCGACAAACCAGGGGCGTTTCCTGGAAACTTCCCGTTCTGGCCGACATGCTCGAAGCCGGAGCAGACCACGAACTCAACAGCACCTCCATCCGCGAACAGGTAGAAGTCATTGAACACACCCTGGAAAGCTTTGGCGCGCCCGCCACAATTGTAGAAATCAACCAGGGCCCTACCATCACCCAATTTGGCGTGGAACCTAATTTCATTGAAACCCGTGGCGGCAAGCGCACCAAGGTCAAAGTCGGCAAAATTGCCAGCCTGGCCGACGATCTGGCCCTGGCCCTGGCTGCCCACTCCATCCGCATCCAGGCTCCTGTGCCCGGCAAAGGCTACGTCGGCATCGAAGTGCCCAACGTCTCCAAGGCCATGGTCTCTTTGCGCGACGTGCTAGAGTCAGCAGAATTCCAGAAGATTGCCAAAAAGTCGCCATTGGCTATTGGCCTGGGGCAAAACGTGTCCGGGCAGCCCATCGCCGCCGATTTGGCCGCCATGCCCCACCTGCTCATTGCCGGTACCACCGGTTCCGGTAAATCGGTGTGCGTCAACAGCATTATTGCCGGGCTGCTGCTGCTCAATACCCCAGATGTGCTCAAGTTGGTGATGGTAGACCCCAAGCGTGTGGAGCTGACCGGCTACAACGGCATACCCCACCTGGCAGCGCCAGTGGTGGTGGAAATGGACCGCGTCATTGGCACGCTGCAATGGGCACTGCGGGAGATGGACCATCGCTACAAGCTGTTTTCGGAGATGGGGGCGCGGAATATTACTGATTACAACAAAAAGATTGGGCGCGATAAGGAAAAGGAGAAGCTGCCATATATCGTCATCATTATTGATGAATTGGCGGACTTGATGATGCTGGCTCCAGAGGACACGGAGCGGGCGATCACGCGGCTGGCGCAAATGGCGCGAGCCACGGGGATTCATATGGTGATTGCCACGCAACGGCCGTCGGTAGACGTGGTGACGGGTCTCATCAAGGCCAACTTCCCGGCGCGCATTGCCTTCGCCGTTGCTTCCAGCACCGACAGCCGCGTCATTTTAGACAGCACCGGCGCGGAGCGGCTGTTGGGCCAGGGGGACATGCTCTTCCAAAGCCCCGATGCGGCGGCCCCGGTGCGCTTACAGGGTACTTTTGTCGGTGATGCGGAGTTGAGCAAGCTCATTGAATATTGGCGTACGGCACGACGCTTTAACCTGATTCCGGCCCACGAGAGCGTGACACAGCGCCCAGCAGACGAGCCGCCGGGGGTGACGCCGCTGCCTCCCGCGGTCCGGGGCGTACAGGAACGCGCTGCTCAAGAGCAAAAACCACAAGAACGGGCCACCCAGGAAGCAGAAGCAAGCAGAGAGACCACCACGGCCGTTTCCCCTACAGCCTCCCCAGCCCCAGAGGAGCAACCGGTGGAAACCATTTCGTCGCCGGCCCCGCCACCCCAAGTCAACCTGCGCCCCAAAGCCCAACCAGAGGAGCGGCAACGGCCGTTGTGGGAAGAACTGCAAGCGCTGGAAGAGGAAGCCGCCGCCGCTGCAGAATACGAAGACGACATGCTGCCCGAAGCCATCGCCCTGGTACGCCAGCTCAACAAAGCCTCCACCTCCTTGCTGCAGCGCCGCTTCCGCATAGGCTATACCCGCGCCGCCCGCCTCATGGACATCATGGAGGAACAGGGCATCATTGGGCCACCCACCGGCACCAGCAAAGCCCGCGAAGTGCTGCCCTGGGATGGCCTGGGCACAGACACGACTGCTGATGATGCCCCTGAGCGCTCATAACCTGAGCCGGCCTTAAACGCCCCTTGTGATTCCCTTCTTGCTTGCATTAAAATCCATTGCGTAAGAAACTCGACATGGAGAAACCGAATTGAACTAATGATTCAGGCAACAGCTAAACAACAGGACTAGCAAACAAAATGGCTCATCTCACCGGTGCAGAACGCGCACAGTACGTGCAGAATATGTTTGCCCGCATTGCCACCCGGTACGACCGCATGAACCGGCTGATGACTTTTGGGCAAGATTTGAAGTGGCGGCGTTACGTCATTGCCCAGGCGCGGCTGCCGCACAACGGCCGTCTCCTAGACATCGCCACCGGTACAGGAGACATTGCCTACGAAGGGCTGCTGCAAACCCCTGGCCTGCAAGCCGTAGGCGGCGACTTCACTGTAGAAATGATGCGTGCCGGGCAGCATTTACCCAAACGGCAAACCATCCAATGGGTCGGCGCAGACACATTGGCCCTCCCCTTTTCCCCAGGCACTTTCGACGCCGTCACCTCTGGCTTTCTCATGCGTAACGTCATTGACGTCCCCGGCGCCCTCCGCGAGCAGATGCGCGTCACCAAACCCGGCGGACACATCGTCATTCTGGAATCCAGTCCACCCAAAGACAACCTGCTCAAACCCTTCATTCGCATCCACCTCAACACCGTCATCCCCACCCTAGGCCAGCTCATAACCGGCAACGGCGACGCCTACCGCTACCTGCCCGACAGCACTCAGCAATTTTTGGGGCCAGAGGCATTGGCGGAAGCGATGCGCCAAGCAGGGCTGGTGGATGTACGCTATAAATTGTTCATGTTTGGCACCATTGCCATCCACACCGGCCAAAAGCCCGCATGAAGCGTTACCCTCCCTGTGCCCCCCCTGGTGAACGCATAGTGGTAGTCGGCGTGACGGGTTCAGGCAAAACCACCTGCGCCCAGCACATTGCCGCCAGCCGAGGCATTCCCCACATAGAGCTAGATGCCCTGCATTGGGGGCCAAATTGGACGCCCCCCACCGGGCAACATTTTCAGCAGCAGGTGCGCGAAGCGGTAACGGCCGTTACCTGGGTAACCGACGGCAACTACAGTAAAGTGCGCGACATCATCTGGCAGCGCGCCGACACCCTTATCTGGCTGGACTATGCCCTGCCCCTAATATTACGGCGGCTGCTGCGGCGGGGCGTGCGCCGCGTTTGGAGCCAGGAGCCATTGTGGAACGACAACCGCGAAACCTGGCGGGGCCTCTTTTTCAGCCGCGACTCCCTGTTTTTGTGGGCGTTCAAATCCTACTGGCGGCGGCGGCGTGAATATCCCGCCCTGCTAGCTGACCCCGCCTATGCCCATCTGCGCGTCTTCCGCTTCCGCCATCCCCAAGAAACAGAGCGATGGCTCCAACAACACTTTGGGGTTAGCAGGCAAAGATAGCGCTTCTCTACCTCTACATGCCATCTTAGGAGAATAAATGAACCCACCATTGCACGAAAAAGTTGCCATTGTTACCGGCGCCGGGCAAGGTATTGGCGCTGCCATTGCCCAGGCTCTGGCTGCTGCCGGGGCCAGGGTTGCCGTCAACGACATCAACCCCGACCGCGCCCAGCGCACGGCCGACGCCATTTTAGCCACAGGGGGCACGGCCGTGGCCATCCCCGCCGACATCTCCAACAAATTCCAGTGTGTGCACCTGGTAGAAACCACCCGCGCCCAGTGGGGACAGCTAGACATCTTGGTCAACAATGCGGCCGTCAAGCCCCAGTCCAGCATCCTCAAAATGGACGAGTGGGATTGGCAGCGCACCCTGGACGTAAACCTGAAAGGCACATTTTTCATGACCCAGCTTGTAGGCCGCGTCATGGCCGACGAGAACGGCGAACGCGGTGGGGTACTCATCAACGTAGCCTCTACCGCCGGGGTACAGACGCCTTTGGCTGGTCATGCTGCCTACGCGGCCAGCAAAGCGGCCGTGGTGGGCTTTACCCGCGAGTGCGCCCGTGAATACGCTGGGTACAGCCTGCGCGTCTTTGCCCTGTCCCCCTGCGAAGCGCCACCCCCCACCCCGCAAAGCGTAGCCGAGAAGACGTTATATTTGTGTAGCGACGAGGCGACCCATTTGTTGGGGGAAAACGTGGTTGTGTAGGCAACGGCCGTTTCCCCTGTCACAAAACCTCCCATAGCGGTGTTTTGTAACCGAGAGCTTATTTCCACGTAAAGCCCCACAGTTTACAATTCCCAAATGGAAAACAGCGCATGACCAAGCCAATCATTGTCGTTGAAGACATCCACAAATCCTACCTCATGGGCAAAGAAGCCGTGCCTGCCCTGCGGGGCGTCTCCCTCGAAATTCAGCGCGGCGAATTTGTCTGCCTCATGGGGCCTAGCGGCTCCGGCAAAACCACTCTCCTCAACATTATCGGCGGGCTAGACGAACCCAGCCGTGGCCACGTCATCGTCGAGGGTGACAACCTGGTTGCCCTCAACGAAAACGAGCTGGCCCGCCTGCGCCTGCAAAAAATGGGCTTCATCTTCCAAAACTACAACCTGCTGGGCAACTTCACCGCCCAGGAGAACGTGGAAGCGCCCATGGTGCTGGCCAAAATGGGGCGGCGTGACCGGCAGCAGCGTGCCCGCGAGCTGCTAGAAAAAGTAGACCTGGGCGACCGTACCCACCATTACCCCAGCGAGCTTTCCGGCGGGCAGCAGCAGCGCATTGCTATTGCCCGTGCCCTGGCTAATAATCCACCCATTCTCATTGGCGACGAAATGACTGGCGACCTGGATTCCATATCCGGCTTTGCCATTATGGAACTGGTGGCTAGCCTGAATAAAGAAGGTATGACCGTTGTTTATGTTACCCACGACCCGCGCATGGCCGAATTTGCCAGCCGCGTCATCGAGCTGCAAGACGGGAAACTACTAGGAACACAGAGCAGCATAGAGTAGACACAGAGGAACACGGAGAAGGACGAGAGGAATGAACCGGGAGGAGTTGAATCGTTTAACGCGGAAGATTATTGGGGCAGCAATAGAGGTACATCGGCATCTTGGCCCTGGTTTATTGGAATCTACCTATGAGGCTTGTTTGGCTTATGAGCTTGAAAATCTGGGTCTAAAGGTTGAGCGTCAAAAAAGCCTCCCTGTAATCTACAAAGAAGTTCAGCTTGATCAAGGCTATCGAATTGATTTGCTTGTAGAAAACAAAGTGGTTGTCGAGTTAAAAGTAGTAGAAAAAATCAATGCCATTCATGAAGCACAGGTTCTTTCTTATCTTAAATTATCTGATCGCCCTGTAGGTTTGCTACTTAACTTTAACGAGAAATTACTCCAAGATGGTATCCGCCGTTTTATCATGGGATGAGTAGGAACAGAGAGATTCGCAGAGAAGGCACAGAGAACACGGAGATTGATAAAAAGAACTTCTTTGTGTTCTCTCTGTGAATCCCCGTGTCTCCTTTGTGTCCTCTGTGTAACTGATTTATGGTTCTTAAATACGTCCTCAAGAATTTTTCCCGCCGCAAGGTACGCACCATTTTGATGATTTTGTCGCTGCTGGTGAGTACTGGGCTAATTGTAACCCTCAGCGCCACGGTGGAAACCATACGCCAGTCTAACGTAGACCTGATTGCCAGTGCCGTGGGCCGCTACGACCTGTCATTGAGCAAGAAGGACACTAGTTCGGAACCCTTTTTGGTGGTGGGTGAAGTGGCGCCTCAGGTGTTGGCCGCGCACGAAAGCATCACGGCCGTTTACCCCCGCATCCAGTCCGATATTGAATTCACCGTTAATGGCAACCTGGGCCGTGGCACCCTGCTGGCCCTGGATCCTGCCACCGACGACGTTGGCTATGTGGACATTGTGGAGGGTGAGTATGCCTTAGGTGCGGGGCAAACGGCCGTACTAGAGGAGACCGCCCGCAACTTTAGCCTCGGCATAGGCGACAGCGTAGACATCTCTTACAGCTTTCCCCTGCCCCGCGAGGCGGGCCAGCCCGAACTTGCCGGGGCCAGCCAACGGCGCGCCACCCAGCGCTTCACCATCTCCGCCATTGTGCGCCAAGATGGCGTCACCGACAGCGGCGTGCGCGCCGGCTTCATCATCGCCCTGGCCGACGCCCAGGCGTGGCTTAATTTGCCAGACCGGGCGCAGCTGCTGGTGGGCACCGTAGACCCCAGCCTCTACGAAACCAACAACGCCGAAGTGGCGGCCCTGCGCGTGCGCGACGTAGTGCGCGCCGTACAGCAGCGGTTGGGCGATGAATACAACTACGCCCTGGTCAAAGCCTCGGCGCTAGACGGGGCGGCGCAAGGCTTTTTGGCTATTCAGGCGTTGATTAACACCTATGGCCTCATTGCCCTGGGCGTGGTGGGCTTGCTGGTGCATACTCTGGTGTTGACCAACGTGCAAGAGCAGCGGCGCGACATGGCCGTACTGCGCATTTTGGGCAGCCAGCGCAATCTGCTCTTTCGCCTGGTCATTGCCGAGGTGCTGGTTATTGGCGCGGTGGGCGTGGGGCTGGGCGTGGGGCTAGGGCAGCTCATTACGGCCTACATCGTCGTACCCATCATCCAAAGCCAGTTTGCGCAGCAAGGGCTGACTCCTTCGCTGACGCCGCAGTTGACGCTAACGGCCGTGCTGCCCGCCATCATCGCCGCCTTCGTCGTCCTCATCATCAGCAGCATCAAGCCTGCCCAAGACGCGGCGCGCACCAAAGTCATGCACGCCATCAACCCCGGCGTGGCCGACAACATTCAGCTAGAAGACCTGGAAGGGCTGCGCGAGCGCCGCCCCGACGCTAAAATATTCTTTGGTGGCGTGGCGCTCATGCTCGTTTTTGGGCTGATTGCTGGCTTCCAGGTGGTAGACGCTTTTGGCGGCATGGCGCTAGAGGTGGCCTTCATTTTGCTGGCTTTTGGGCTGTTGGTGCTGGGGTTGGGGCTGATGTTCTTCATTACCACCATTCCTTTTGAGCGGCTGGTGCTGTTGGTGATGCGCCTTCTCTTCCCGCGGGTGACTTACTTTGCGCGGCGCAACGTGGGGCGCGGGCAGTTACGCAACACCCTCATTTCGCTGCTGGTGCTTTTTAGCGGCGTGCTGCCCAGCTTTTTAGCCACCCAATTAGCGCTGGAAAATGCCAATTACGAGACCAACACGCGGTTGGATATGGGCGCACCTGTCAATTTGACCTCCTTTGCTTACTGGGACCGTGAAAACACGCGGGATCGGCTCCGCCCCAGCTTCTTGACTGATGAGTTACGCACTGTGTCCGGGTTAGAGCGCCTGGTTGGCCTGAGTTACCAGTATCCTTCGCAGGCAGCGGATTTGGTGGGATTGCGTGGGGCGCGGGTGACGGTGGTAGGGGTGAACGGCCGTCTCAACGACGTCCTCTTTACCGACATGGTGGAATTTGCTGCCGGCAGCCCGGCCGCGCTAGATGACCTGCTGACCACATCCGAGGGCGTCATCATCAGCGAAGGGTTGGCCGAGCACCTGGCGGTGGGGCTGGGTGACAGAATTGCCCTCACCGGGGAAGGGCTGGACCACACAGCCAACATGCGTATTTTGGGCATTGCCCGGCGCATTCCCGGCTTTGAGGGCATTGGCCGCAGCCGTCTGGAAGCGGTCAATAACAGCACTGTGCTGGTGTCTATGGAGGGCTTTCGTGGTCTGATCACTCCCCTGAATGCCCCGCTGCCCCCACCCGATGAGCCGGTCTTTGTGCGCGTGTTGGCAACCCTGGCCCCAGATGTTGAGGCAACGGCCGTGGCCAGCGAAATTGGCGAGCGGTATGGCTTGGATTATGGATTCTGGGCGCGCTTCCTGGACGTGACGCTAGAGGCCAACCGGCGTGCCCAGGCTACAAACCGTATTTTCTTGTTGGTGCTGACGGTAATTTCTTTTACCACGGCCGTATTCGGCGTCTTTGCCGTCATTTACGTCACCATCTATGCCCGGCGGCTGGAAATTGGCATGATGAAAGCCATGGGCATGCTGCGCCGCGAGCTGACGGGCATGCTCATCGTCGAGGCCATTGCCATGACCCTGGGTGCGGCGCTGGCGGGCATTGCCGCCGGGGCCAGCATGGGCTACGTTTCTTTTTACGGGCAGCGCGCTTTACAGCAGCAGCCCTCCAATTTTGCCATAGACACCACCGTGATGCCCTTCATCGTCATCATGGTGGTGTTAGCCAGCGTCCTGGGCGCGGCCTTTTCTGCGCGCCGCATCGTCAAAAAGCAGGCGGTGGATATTTTGCGGATGCAGTAAGGATGTTACAGGTTCCAAGTTACAATTGCCTGTAACTTGCAACTTGTAACCTGTAACCTGTAACGGGCTTATCCTATGAAACTAAAAATTCTTCCCCTGATTACGATTGTTTTTTTGTTGGTTAGTTGTGCCCGCGGTGCAGTGGTAGAGGGGCCTGGCGCAGTTACGGCCGATCCCAACGCCCCCACGCCCACGCCGCGCCCTACGGCACTGCCGCCCAGCGGCACCACCGTGCTGGCTGATGGGCAGTTGGTGGCTACCACGCCGGTGCTGACCCTGGGTTTTGAGGCTAACGGCCGTCTCCTCACCCTCAACGTGCACCCTGGCGACGCGGTGGCGGCGGGAGAGGTCATGGCTACCCTGGATGACGCCGCCTTGCAGGATGGCGTGACCAACGCCGAACTACAGGTAGCCCAGGCCGAAAACAGCCTGGCCCAGGCGCATCTCTCGCTAGACAATTTGCTGGCCTGGGAGGCAGACGAAACGGCCGTGGCCCTGGCAGAAGCAAATCTGGCGGCCGCCCAGGCCACCCTGGAAAACGCCCAGGCCAGCGACGCGGCAGCGGGCAACAGCCTGACCTCGGCGCGGGTGAACCTGAGCCAGGCCCAGCGCCAGCTAGAGGATGCGCAGGAAGCCTACGACACCGCCTTTGATCCGGGCCGCGAGTGGGAGCTAAACGACCCCTGGCGCGGCCCCGCCCTGGAAGCGGAGCGGGATGGCGCCACGCGCAGCGTGCAGTTTGCCCAGGAGAATCTCTCCGTAGCCCAGGCCCAGTACAACCTGGCGGTGGCGGGGCTGAACAATGATACGGCCGTTTCCGCCAACGCCTCTCTCCTCAGCGCCCAACAAGCCCTGCAGCAAGCCACCACCGGCCCCCGTGCCTCCGAAATTGCCGCCGCCCGCCTCAGCGTAGCCCAGGCTGAGATTGCCCTGGAGCAGGCCCAATTTAGCTTGCAGCAGGCCCAAGATGCCCTTGCCAAAGCAGAACTTGTGGCCCCTTGGGCTGGCGTCATCCTCACCGTAGAGGTGGCCCAAGGCGCCACCGTAGGCGCGGGCACGCCCATTGTCACCTTGCTAGACGCCGCCAACCTACAGTTCCACACCAGTAACCTCAGCGAGCGTGACCTGGCCCAGATTCAGCCGGGGCAGCCCGCCGAAGTGACGCTGAAAAGTTTTCCCAGCACGCCTCTCAGTGGTACGGTGGCGGGCATTGCGCCCCAGGCCGGGGGCATGGTGGGGGATGCGGCCGTTTTCACCGTAATGATTGCCCTGGACCCCACCGACCTGGCCCTGCGCCCCGGCATGACCGGCCGGGTGGAAATTATGGGCGCGCCGTGAATTCAAGGAGAATCGACAGGAATGAGGGAGCGCCGTTAAGTAATCGTCCAGAAATAAGCTCTCGGAGTGGAGACTTAAGCCGGAGCGGTTTCGGCTGAAGCCTCCACTCCGAAAACGGGAAGTAAATTTTAGACGCTCACAAAGTGGCGCCTGCCTTACTCATACTTCAGTGCCGTAATAGGTGAGAGCGTGGCCGCACCCAGTGCCGGATAGAGGCCCGAAAGCAGCCCCATCAGGGTGGCAAAGACCAGGGCAAAAATGGGCAGCCACAGCGGCGTAGAAACGGCTACCGATGGCGGCGGCGCACCAGTCTCTACCGATTGCCCTGCCAGATAAGCCAGCACAAAGACGTTGGCCACCTGCCCCAGTCCCCAGCCCAGCAGCACGCCCCCTAAACCGCCCAAAAAGCCAATCCCTGCCGACTCGCCTAAAAAGACGCTGAGTACATGCCGGTTGGTCGCGCCCACGGCTTTCATCAAACCGATTTCGCGCGTGCGTTCCAGGATGGCCATGGCCATGGTGTTGGCAATGCCGATGGCCGCCACCAGCAGGGCAATGGCGCCCACGCCGCCAAAAATGATCTGCAAAATGGTGTAGAAGCCGCTGATGCCCTGGATGAAGGATTGGGGCGTGTAGGCCTGGTAGCCCATCTCCGTAATTTGGTCGGCCACGTCTACGACCTGGTTGATATTGGCCACGCGCACAACCAGGTTGGGATAGCCGTTCTTCTTGCGATCTACCGGCTGCCCCAGCACCCAGGCGTTATAACCGTTCATGTCTGCCAGGGGTACGTACATGGACCAGTCCGCCTCATCGCGCGCTTCGGTCAAGACGCCGGCGATACGCAGGCGGTAGGTTTTGCGCACCTCCGTGCCATCATTGCTCCACTTGACCACGGTCAGAGTAACTTGTTTATCCACCAGATCGGCCGCGGTGGGTGGTTCGTTCCCGTTTTGGCCGGGGCGGGGGCGAGGGTTGTAAAAATTCATCGGCACGGTAGAGCCAATGATCACCGATCCTCGCTCCAGAACCGTGCTGCCCGCCTGCGCCTTTAGCCCCAGGTTGCTCAGGTCGTCGGTGCCAATGCCCAATAGCTGCCCGCCGCCCTCTAGCTGTCCCACCGTCAGGAAGCCCCAGCTTTGCAAGTAATCCTGGGGGATAACGGCCGTTACCCCTGGCAGCGCCGCAATATCGGTCACCGTCTGATCGGACAAAATGGTGACGGAAGTGGGCTGCCCGGTAACCGGATCCCATTCGCCATAGTTGGGCCAAACCTGAATTTTAGTCAGGTCACCGATGCCGCCAAGCTGGCTGGCGGCGTTTTGCTGCAAGCCCACGCCCAGGGAGATGAGCAGCACCACTGCCGCCGTGCCGATGATGACGCCAACGGCCGTAAGCAGCACACGCCCCTTACGCCGCGCCAGGTTTTCCAAGATGAGGGTGAACAGGTCGAGAAAGCTCATGAATAGTCAATAGTCAATAGTGAACTGTGAATTGTAAATTGTAAGGTATACACAACAATCCACTATTCAAACTTCTTTACGGTACTAATCCCGGCCCTACAGGACCAGGCATTACAGGACCAGGCATCACAGGTTCAGGCACCGGTTCGTTTATGCCAGGGGCAAAAGCAGGCTGGGCAGGCTGCGGCTTGCCGCTGCTGAGACCCAGCAGCCCTTTGATGAAGCGCCAGACCGCCTGCCAGAAGGTCTCCGGTTCCGGTTCCGGTTCGGGAACAAAGCCGCCCTCTTCGCCTGGGAAGCCGCCATCGGGTTCTGGGAAGACAACCGGTTCCTGTACTTCGATGGTCAGCGTTTTGGTGAGCGTTTGCGGCTGGTTGAAGTCGTCGGTATAGCTGACGCTCAGCATCAGTTCCATTGTGCCTGGCGTGCTGGGGAAGATGAGGGCGTCGAGGGGGAAAAAGCCGCCCGGCTCCAGGTTGCCGACAAAGACGCTGTTGTTTTCGAAGGTGGCGCTGTTGGAGTCAACGGCCGTTACCACAAAATTGCCAAAGACCACCGTCTTGTTGCCGCTGTTCACCATTTGCAGTGGCAGGCTGCCCATTTCGCCGGCAAAGAAGGGCGGCGGCGGCGCATAGAAGGTCATTTCCACCGATGGGCGGCGAATCACCAGCAGCGTAATGATCTGGTCGTCTACGTAATCGGCGTTGGCTGCATCATAGTAAACAAAGGATACCTTGATGGGGTAAGCGCCGGGGTCAGTGGTGGCGTTAACAATCAGCGCCATCGAGGTTTCCAACGTGTCGCCTTGCGCCAGGTTTCCCAGGGTGAGCACGTTAGAACTGCCCACCGGCGCAAATTTAGAGAACTCGCCTCCGGCCCCGGAGACGCCGCCGGAGACGGGCGTACCGCCAATCGAGCCGCCGCCGGTGCTGCCCCCACCTAAAATCATGGTCACGCGGCGGGCATCGGCGTTGCCCTGATTTTGCACCGTCAGCCGTAGGGTGAAAAATTGGCCCGGCTGAAGCTGCGCCACGTCGGTTTCGTAGGCAGTGACAATGAGCTGGGGGCGCAGCACCGGACCAACGGGCGTGGCGGTGGGGGTGGGCGTGGGGGTGGGCGTTGCTGTTGGCGCTGCGCCACCACCAACGCGGGCAATGGGAAAGGTGAGGGCAAAGGTTTCGCTGTAGCTGGTACCGTTGGCGTCGGTGTAATCTACTTTCACTTGCAGCGTGCCGATGCTCTGCCCGGCCAAATCCCGCCCGGCGCTGAGGGGCTGCCAGAAACGATTGCTCTGGCCAGGGTCTATATCGCCCAGGGCGCGCACGCCGCCTGTTTCGCGGGCAATGAAGCTGCCGCTGATGAAGGTGGCAACGACGTTGCGCGCCTGCGACTGTCCGGCGTTGGTCAGCGTCATCTCAAAATCCAGGTTTGTGCCAGGGGTGATTTCGGCGGAACTGGCGCCATAGCTGCTGACAACGAGCAACGGCCGTACAAAAGCCGTCGGCGCGGGGGTATTCGTCGGTTCGGGTGTGGCAGCCAAGCCGGTCACGGTGAGCGCATTGGCCAATGTGGCAGAGGCGGCGTTGGGGTTGACGACCGTGACGCTGTAGACGCCGGGGGCAAGACCCGCCGCAACCGTAGCCCGCAGCAGGCTCCCGCTAACAAAGGTCGTATTTAGCCCGCCGACGCCGGAGAGCAACACCACGGCCCCATCAACAAAGCCGCTGCCAGTGATGACCAGCTCGGCGGAGGCACTGTTGGCGATGGTGTTGGGCTGTACGGCCGTAATGTTTGGCCCTTGTTGAATTGTCACCGGCGTTGTGCTAGGCGTGGCGGTTGCTTCTTGGGCCGCTGCTGGAGATTGACCGGCGAGACCCACTACCAGCGCCAGCAGCAAGGGCAGTAGAAAAATTAATTTGTAACGGAGATTTTTGTCCACAAGATCATCCTCAGAAAGGGGTGAAAAGGTGACGGGGTGACAAAATATCAGTTTGTGCCCTTTGCAAGAACAAACGGTCACCGGGGCACCTTTCCATTCACCGTTTACCATTCATTATTAAAAAGCGGTAGCTGCGGCGTATTCTTCGTCGCTGACAATACGGCCGTCCAGCATGTGGACGGTGTGCGTAGCGTAGGCCGACATGCGCGGGTCGTGGGTGACGACAAGTACGGTACGGCCGTTTTGATGCAGGTCCGCCAGCAGCTGCATGATGCTCGCGCCGCTGGCCGTGTCCAGGTTGCCCGTCGGCTCGTCGGCCAGAATAAGCTGCGGGTCGTTCACCAGGGCGCGGGCAACGGCCACGCGCTGCTGCTGGCCACCAGAAAGTTCCGTAGGCTTGTGGTGAATGCGGTCGGCCAACCCCACCCGCGCTAGCAGCTCATAGGCACGCACGGCGCGTTGGCGGCGCGACACGTGCGCAAAGCGCATGGGAAAGGCCACATTTTCCAGGGCGCTGAGGGTGGGAATCAGGTTAAACGATTGGAAAATAAAGCCAATCGTGCGCCGCCGGTAACGCGCCAACTCGTTCTCATCCAGGGCGCTGATAGATTGACCGTTTACCATAATTTGACCTTCGGTAGGCCGGTCCAGCCCGCCCAGCAGGTAGAGCAGCGTGCTTTTGCCCGAACCCGAAGGCCCCATCACAGCATGGAAGGTAGTAGAGTCCAGGTCCAGGTTTACGCCGTCCAGGGCGTGCACCTTTTGCCGGCCCATCTGGTATGTCTTGCGCAGGTTGGTGATGGTAACGAAGGACATGTTGGTAATCCGTATTCCGTGGTCCGTAATCCGTATTCCGTAATCCGTATTCCGTAATCCGTATTCCGTGGTCGGTAATCGGTTTACGGTTTACGGTTCACGGCTCGCGGTTTACGGTTCACGGTTCACGATTAAAAGAACGGCCGTATCACCGTTAGGTCGCTAAATTGGGCCGCAATGAGGGCGGGCACGCCGCGCAGCAGAAAGAGAAGGAGAGTGACGAAGAGAACGGCCGTCCACGTTTTGGTTTTGCTAAGCTGGTCGCCGGCGCGCGTGCCAATGCCCAACAGCCAGATGTGCCAGAAGAAGTACAAATCAACAGCCGCCAGCAGCGCCGCAGCAAAGACAAACCACAACCCTTCACCGGCTGGGGCAAAGCCGGACAGCCCCAGGCTGCTGAGCTGCTGCCCGCTGCCCCACATGGCCACAATGCGCACCACGTCGCGTAGGGCAAAAGGGAGCAGCGCCCAGGCTGTGACGTTGAGCACCTGTCGGCTGCTGGCGCGCCCGCCCAACAGGGTGAGCAGCAGGTGCAGCAGCCAGCCCAGCACAACCCAGCTCAGGTAAACGCCCAGAACGGCCGTCATCCCTGGCAGCAGGTAGGTAAACACCGGGCCGCTGGTGGCCGTCATCGCCTGCATAAACTGCGCCTGCTGCTCTGGCGTGTAATATTCCCAGCCAGGCGGGAACTGCATCTGGCCGCTGGCGGCGGCGCTGGCCTTCAGCCCGCCAGCCACCAGGGCGTGGACCAGGGCGGTGGCAGCCAGAATCAGGAGCGGTGTTTGCGCAACGGCCGTATCCAGCGTGGCCATCTGCGCAAAAGTGCGCCGCGGGCGAAATAACACCGCCAGCACCCAATCAAACCGCCAACGACCCGCCCGTTCATAGGGTGAAACCATGCTATCATTCATAAGCTCAAACCTCAGCCGTTAATTTTGCCACAAGCCCGGGGAATATTCACGACGACTTTCTAATGATCCCTACGCGCTTTACCGCTGAAGCTAATTATCAAGGCATGGTTTATTCTGTGCAACACCACCGCCCACAAATCTTCAGGCGCATGGCGCTGCGGACACAAAAAAAATTT
>CAZDEO010000024.1:8570-64555 GCA_964504445.1 uncultured Anaerolinea sp. | reverse complement strand
CAGAGCGGGGGACTCATAAGCCCTAGGTCACTGGTTCAAGTCCAGTTGGCGCCACAAAAAAAGACACCCGGCTGGGTGTCTTTTTGTTTGCGGGGCCTTCTTCCATCTAATGCTTGCACCAGCGCAGCCAGGATACCGCGACGACGCAATAGGGTTCTCTACCAGACACCCAATATCCATATATCGTTACCTTCCGTCCTATCCAGAACGGGTTACGGGCCACAGATTACGGATTACGGATTACGGGTCACGGCCCATGGCTCCCATTACCAAACCCACATCAAGGTTCCACCGTTACCGGGTTATTGAGCCAGGTAGGCACAAACTGCACCCAGGTATTGCCCACTTTCAGCGGGAAGGGGTTGCCATCCAGGTCAGTAAAGGTCAGCAAATCATTGCGGCCTTCCCGCAGCCAGCGTACTTCGTACTGCTGCCCATCACGGAGAACCAGACCTGTGCCGCTACCCCAAACCTGAATCTGCACAGAAAGGTGGCGGCAAACGCCTGCTGCAATTTCTTCGCAGATGGTGGGGTCTTCGGCGTGGAAGGGGGCAATAACGACCACGTTGGCGGCCCGCACCTGCTCCAAGGTGTTGCCATCAGCGTGAATTTCGCCATCGCTCCACCGTTGGTAACGGCCGTTGGCCGGGTTGTATTCCCACAAAACAAAGGTGCCCTGGTAATTGATGCTGACGCGCCGGGCGGCCGTTCCCCCTTCTGGCGCCGCTTCACTAAAGTAAAGGTAAGTACCAAACTGGGGCGCCCTATTTTGGCCAATATTGTCCATGTATGCCCATAGCTGCTGCGGGTTGGCGTAGAGAGTGTGCTCCACGGGTCTGTCGGTGGCGCCGGTGCGGTAGAGACCAAACCCCGCCTCGTTAATGCGGTCGGCAAAATCAGAGGCATACAGGCGCTGCCGTACCCCGGCGCTGGCCCCAGAAAAAACCAGACCCGCGTCGAACATCGCCGGAAGTTCCAGGTCAATGAGGCGGGCACTACGCACCGGGCCAATATCTGGCGGGGTTTTGCCGTAGAAAATGGCGGTAAACCGCGTAAGAGAGCCTTCAGTGGTGTGTTCAAAGACCCAGTCCGCATCATTCAGGCCTGATTGAGGGCGGGTGTATACAGCCGGCGCGTTGGAAAGCTTTACGGCTAACGGACGGCGTGCCAGGGTGGCCGGGTTATTCACCAGTTCCCCGGTTAGCGGGTTGCGGTCAGTAAAATCGGCGGCATACATAACGCCTTCGGCCAGCGGGGGCGTTGGTTCTGGGCGTTCTGCAGTGGGCACGGCCGTTGCCTCTACCACGACAACCGCTGGGGCAGGCAGCGGTGTGGCTGTGGCAGCGCTGGCAGGCGTGGCTGTAGCGGCAATGGGGGAGTCTACGGAAACGGCCGTATTCTCCAAAGTAGGCACAACGGGGACAGACGGCGCAGCTTCATTCGCCCCACCACAAGCCGCCAGCACAAAAAGTAAAATCAGAAGCACAACAATGTTTTTTCTCATGGAATTCCTCATCTTTAGGTCTGGCTGTTATTCTGGCACGGCCGTTCCGTTTGTCAAGTACGCCAGCCATACGCCCCCAAACCGTTTATTGTGCCCTGGCCTACTCTCCGCTAAACTTTCAGACGTGAATGCGCAAAAATCACCTCGTTTGTTGGTGCAGCTACTGGCACTAACGCTGGCCCGATTGTTCCTAAACACCGGGCTGCGCATGGTGTACCCATTTTTGCCCGCCTTGGCACGGGGGCTGGGCGTGGAGCTATCGGCCGTGTACCGCCTGGTGACCCTGCGCAACTTCTCTGGCCTGCTCAGTCCCGTTTTCGGCCCATTGGCTGAACGCTACGGCCGTAAACCCATGCTCATCGTCGCCACCCTGCTCATGGCCGGGGGCAGTTTCATCGTCGTCATCTGGCCCACCTACTGGGCGCTCGGGGCCACCCTCGTCGCCATCGGTATCGCCAAAATCATCTATGACCCCGCCATGCAGGCTTACCTGGGTGACCGCGTGCCCTACCAGCAACGGGGCCGCGCCATCGCCTTCACCGAAACCTCCTGGGCCGGAGCATTACTCATTGGCGCGCCCGCCATTGGGCTGGCCATCCAATTTTGGGGTTGGCAGGCCCCCTTCGCCTGGCTTGGCGCCCTAAGCGCCCTGTCCGTCCTGCTGCTGTGGCGGTTGCTGCCCCGCATCCCCCACGCCGCCAACCGCCTGCTGCGCCTGCGCGACACGGGCCAAATTTTGCGCCAACATCCAGTCATTTGGGCTGCCGTAGCCTATACCATGCTGGCCATGGGTTCTAACGAAATCTTCTTCATCGTCTATGGTGATTGGATGGAAGCCAGCTTTGGTTTGGCCTTGGGCGCATTGGGCCTGGCTTCTGGCATCATTGGTGGCGCGGAAATTGCGGGGGAAATTTCCGCCGGCTTTTTAGTTGACCGTTTTGGTAAGCGCCCCGTCATCATCACCACAGGTTTGCTTAACGCAGCGGCTTACTTTGTCATTCCCTTTACCAGCAGCTCCCTCTTCAGCACCCTGGCCACCCTGGTGCTGCTCTTCTGGTTTTTTGAAGTGACCCTGGTTGGCGGCGTTCCACTGCTGACGGAGCTGGTGCCGGGGGCTAGAAGCGTGGTCATGTCTATGGCCCTGGCAGCGGGGGCCTTGGGCCGGGCCATTGGCTCCCTGGTGGGGCCCCTCATTTTTCAACGATGGGGGTTTGGCGGCAGCGGTGCGGCAGCGGCTATAGTGATGGCGCTGGGCGTGGTGGTGCTGGCACGCTGGGTTAAAGAGGGCGTAGAGAGAGAGTAGTGTGAGGCGATCCTATCTCAGCCCATTACCGCTAAGGAGAGTACGATGGAACAGGTTGATTTAATGATTGTGAATGCCAGCCAGGTGTGCGTGGTTCCAGGGAGTCATGGGCCGCAGCGGGGCACGGAGTTGGGAGCGTTGGGGCTGGTGGAAAATGGGGCGGTGGCGGTGCGCAACGGCCGTATCCACCAGGTTGGCCCTACCCACCAAGTGCAGGCCGGTTACACCGCTGCCCAAACCATTGACGCCGGCGGCTGTGCCGTCATTCCCGGCTTTGTAGATCCCCACACCCACCTGCCCTGGGTCGGGGGCCGCGCCCACGAATTTGAGATGCGCATTGCCGGCGCCACCTACATGGACATTATGGCCGCCGGCGGCGGCATCATGAACACCGTAAACCACGTGCGCCACGCCTCTCTGGAGGAGTTGGTCGCCGCCAACCTGCCTCGTTTGCGGCGCATGTTGGCTTACGGCACCACCACCACCGAGGCCAAGACGGGCTACGGCCTACAAACAGCCGCTGAACTGAAGCAGCTTGACGCCATGCTGGCCCTGGACGCCGCCCAGCCGGTAGACATTGTGCCCACCTTTTTGCCCGCCCACGCCGTGCCGGCTGAGTACCGCGGGCGCACAGAGGATTATGTGGAACTGGTGGTGCAAAACATGCTGCCCGCCGGGGCAGCGTGGATGGCGCAGCACAACACCCAGCTTTTTTGTGACGTGTTTTGCGAAGCAGGGGTGTTTGATTTGGCCCAGACGAGACGGATATTGGAAACGGCCGTCACCCTGGGCTATCGCCTCAAAGTCCATGCCGACGAATTTGAGGGGCTGGGCGGCACCAAACTGGCCGTTGAACTAGGCGCCGTTTCCGCCGATCACCTGGTGAAAACCCCCGATGAAGATATTGCTGCCCTGGGCCGTGGGCAAACCATTGCCGTAGGATTACCCGGCACGCCCTTTGGGTTAGGCCATCGCGAATATACGCCCGCACAAAAGATTCTGGCGGCGGGGGGCGCTTTGGCTCTGGCGACTGACCTGAACCCCGGCACCTGCTGGTGCGAATCCATGCAAATGGTGCTGGCGTTGGCCTGCCGTTACATGGGTTTGACCCAGGCTCAGGCATTGGCTGCGGCGACAATTAACGCCGCTCATGCCATTGGGCGCGGCCATGAGGTGGGTAGCCTGGAACCGGGCAAATGGGCGGACATCTTAATTTTGAATGTCGCCGATTACCGGCAGCTTGGCTACCGCTTTGGCGGCAATCTGGTAAAAACAGTGATTAAGAAAGGGCAATTGGCAATGAGCAATGAGTAAGCACTCGTTCATTATTCATCATTCATCGTTCATTGTTCAGTGGAGGTACATATCGTGGAAACAATAGCCCAACTGGTAGGTGTTAGCCCCCACCAGTTAATGCAACTGCTCATTCTGATTGTGGTGCTGGTCATTGGTTGGTTTCTGCTGCGCCTGTTTTTGAAGCTAACGGCGGCCGTTTTCCGCCTGGGCTGCATGGGCATTATTTTGATTGCGGCGGCAGTATATGTGGTGCAGCTTTTGGGGCAGTAAAGGGGGTCTCTTGTCACATGGTGGCGATTTCGTATAATTTGATTATGTTTTCAAGACATAATGTTAAAATGCGGCAACGGGCACCAGGTTTTCTCGCGCTGATTGTTGTCTTCCTCATCGTTTTATCGGCCTGCCAGGAAAACACCCCGGCAGCAGCGGAAGCAACGCCCCAGACCACAGATGGAACGACCGCCAGGACAACGGCCGTCCCGGCCACTGCGCCTGCTGAAACCGAGTTGCCTACAGCAACGGCCGTGCCCCCTACCCCTACCCCGGAACCCTTAGCGGCCCTGGTCAATGATGTACCCATCACCCTGGCAGATTATGAAAAAGAGCTGTCCCGTTACGAGCAGGCCCATCTAGAATTGGGTCAGGAACCCAGTAGCGGCTATCGCGCCACTGTGCTGGAAGCCCTCATCGACCGGCAGCTGATTACCCAGGCAGCCGCAGCAGCCGGTCTCGTTGTGACACCAGAAATGGTGGATGAAAAGCTGGCTGAACTACGCTCAACAGCCAACGGCGAGGATAATTTTGACGCCTGGCTGGAAGCCAACCAGTGGAGTGAAGAGGAGTTTCGCCAGGCCCTGGAAGCGGAAATGGTAACGGCACAAATGCGCGACGTGGTAACGTCCGAGGTGCCCTATGCGGTGGAGCAAATTCGCGCCCGCTATTTGCAGGTGGATGACGCGGCCCTGGCCAGCAGCTTGCTAGACCAGATTCGAAGCGGCGCAGATTTGGGCCTGCTGGCGCAACAGTATTCACGAGACTCGGCTACGGCCCCTGCCGGGGGCGAACTCGGTTTCTTTGCCCGGGGTTCGCTGTTGGTGCCAGAGTTGGAGGAAGCAGCCATGGCGCTGCAGCCCGGGGAAGTAAGTGATGTGATTGCGGTGACAGGCGCCAATGGCAGCCAGACGTTTTACCTGATTCAAGTGCTGGAGCGGGACCCGCAACGGCCGTTAAGCGCCAACATGCGTTATAACCTGCTTACTCAAGCCTTTGAAACCTGGCTAGAAAATCAGCGCAGCCAGGCCAACATTACGCGCTTTGTGGACACAGATGCTTAGAACCGACCAGGGCGGCCCCTGAAACCGGGTCGCTGGTCTGGCAAGGATAGGTGCAAAATGGGACGCTTATTGAATATCTTCACCGCCATGCTATTCACGCTGGCCTTTCTGGTCTTAGTGGTTGTTGTCATATTTGTGGCTGCCCCAAATTTGCTGCAAAACACGCCACTAGCTGTTTTTTTGGAGGGCGAAGAGACCGATCCGGCATTGGTCGAAGATGACTTACCCACGCGGGCGCCGGTTGCCGCGGTGCCCACGGCTGTGCCCACAGCCACGCCTAACTTGCTGCAACCTACGTGGACGCCCGTTAACACCAGGGTCCCCCCCACCAATGAACCCTTTGCGACCCTTGGCCCCTCGGTCACGCCTTCTTTGACGCCGATTTTCCCCACCAAAACGCCCACGCGGACCCCCACGCCCACACCCACCAATACGGCAACAGCAACGCCTCCTGGCCCTCCGCCCACGCCCAGCCCCACCCGCTCTGATTTTATTTTTACGAAATCAGATACCAGCCCATTTTATTTACCCAATTTTGCCAATAATGCGGGCTGTGAATGGATGGGCGTTGCTGGTGAAGTGCTGGACCTGTTCCGCAACCCGGTGCCCGTTGGCGCTTACCGGGTGCATGTGTGGGGGAGCGGCATTGACCAGCGGGTGACGGTGGGCACGGCTCCCGATTACAGCCCTTCTGGCTGGGAACAGTTTTTGTTCAATTCGCCCGTGGTGCGTGACTATAATATTCAGCTAGAGACGATGAATGGCACGGCCGTTTCTCAGGTGTACAACTTCACCAGTCGCGCAAGCTGCAGCCAAAACCTGGTCCGTTTTGATTTTGTGCAAAATCATTGATGGGAATTGATGGTTAGAAAGTTACTCCCAGGTGGCAGTAAGGGTGTAAGGAGCTGCCGCGGCAAAAAACTCTTGGACAAGAATTCGCCACTGACCTGTGGCAGTTAGCGTAAATAGATCAATTATTTCCGCCTCACCGCTTCCCCCACTATCTACGCGCAAAACGGTGTCGCCATTAGGCGCTTGCAAAATCAGCACCAAATCAGCAAGAAGATCCTGGGGTTCCAGTAAAATAGTAACCTCGTTGCCCTCTTGCCCATTAAACAGCCAAAAGCTGGTTTGGGCTGCGGGCAGTGTCCCCGTCACGGGCAGGCTGCTGGCAAGTGTGGCCTCATAAACAGGCACGGCCGTCGGGGCCCGGTCCAGAGCTATCTCATATCCCCCCGCCTTGCCCGAAAAATCTCGTACAAGTATCAGATATTGCCCATCCTCCGGCAACCGATACTGTAACATCTCTGGTTCTCCGGCCAAAAACAGGTCTTGTTCTGCCAATCGCGCAATATTGGGGTCCAGCAGCCAAATATCCAGGTCCAGGTCGTTATTTAAAGGGACCACGCGTATTATCATTTCTTCATCACGCTTACCAGCGAAAAACCAGGCGTGGGCTTCATTGGTCCGCAGGGTCTCCCGTTTTTCTTGCCCCACCATCAAATCTCCGGCATCAAAGAAATTTGCGGTGGTTTCCCGGCCCTGGCTCAGGGATATGGTGTATGTGCCGCCAGCGCTGGCGAAACTGCTAACCCGAATCGCATACTCCCCAGTAAAGGGTAGTTGAAAACCAGATATGATCTCCGGGTCGCCGCTAAAACCCTCATCTAACGCTACCAAGCGCAGTCCGTCAGGGCTATATAAATTCAAAATGGCATCTAGCTGATCGCTGCGGGGCTGCAAAACAACGTTGATGTATTGGCCGGCTGTGCCCTCAAAGCGCCAGACGTGTTGCGATTCTGCGGCAAGCTGGCTTTGCACGCCTTCGCCAAAGGCAATGCGCCCTTCACCGGAAAAGCTGGGTTCGGCGCTCAGGCCCATCTCTAAAGTGTAGCGACCGGATTGAGCCGTCAAATTATTGACGATGAAAAGGTGAAGTCCGGCTGCTGGCAAAGGCAGGTCGGTTACTTTTTCGCTGTCGCCGGTGAACCCATTGTTTAACCGATTGAGGAGGTTTCCTGTGGGGCTGATGAGGGAAATGGCGAGATCAAGGTTGGGGCTAGAGGGGGTGGCCGTAAGGGTAAGGTATGCAGGCGCTTCAACTTTCATAAGCCAGATTTCAGGATTGCTGGATACTGTGACGCCGCTTACCTGGGTTTCTGTGGGCGGTGTACCGAAAAGGCGCAAAGTACCTTGGGGAATTTGCAAGCCAGCCTGGAAGTTGGGCAGCACGGCCGTTTCGCTGATACGCGCAAAGGTTGGTTCAAACTCTGTCCAATGGTCTGGGGCGGCGCTAAACAGGAGTACAACCTGCACCGCGCGATCTGGCAATACGTCAGGGGCTAAAAAGTAGACAATGCGTGTCCGCAGGTGGGCGGCTGCTTGTTGGTAAACCGGCACAGGCATGCCGGAAACATCAATAGTTGCGCCTTGCAAATCGCCAGCCTGCAGGGTGGTAATGTCGCTTAAGGGGGTGACGGCCGTTCCCAGGCCCGCTAGCAGCAAACCCAAGCCAGCCACAGGCACGGAGGGCGGCACATCGGCGGGGGCCACCAGGCCCACCACAACTCCCCCGGTGCCAATGGACTTACCCGCCAGCAGTGCTGCTCCTGTGCGCGCTGAGTCCACCGCCAACGCCGCCATGACCCCTAATGAGGTGGCCAGAGACTCCTGGCTCAACCCGCCCAGTAAATTTACCCAGTGGGGCGGAATAGCAAACTGCAAGCTATTGGCTTCTTGCCCAACGATTGTCCAGGGTATCATCTTTTCTGTAGTTGGCGAAGGGGATGGTAAAGGAACGGCCGTGGGCGGTCCCGGCAGCGGTAGTGTGGGTGAGGGAGCCATCTGGGTCACAGTAACGGCCGTTACCGCCACTTGGGCTACCGACGTCACCGGTTCATCTAGCGGAACATTTTGGCACCCCACACCAATCAGGGAACCCGTAAACGTGGTCGAAAAAAACAATCCCCAAACCAGGCACGTCCATCGCGTGCGCCTCATTGACCAGGCACCTGCCAATCACTACCCAAAATGATAAGCACGTCAAAATCGCCCGGCGCAGTCCGCGCACTGCTCACATTGAGTGGGGGTATTTCCATCAGCTGAACCAGGTAAAAAGTTGTGTTAGGGTGGGAGCCATAATCAATAATCTGCGTCGTCCGATAAGTCGCCGCATCGGCGTTGCCAATTTCTGTGACATTTACCCCATACCGCTGCAAGAAGGTTTGGGTGTCTCCGGCCAGGCCGAATACGGCCGTGCCATTGTAAATAGCCACGCGGGCATTTTCTTGCTGCATCAATGCCGGCAAATTCGCCATGACCGGAGTCGGAATAGGTGGCGGAGCAAACAGTTCATCACGCAGTTTGCGAATCTCCTCGCGCACAGGCACCAACACCTGTCGGCCATCGTTCGTTGTCTGATTGATGACATAATTGTAATCAATCACCGCCATACGTATATTTTCGCGGGGAATATCCTGAGCCAAAAGGGCTAACTGCACCATTTCATCTAGGGAAAGATTGGTGCGCACATTTTCCTGCACCGTTTGCCAAATTTGCGGCGCTTCTCGAATCAATTGGGGTAGCATATTGAGGTTTAGCACCTTGTTGCGTACAGCTAACAACACGGCTTGCTGCCGCTCAGCGCGGTCCACGTCCCCCCCAAAGGTCGCCCGCGTGCGGGCATACTTCAACGCAGTTGCCCCATCTAGCTGGTGCGTGCCCGCCTCTATGGCGAAGGGTTCATAACCATAACAATTGTCCGGATACGTTGGATCGTCTATGGCTTCCAGAGCATCGATCTCAATACCCCCAATCAAGTCCACAATTTTTGTGAAGGCTTGAAAATCAACGGCCACGTAGTAATCCACCGGGATACCCAAGGTATTAGCCACGGTTTCGCGAGCCAACGCCTGGCCACCTCCAGGGTACTCGTAAACCTGCCCGTTGTAGTAAGCCTGATTGATCCGGTCAACGCCAAAGGTGGGAATTTCCACCCACAGGTCGCGAGGCAAAGAAAGCACTGCGGCGGACAAGGTTACCGGGTCGATGCTGACCAAAATGAGGCTGTCAGAATGGGTCGGGCCTTCTTCATCGCAGCGGCGATCAACACCCAGGAGCAAAATCGACACCCGCCGATCCCCCTCCCATGGCTTAAACGCCTGGGCAGAAAGGAAAGGGGCCGGATTTTCGCTGATGGAAATGGCAGGCGCTCCGGGGGACACGGCCGTTTCTGGCTGGGGATCCGTGATATTCCCAAACTCCGGATCCAACATCTCCAGGCGGGAAACCTCGGCTTCAATAGTCCGGTAAAGCCAGACAGAACTCCCCACCAGGAAAGACACAACCAATAAAACCAAAAGTCCCAAGGCCCACAAAGGCAGCCGGATCCCATTTCGGGCACGCGAGCGTGATTGATGCGATGTCATATTCTTAATTATACCCCAGTCACTATCATGGCAAGGGCAGGTATTATACACACTACCCATTTGGCCTTACAAACCGCATTTTTAGCCCAGGCTTTCCCTATGGTACAATTTGCCACAAAACACCAAGGCAATCATATAAAAGATACCCAGTATATCAAAGTGTAAAGGTGTACATTTACGCTTTTACTGAAGGTAAAATTGTTTTGATCTGCTGATACCCAAAAACTCAAAACAACAAACAACCTCATGGAGTAAAACATGGCAGAAGAAATCCGCATCGAACAAATCGCCACTTACGTTGGGCAGCGCGTCACCATCAAAGGCTGGCTTTACGCCAGCACCCGCAAAGGCAAACTGCTGTTTGCGCGCCTGCGCGACGGCAGCGGCATGACCCAAGGGGTAGCCTTTCGCCCAGAAATAGGCGAAGAGCGTTTTGAAACCCTCAAACGGCTGGGGCAAGAATCTTCCCTCATCGTTACCGGCACAATACGGGAAAACGAGCGCGCCCCCGGCATCCCGCAAGGCTATGAAATCAGTATCGAAGATCTCCATGTGCTGCAAGATGTGGCCGATTATCCCATTACCCCCAAAGACCATGGCGTCGAATTCCTCATGGACAACCGCCACCTCTGGCTGCGCTCTAGCCAGCAGTGGGCCATTATGCGTGTCCGCGCCACCATCAAGCGTGCCATTATAGACTTCCTGGATAACAACGGCTTCCTCAATATTGATACCCCCATCATCACCCCCAGCGCTGCCGAAGGAACCAGCACCCTCTTTGAAGTGGGCTATTTTGACGAAATAGCTTACCTGGCCCAAACTGGGCAACTTTACAACGAAGCCAATATTATGGCTTTTGGCAAAGTATACTGCTTTGGCCCCACCTTCCGCGCCGAAAAGTCTAAAACCCGCCGCCACCTGGCTGAATTTTGGATGGTAGAGCCAGAAATGGCCTATTTCGACCTGGAAGATCTGATGGCCTTCGAGGAAGAATTTGTTAGTTACATTGTGCAAACCACTTTAGAAAAACGGCGTAACGAGCTGGAATATTTGGGCCGCGACCTGACCATGCTGGAAAAAATTGCGCCACCCTTCCCACGCATCAGCTACGACGAGGCCATTGAGCGCATCCGCGCCATTCGCAAGACCACCGACGATCCTGAACTGCGGGAACTGCTGGCGATTGAGTGGGGTGATGACTTTGGCTCACCCCACGAAACAGAGCTAACCAAGCAATTTGATAAGCCGGTGTTTGTCTATGGCTACCCCAGCCAAGTGAAGGCCTTTTACATGGAGCCGTGGCCAGGCCGCCCTGAAATATGTAAAAGTGTTGATTTGCTAGCTCCGGAAGGGTATGGGGAAATCATTGGCGGCAGCGAGCGCATGAGCAACCCGGATGTATTGGTGGCGGCTATTGCGCGCCATGAGCTGCCGTTGGCCCATTACCAATGGTACGTGGACTTACGCAAATATGGCAGTGTGCCGCACAGTGGCTTTGGTTTGGGCCTGGAGCGTACGGTAGCCTGGATCTGCGGCATTGATCACATCCGCCAAACCAGCCCCTTCCCGCGCACGTTGAATCGGCTCTATCCGTAAAAAGGCAGCCCCCCAAATGCCTGTACAAGCATTTGGGGGTTATTTTTTTGTTGAGGAGGCGGAAAAATGGCGACGACGGCCGCTACTAAGATGGCGCCCCTTGCCACGCGTAAGGAGCGCTGGGCGTGGTACTTGTATGATTTTGGGAACTCGGCTTATGCAGCCGTGGTGCTGCTGGCGGTGTATTCCGCTTATTTTCAAGGCACGGTGGTAGGCGGCGCAGAGGGGTCACGCCTGTGGGGGCTTGCCGTGGGCATTGCCATGCTGGTAGTGGCTTTTACTTCGCCCATTTTGGGGGCCATTGCGGATTATTCTGGCTCGAAGAAGAAGTTTTTGCTCTTTTACACGGTGATGTCGGTGTTGTTTACGGCCGCTTTGTTCTTTGCGGAACCGGGTCAGGTGGCCATTGGCATGGGCGCGTTTATTTTGGCGGAAATTGGCTACCGCAGCGCCCAGGTGTTTTACAATGGGCTGCTGCCGGAAATTGCATCGCCGCAGGAGATTGGCCGGGTTTCGGGAAATGGCTGGGCCGTTGGTACAGCTGGCGGGGTGGTTTGCCTGCTACTGGTGCTGCCGCTAATTGTTTTGCAGCAAAATGGAACCATTCAACTGGAGGGGACGCTGGTGGTGCGGCTGACGTTGGTGATTACGGCCGTTTTCTTTGCCCTTTCTGCCATTCCTATCTTCCTCTGGCTACCTGAGCGCGCCAAAGCCAAAACCCTGCCACCAGGAGACAATTACCTCAGCGTAGCTTTCAGGCAATTAGGGCACACCTTCCGCACGGCCCGCAACTTCAAAGAGTTCATAAAATTCATGGTGGCTTTTCTCGTGTACAACGATGGTATCATCATGGCTCTGGATTTTGCGGCCATTATTGGCGCTGTACTCTTTGGCATGACCCAGCAAGACCTGATTATCTTTGTCATTGTGGTACAGATTACCAATGTCTTTGGCGCTTATGCCTTCGGTCGCTGGGTAGACACTCTGGGCGGTAAACGATCTTTATCGCTTTCTATTGTGCTGATGATTGGGGCTATTGGAGCCATGTTTTTTGCCCAGAACGTGGCGCAGTTTTTCATCATTGGCGCGGTGGCCGGATTTGCTATGGCGGGCACACAATCTGTCAGCCGTACCATGGTGGGTATGTTTGCTCCCCGAGGGCAAAGCGCCGAGTTTTATGGCTTTTTTGCCCTTACAGGACGCACCTCTTCCTTCATTGGCCCAGCTATTTACGGCATTTTGGCCTTTCGTGCGGCGCAATGGTATGAGGCTCAGGGGGAAACGGCCGTGCTGGCTGAACAAATGGGCCAACGCATTGCCATCCTCTCCATTGCCGTATTCCTGATAGCGGGGCTGGTCTTGCTCAGTTTCGTCAATGAGCAAAAAGCACGAGAAACAGCCACCATTCAAACTGCTGCAGAATAGCAACCCTCAGGATCCTCAGCGGCGGGTTACCCATGCCCATTGCTGGCGGCGAATAGGGTCTCCCGGGCCAAAAGCCAGGTTGTCACGCCAGAAAGGGGTGTCAGGCAGGCCGGGCACGGCGGCATCCATGCGGTGAATGACGTAACGGGTAGGCAACCCAGGATAGGAGGGCGAGGCGAGGTCGCGCACCGCCTGGCGATGGGTGTCGGGGAAAAGCGTGGCCTCCTCCGGTAAAACGCCCAATTCTTCCCGTAAACAGCGGTGCATACCGGCCAACACGGCTTCGCCGGGCAACATTTTTTCAGCGGGGGGAATGTGGCGCTGCCGCCGGGTGCCATCAGCAAATTCCTGGGCTACTTCAACGAGCATGAGGCTGCCGCGGCAAATGATGACCTGGGCCACGGTCACCAGGCGCAGCGGACCTTTTTGCAGCACACAGTCCCCTTTTTGCAATTCTAGCCACAGATTTTCGCTGGTTTTGGCCCCGTTCTGGCCCCATTGGCTGGTGTCAACGCCCTGCTGGCGCAACCAGTTGTCCAAATCCGCGCTGGTGAGAAATGGGCCGGCCTGGGACTCAGTCATCATCATCTTTCAGGTTTTCACCACGCAGGTAAGCTTCGTAATGGGACAGACCGGCGGAGAAGCCGGTGCGGCCAAAGCCCCAGCGCACGAACTGCTCCTGATGGCCAATGTATTTGCCGGGCAACAGCAGCACGCCAGCATCCTGGGCAAGCTGGTGGCAGTAGGCTGTCACGTCGGGTAGGTTCATTTCTACCAGCGCCACGGACCCGGCTAACGGCCGTCGCCATACAAACAGATCTGGCCAGCGCGCAAAAAACGCCTCCGCCAACTGCAGGTTTTTCTGAATGATCTTTTGATTGCGCGCAGCCAGTTTGCTCGATACGCGGAGTGCGGCTCGCGCCAAAAATTCGCTAGGTGCGGCGGCGCAAATGGTGGTATAGTGCTTCCAGTTGAGTAAATTTTCGCGCAGGGTCCGGTCATGAAGGATGAGCCAGCCTGTGCGCAACCCCGGTAGTCCCTGGACTTTACTTAGGCCGGCCAACACAATGGCTTTATCATAACGGGTGAGGGCGGAAGGCAGGGGGGAACGGCCGTTCAGCTCCAGCCCACGGTACATCTCATCACAAAACAGCCACACCCCCTGACGCCGGGCCAGGTCTATCACCGCCTCAAATACCTCCACAGTGGGCAGCAAGCCTGTGGGGTTATGAGGAAAGTTAACAACGAGCAACTTTGTTTGCGGCATCAGCAGTGCTGCCAGCGCATCCAGGTCCAGCCACCAACCATCGGCCGTTTGTTGGATAGCCCACTGGCTAACATTACCACTGACGTGTTGCGCCACATTCAGCAACGAATTATAGGCTGGCGTCAGCACCACCACGTGATCACCCGGCGCCAGCAAGGCACGCATCAGCAAATAAATACCTTCCTCCGGCGCACCCAACATCACCACCTCTTCGACCATAACCATCTCTTGGTATTGCGCCGCCACCAACTGACGCAGTTCCGGATGCCCCTGAGACTCTGTATAGCTCAACCGCAGCTCACCCAATTCCGACAAAGACATATCCGCCATGTTGAGCAACGCTTCCACACTCATGGTCTCACAGTCCGACGCACAGAGGATATGCGGCGAGGCAAATTCATATTGGGCAAAAAATAACTCGATTTCAAAGGGGGCTATTTGCATAGATAGTTCCTCAACCCTACAGCATCCCGGGCCAGCCAGGCCTATTCGTGGGTTAATCGGCCAACAACTCGGCAATTTTGGCCGCCAGATCCGGTAAATGAAGTGGCTTGGGTAAAAACAGGCTAGCACCCTGGCGCAGGTAATAATCCTGGTCACCTGGCATTTGCAAAGCTGTCCACATAATAATCGGCACGTCTTGATCCATATTTTCCCGAATGAGGTTCAATGCTTCTGCCCCACCTACCTCCGGCATCTGCAAATCGAGCAGCACCAGATCAGGATAGACATTCCGCGCCTGCTGCACAGCTTGCAACCCAGTATGGGCTACAATAAGCCGGTAGCCCAAGGAGAGCAAATAAGCCGATATTGTGCGGGCATACAGCTCATTATCTTCAGCGAGTAAAATGGTTTTGCGGCGTTTATCCTGTAAAGGCGCAATATCGCCAGCATTGGCCTCCTTCATGATTGACTGGCATGGGAGGGCTACCGTGAGTCGGCTGCCCTGCCCTACCTCGCTTTTTATAGCCAGGCTGCCGCCATGAAGCTCCGTCAGGTGATACACTAACGAAAGCCCCAAACCGGTTCCTTCATATTGGCGAGATAAACCACTGTCTAGCTGCACAAAAGGTTTGGGGCCATTGGGGCCACTAAATAGCTGACGCAGGTCATTGATGGACATGCCTATGCCAGTATCCCAAACTGTGAAATAAACCGTGTTTAATGATTCATTGCAGGCAACTTCTAACCCCATCTTGCCGCCTGCCGGCGTAAATTTAATCGCGTTGTTGAGCAGGTTAATCAAAACTTGCTGTAGGCGTAATTCATCCCCCCAAACCATGGTGGCTGTCTCGGCAATATCTAGGTAAATGTGTAGTTGTTTTTTGACAGCTTGTGGACGAATCAGGTCGATGCAAGTATTGCAAATTGAAGAGATGGGTAAAGGGAAAAACTGCAAGGCCAGTTGACCTGCTTCAATTTTGGCAATATCGAGAATGTCGTTAATGAGTTCCAGTAAATGGTAACCACTGCGGATAATGGTGCGCAGCATGTCAACCTGTTTATCTGTAAGGTTGCCATATGCGCCTGTTTGCAAAACCTCTGTCATACCCAAAATTGCGTTGAGGGGCGTGCGCAGTTCGTGGCTCATGCTGGCTAAAAACTCGTCGCGGGCACGCACGGCGCGGGCTAGTTGGGCATTGGCGGCGCTCAGTTCGGCTGTGCGCTCTTTAACTCTTTCAGACAAAAGGGCACGCTCTATTTGCAATGCGGCTTCGGCCTGGCGTCTTTCGTCAATTTCCAGGGTGGCGCGCGAGTAAAGCTGGGCGTTTTCCACGGCAATGGCGGCTTGCCGGGCAAAGGCGAGGGCAAACTCTGTATCTTGGGGGGTGTAGTAAGCGGGTTGTTCTTTGCTAATGCTGAACAAGCCAATGACAATGCCCTTGACGGTCAAGGGAATGCCCAGCCAGCTATGGGTTTTGTCGGCTTCTGAACAGGCTTGCCAACGGCCGTCTGTGGCAGTATCGGCAATGAGAATGGGATTGCCCGTGTTGAGTACTTCGCGAATGTGGGACAGATTGCTGTACTGGATTTGGGAGCAAGGTGGAGTTTGGTCAACACCTTTTTGTGCGGCTAGCTGAAGCTCCTCTTCATCCAACAATAGTACGACGGCGTTATCAAAATCAATGACGTGGGCTAATTGGTCCAGGATGATGCTCAACACGTGTTCCTGGTCGAGCGTGCTGCTAAGAGAGCGCGCTACTTCTCGCAAGGTCTCGGCGAGCTGTCGTTGGGTACGTTCTTCTTCCAGCAGGCGCGCTTGCTGAATGGCGACAGCCACAGGCCGTGCGGCATCGCGAATCATATCCACATAATCCGTGGTAAAGACGCCTGGCTCTTTTGTACACAAATACATCAAGCCTACCTGTTCACCCCGCACCTTCAATGGCACAAAAACGTATGCGCGAAAACCCTGTTTTAGCAGGCTGACTTCAAAGGGCGTCAGCGAACCTCTGTTTTGTAAATCATCCTGGACAAATATATCTTCTTGTTGCAGCACTTGGGTAAAGATTTTGTCGTTGGCAAGGGGTGAATAATCTGGATGGGTAAAGGTGACGTTAGCATCGCTGCTGGTTGCCAACAGAATTATGCCGGATGCGTTGCTGGCAAAAGCCACAATGCAGGCTTGCTGAAAAGGGACAAGCTGCTGTAAATGTACCAGGGCTGTTTGGGCAACTTCCTCAGGGGAACGCGCCGACAAAATGGCGCGGTCCATTTCGCGCAGGGCTTCCAGACGCCGGGTGTACTGCCTTAGCGAAGCGGCCGTTTCCTTTTGCAGGGTTACATCATGAACGACAGCCACGAAATAGGTACGGCCGTCGCGCTGAAGTTTCATGATTGAAATTTCAACAGCAATTTCACGTCCATCCCGTTTTTGCGCCACCAACTGCGACCGCTCCAGCCGGGAGACTTTGGGGTTCTCCATTTCGGCAAAACGCGCCATGTGCAGCTGATGTATGGCATGATAACGCGGTGGCAGCAGTACATGCAGTGGCTGTCCCACCAACTCGGTTTGCGAATAGCCAAAAATCTCCGTAGCGGCGGGATTACAATAAACAATTTTCAGATCGTCCTGAGCAATAATGATGGCATCTGTGGTCAGGCTGACCACCTCAGCAAAAATGCGATTTGCTAAATATGGTGTGGCTATTGGGTCAATAACCTGAGATATGAAGTCCGCTAAATTGAATAAAGAGGCGTTGTTTTTATCGTAAATCAGGTATGTCTGGTCTGGAACAGCCGGGAAGTCCTCAAGGTCATCTGGCGAAGAAGTACAGAGTATACAGGGAACCGGAACGGCCGTGTCCCATTCCGGTGATGGCCATTGCGCAACCCACCATTGGCGGTGCGCCTGCCCCAAATCAAGCACAACAACATCGAAGCCCCCCTCCTGCAACTGCTCCCGCAGGGCTTCCTGAGAAGAGACAGGCGTCACGCGCCAATCTGGTCTTGATTGACGCAGGTCATCCCCAATTAGCGCAGCCTGCTTAAACTCGGCAACAACTAAAACTTGCAGCAAATTCCCTCACACTCCGATGATCTTTCTAACCCTTTGGTTTTTTATTATGAAGATGTGGCCTTACAATTGAAATGACAAATTACGCTCCCCAAAACGCACTTATCCTGACAAAGCCATTCGCACCGCGTCACGATAAGCCCCATCCTGAGCAGCCTGCTGCAAACTTTCTTGGGCGGCACCACGCTGGCCATTTTGTAAATATAACAACCCCAAAGTAAAGTGCGCCGCCGCCAGGTTCAATCCGCCCTTAACCGCCTTTTCATAGCACATAATCGCCTCAGCCAACTGACCCCGCGACTGAAAATCGATACCTTGCCCAATAAGCGCATCTCTTTCCAGCTTGCTCAAGCCTGCCTCAGTGCCATACAGCAGGTCTTCATCTTCTTCATCGCGGAATATTTCTGCCGCCAACTGTTCCTGAGCCAGGCGATAGGCCATCTGTAAGGAATCAGTCTGCTGGGTTTGCGCAGGACGAACTTGTTGCTGCCGTTCGGCCTCCAGCACGGCAGCCATTTGGCGCACAGTGTCTACCAGGCTCACCTCTTCGCCAAACTCATTGGCGTTCCCAGGCGTTTCTTCCGGGGATGGCATTTCTGGTTCTGCCTCTACCTCGGCAACGGCCGCTTCGCCATAACGAATCAACTCTACTGCTTTGAGAATGTCATCGTTGTTTGGATCTAGACGCAAAGCAGCCTTACACATTTGCAAAGCCGCTTTCTTTTCTCCACGCATGTCTAAAATGCGGGCAATAGCCAGGTACTCTCGCACCGCCGCCCCATAGTTATTTTGCCGTTGATACAACATAGCCAGTCGGCGATGCGCGCCTAACAGGTTAGGCTCCAGGCGAATGGCACGCAGCCAATTCGATTCAGCCTGCTCCAGATTGTTCTTGCGCATTTGCAGTTCGCCGGCTGCCAGGTAGGTCTGTCCGGCATCACCTAGCTGCCCCAAACGCTCTTGCATATCGGCAACCTTGTTCAGGTAAGCAATGTTGCCCCCGGAGTACCGGGCTGCGCGTTTGTACACGTCCAGCGCTTTATCCCACTGCTTAAGACCAACGCAGGCCTGTCCCAGCAAATCATAGGGCTCTGGTAAATTTGGGAATTCGCGCACGGCTATACGCAACACGCTAATCGCCTGTGGCCAATCTTGCCGTTGATTAAATATTTTTGCACGACGAATTGCTTCTTGATAGTAGGTGCGGTTGCCTGCCATTTTGGAACCTCTTTGATCGGTGCACCAGTTGTTCGAACTACTTCGGTATCTGGTGTGATGATAATGCACAGCAGGAGACTGTGCAAGATGAACATGTGCCGCCCGCTACGTTAAAGTTATCGAGAGATGCTGCCAGTTTGGCCACAAGTTAGGGCCGTTTTACCCGGGTTGAACGCGCGCCGTAAAAAGGATATTTCCAGAGCTGGCTCGCAGTTTTGCCTGGGAAAAACCCAGGGCTTGCCAGCGGGCCATATGTTGGTGGGTGATGACCCGGCTTTGCTGAAGGGCCAAGCCCAGGTCGATCAGCTCTGCGGCTTGAGTAATCAGCCATTGAAGGGGTGTGCTGGTGTGGATAAACTGGCTGCGGGCTTTGGGGCTGTAGGTGTCGGTGAGTACGTCCGCGGCAAGGAGGGCACCGGGAAAATGGGTGCGCAAAATGTTAAATAGCTGGCGGACGTGGTCGGGCAAGAGGAAGAAGAGGACACCCTCGGCAATGAAGAGGGTTTGGGCGGGTGGCACGGCCGTTTCCTGCACTGGTTTTACCCATTCCGCGGCCAACATAGACGCCGCCAGAAAACGGTGGACGGCCGTTTCTTTATCCACCAGCCGCCGCACCTCAATGGCTGGGGGTAAATCCAACTCCCACCAGGGGACAGCCGGGCAACCCAGGCGCTGGAATCGGGTGCTCAGCCCGGCGCCCAGCTCAACCACCTGTGCGGCAGGATACCGGGTTAAGAAATCTTGCGTTACGTCGTCGTAAAGGCGGGCGCGTACGGCCGTTGCCAACTGGAAAACAGGCGAATAGGTAACGGACATGGCCTGGGCTACAGCCGGTGGTGGGGGAAGCTGCCCATACCAGGCCGCCGCCAGCGGGTCTTGAATAAGTGGCTGGGGCTGCGCCTGCTCCTCCGCCCGCGCTCGCAGCGTGTACCACAGGGTTCCCGGCAATCCATGTAGGTCTTTAACGGCCGTCATGGTACGGTTTCACTTTAACCGGCATTCAACGCCGCAAAAATAAAAACCACAGCCCCGCCAGCACCAGAAAACCCAGCACAAATCCTGAACCAACCCCTACGCCCATCCACAAAATACGGCCCAATTCGCCCAAAACAAGGCCTGTGACAATCGAAACAATCCCCACAAAGCCCAGCGCCCCGGTCATCATAATCATGCAGCCAGGTAGCCGCTCCTCGTCAGAGTTACGTCGCCGCGCCAGCAGATACTCCACCAAAGCGCCAACCACCGCACTTATGGCCCCCACCACGAACCCTAACCAATATGGTGACATATATTCTCCTGCTAAAGCCGCTTGTTTACTGGCTTGTCATGACTGATCCCCAACCATTTTAGGCCCTTATTCTAACACACTCACAATTAAAATCACCGCGTCAGGCATATTTCATCTCTTACGTTTGGCGCGGGCGGTATTGCAGTGCTTCTGCCAGATGCGCCGGTTGAATGGTTTCTATCCCGCCCAAATCGGCAATGGTGCGAGCCACCTTCAGCACGCGGTGGAAAGCGCGCGCGCTTAGCCCCATTTGCGCCATGGCGCTCTTCATCAGGCGGCGGCCCGTGTCATCCAGCGCACAAAATTCTCGTACCTCGCTGGGTCCCATATCCGCATTGGTGAACAATTCCGTTTCCGCAAAACGTGCTGCCTGCCGCTGGCGCGCTATCTCTACCCGTTGGCGGATCGCCTGCGAAGGTTCGCCACGCCGCTGGGCGGTCAGTTTTTCAAACTCAATACGCGGCACGTCCACGTGAAGGTCTATGCGGTCCATCAACGGTCCAGAAATACGCTTCTGGTAGCGGGTAATCATGGTATTGCTACATGTACAAGCATGAACCGGATCGCCATAATAGCCGCAGGGGCAGGGGTTTTGGGCGGCAATGAGCATAAAGTTAGCTGGATAGGTAACGGTTCCTGAGGCACGGGAAATGGAAACCTCGCGGGGCTTGCCTTCTAGGGGCTGGCGCAGGACTTCAATGAGGTTGGCACCAAATTCGGGCAACTCATCTAAAAAGAGAACACCTCTATGGGCCAGGGAAATCTCGCCGGGGCGAGGCCAGGCGCCTCCACCAACCAGGCCGGCATAGCTAATGGTATGATGCGGCGCGCGAAACGGCCGTTCCCGCACCAAAGGCGTATCAGGTGGCAGCAATCCCGCCACGCTGTAAATCTTCGTCACCTCCAGCGCCTCATCCACATCCATGCGCGGCAAAATGCTGGGCAAAGACTTGGCCAACAAGGTTTTCCCTGCTCCTGGCGGGCCAGACATCAGCAAATTATGCCCTCCAGCCGCGGCGACTTCTAGCGCCCTCTTCACGTGTTCTTGCCCCATGATATCCGCAAAATCTGCGGCATAAGCCGGTTCCACGTCAAAAGCGTCCTGCAAATCCACGCTGACCGGTTCCAATGGTCTCAAGCCCGTCAGGTGCCCCACCAGGTCACTGAGGCTCGTCACGGCAAGGACCTCTACGTCAGGCAAAAGCGCCGCTTCCTCCGCATCGGCAGCGGGTACAAAAACCCGCGCATACCCCAAAGCGCGGGCCATAGCCGCCATGGGCAAAATGCCCTTGGTATGGCGCGTCGTACCATCCAGAGACAACTCACCCAAGAAAAGGGCGTTCTCCAGCTTGTCTGGCCATACCTGCTGCGTAGCCGCCAACACGCCCACAGCGATGGGTAAGTCATAAGCTGGGCCTTCTTTGCGCAGGTCCGCCGGCGCCAGATTCACAGTAATGCGCTGATTGCCAGGAAACTGCAAACCGCTGTTTTTGATGGCTGCATGGACGCGATCGCGGCTCTCACGCACAGCCGCATCGGGCAGCCCCACAATGGCAAAATTAGGGTAACCCCGAATCACGTCAACTTCTACTTCCACCAGTTCTGCTTCCAACCCAACAATGGCGCAGCTTACCACTTTTGCTAACATATGCTTAGTCCCAACTTATCGCAAACGCGAGGCGAATTCTTTGCACCGACGACAGCGTGTTGATTATAAAAGCCAACCGGTAATTGCTCAAGAAAACGCTTCCGCAAGTGTGCATAAACGCAAGCTTATGGGTTTGAGAAAACGGGTTGCTTTTGCAAACAGTAAAGCTATAGTAACAGGCATTAGCGTATTTGATTTCCAAAGAGTACATATTTAAGGAATGGAGGTTGTTCAGCATGGATCCAATTGGCTTGTTTGTCTTTGGCCTCATTGCCATTTTACTTTTAAGCGCCATCATTATCCCGCAAATTCAGCGGGCTTCTAATGATTCGGCCAAAACAAGCAGTGACAATGATTGAATGAAACAGAGGGGTGGCCAACCACCCCTCTATCATGGTTTAGGTTAATTGCCGTTTTTTAATATTACAAGTCAATCTCGGCTTTAATCAGCTCGTCTTCGCGCTGGAAACTGAACCCTAAATTTTTGCAAATGTGATACATGCCCCGATTTTCGGCCAACATGTAAGCAACAACCCGTTCAACTTGCTCATCACGGCCAATCTCCAATAACCGCTGTAACAGCTCTGTACCAATCCCCTTCCCCTGGCAAGCGTCATTCACCAACATGGCAAACTCGGCATCCCCGGTGCCATGAATTTTGGTGAGGCGACCTACGGCGACAATTTCTCTTTCACTGGTGTGGGGGTTGACGCGTTCTGTCACCAGGGCCATGTCTCGATCATAATCTACAAAACAAATACGAATCATGCGGTCATGTTCGACGCGCTGGTTATACTGGAAGGCACGGAAGTAGCGGAGGTAGACGCTCTGTTCAGACAGGGTGCGGTGGTAGTTGACAATCAGCGGCTCGTCTTCCGGGCGAATGGGGCGAATCGTGAACTCGCTGCCGTCTTTGGCAGTGAAGGGTTTGACGTAGCGGGTGGGATACGGCCGTATCGCCAACTGCGGCAATTCCTCCATCTGCACACTCTGGTCATAGAGCACCACCCGCGCATCTAGCGCAATAATCTGTTCGGCAGACACAAACAGCGGGTTAATGTCAATTTCGTTGATCCACCGCTGCTCAGCCACTAACTGCCCAAAACGCACCATCAACTGCTCCAGGGCTTCCAGGTCAACGGGATCGCGGCCGCGCACGCCCTTTAGCGCCTCAAAAATCTTGGTTTGTTCCATCATACGCCGGGCCAGGGTAGAGTTCAGGGGGGGCAAACCCAAAGCCCGATCCTTGAATACTTCCACCAGGGTGCCTCCGGTGCCAAAGAGCAAAACAGGGCCAAACTGCGGGTCGGGGCTGGCGCCAACAATTAATTCGTAGCCCTCTTTCAGGCTGAGCATGGGCTGCACCGTAACGCCCAAGAAGTGTTCTGTGCCAAACTTTTCGCCCACGCGCTTTTCCATGCTTTCATAAGCGTGCCGCACCTCATCTTCTTGGGCCAGGTCCAGGCGCACGCCGCCCACGTCGGTTTTGTGGGTGATGGTTTCTGAATTCAGCTTGAGCACCACCGGATACCCCATTTCAGCGGCGATGGCCACCGCTTCATCGGCGCTGCGGGCCAGGCGGGTTTCTACGGTGGCAATGCCATAAGCCGCCAGCACTTGCTTGGATTCGTATTCGGTGAGGATAGTACGGCCGCTGGCCCGAATCTGGTCAATCATGGCGGCAATCTGACTATGCCGGGTGTTATCTTCTTCTGAATATTCAAGCAGGGATGGAGTCTCATAGAGGCTGCGCAGCCGCCGGTTATAGCGCCACATGTAGTTGAAGACGTTGGCGGCCATATCCGGGTAATCATAGGTGGGAATGCCAGCCTGGTTGAGAATGGACTCGCCGGCGGAGATGTCTGCGCCCCCCATCCAACTTGCCAGCAGGGGCTTGCCAAAAGGACGGCCGTCTTCCCGTTTGTACAATTTCTTCAGCGTCTGCGCCGTTTGGGTAGGGGCCGTCATAGCCTGGGGCGTCAGAATGACCATCAACCCGTCGCTATGGGGATCTTTGGCCGCAATTTCTAAGGTTTTCGCGTACCGCTCATCATCAGCGTCACCCAAAATGTCAATAGGGTTGTTGTGGCTCCAGGGGCCAGGCAGCAGTTCATTCAATTCGGCCATGGTTTCCGCAGATAGCTCGGCCAGCTCGCCGCCGCCGGTAATCAGGGCATCTGTGGCCAACACGCCTGGGCCACCAGCGTTGGTTACAATGGTCAGGCGCGGCCCCGCAGGAAGCGGTTGCTTGGCCAGAACCTCGGCCATGCTAAACAGGCCATCAATGGTGTCTACACGCAGCACACCGCAGCGGCGGAAGGCGGCAGCCAGCACCTCATCGCTGCCAGTGAGCGAACCGGTGTGGGAAGCGGCGGCCTGGGCGGCGGCTTCGGTGCGGCCAGGTTTGATAACGATGATGGGCTTGGTAAGGGCTACTTCGCGCGCCGCCGAGATAAAGGAGCGGGCGTTGCCAATGGTTTCCATGTAGATGACGATGCTCTTGGTTTTAGGATCATCACCCAGGTAATGAATGAGGTCGCCCCAATCGACGTCGAGCATGGACCCAATGGAGACGAAAGCGCTGAAGCCCACATTTTCGCGCATAGACCAATCAAGCACGGCCGTACACAGCGCCCCACTCTGGCTGATAAACCCCACGCTGCCAGGCATGGCCATGCGCGCGGCAAAGGTGGCATTCAAGCCTGTAATCGGGTTCATCACCCCCAAGCAGTTCGGCCCAATGATGCGCATCCGCCCCTTGCGGGCTTCTTCCATTACCTGTCTTTCCAGCTCCACACCTTCTGGCCCCGTCTCTTTAAAGCCGGCGGAGATAATGATGGCCCCCTTTACGCCCTTTTGCACACATTCCCGAACAACAGCGGGTACGGCAGGGGCCGGAATGACGATGACGGCCAAATCAACCTCATCAGGCACGTCTAAAATGGAGGGATAAGCCTTGATTCCTAAAATACTGTGTCTTTTGGGATTAATTGGATAAATAACGCCGCCAAAAGAATTTTGCATCAGATTCCAAACAATCGTGCGGCCTGTACTGCCTTCGCGTTCTGTCGCGCCGATCACGGCGACGCTTTTGGGCGTAAAAATGGCGTCTAGGGGGTTATGCTTGTAGCGATAGACATCGTGAGCACGCCCTCTTTCTTGCGCAGTTGCTGTAGTAGACATAAAGTTCTCCTTGTTTCAGGTTGTGCCGGATGAAAGCCTCTCAAGCTTAGGAACTAAACGACAAAAATCTGGTGCTCCTGGGAATCCGGCTCTAGGGTATATAAACTAATTGTAAAGCAGGCGTGGGATATATTTGGGCACAACGGCCGTCTATTGTCAAATCCACAAGCTGACCATTGGGGCTAATATTGACCCGCGGTTCGCCCACAATCACGCCGTCAGCCACAAAGGTGACCCCCTCAGCCACAGCCAGGTTTGTGCCAGTGAGGTCAATGTTGGCAACCCCCCGCGGCGCGTCTGTGGTGTTCCGGTTGCAGCCTTGGGCATGGCCATAGTTGCTCATCAAGACCGGGTAAGCGGACAGGTCTGCTTCGGCAACAGGTGTATAGCCGGGCACGGCCGTTTGCGTTGTGGCAAAGGTTGGGTCTGTCACGTTCACCACCAGGGTGGCAGGATCCAAGCGCACTTTTTGATAATGGGTGATGAGAGCGCCCTCTGGATAGGCGATGAGGGCAAAGTTGGCGCCAGCGGCGCTGTTGGGCAGGGTGAGATATGCGCGGGGATTGACGGTCATGTCGTGGCAGTAGAGGATCAGGGGAAAACGGCCGTCGCCTCGCAAGTAAAGGGTATACTCCCCGTCGCCCGCCGTAGGGTTGAGGGCGCGAATTTGGGCGCAGTTAGCAGGCAGCAGCATGGGCGTTGCCGTGGGCGTGGGCAGGGCCACGGTGGGCGTGATGACCGGCGTGGCCTGGGCGGTCGCCGTGAGCATGATGTGGGCCACGGCCGTTGCCGCCACATCCTCGGCAGGCCCGGCGCCAGGCAGCCAGGCAAACAAGCCCGCCAGCAGGCAAAGGAACAAACTCAGCAAAGCCACGCCCCATGTCCATACGGGCAGCCAGGGAGAGTTTTCTACCTGGCCGTAAAAAATTTTGGGCTGTTCATGGCCCGGCGCGGTGACGTGGACCTGGTATGGATACAGGCGCGGGCTGCCTGTAAGCGGGCGCGGCGGCGCGGTAATGGCAATGGGGTAGGTTTGCTCCTGTCCAGCTTCCAGGGTAAGCAGGTGATAAGAGGTGCTAAATTGCAGCTCACCGGTGGGGTCGTGCAAGGAAATTTCGCAGCGGGCAGGATGGAGGCCATCGTTGCGCAGCCAAAGTTGCACCACGCCGCTGGCATAGAGGCGAGAGGGCTGCAAGTGGGCCAGCAGTTGGGTGGTAGCCGCCAGATAGGGAGCCTGGGTGGGGTGGTAAGAACCGCCGTCGCTGTCGGTTTTCGGGCGGAAGAGAAGCACGGCCGTTTCCAGGTCAAGAAAAGCCGCTTCTCCTGGGTCGTCCAGGGGACGGGGTGCTGCACTTTCTACTAAGGATGGGTCGGGCTTGCGGGCTGGCGGCGGCAGCAAGCCCCAAATCAAAAAGCTGCCCATGACCAGCAGCAAGGCCAGGCTGGCCCCAATGGTTACCCACAACAGCGCCGTGAGAACGGCCGTGGATACCATTGGCACTGTCTGAAGCAAAAAAGCAATCGCACCTGCATGCATAGCTTGATTATACCGGCAGAACTGGCGGATTGTAAACGCACCCCTCCCAGGGATCATGATTTTCCAATGAGGCCAACGACGCGAAAAACAAATCTTACATAGTAACCACCATCGTACTCCCTCCAGGCCAAGGGGCAGAAGCGCCCTTTTTCGCCCGCAAGTCAGCGGATAAACCGCGAGGGTTCTATGTAAAGCTGAGCCTTATATTCCGCCAGCGTTTTGGGCGGAAAAATTTCCAAGAAGGCAATCTCATCATCAACGCCGGCAAAGGCAATGCCCATCTCGGCATAAACGTACTGCCTATGCCGCTTGCCAGAACGCGCCCGCAGCACGGCCGTTGGCTCGCCCAGGTAATCCAACAACGCCGACAGGGACATCTCCTCTAACTCATCGCTCATTTCATCCACGTAAAACAGCACAAACTGCTCATCGCGGAAATAAAAAAGCCCCGGCGCCGTGTCAAAATCTCCCACCTGAGTCAACTCTCCCAGCCCGGCATAGCCCGCGTTGGGCAAAATGGGCATACCCGATGGCGCAAAGCGGGCTTCCACTTCAGCCAGCGATAATTCCCGGAAAGACAGCCACTTTTGCAATTGCTGTCCAATATCTTCGCTCATCATCACCTCTTTTTCCCTAGCAGTGTGCCTGACATGCTAATCAAATAATGCACTCAAGTCTGTTGCCTCTTCTTCCTGATTATTTTCCCCCGGCTTCAAAATCGGCTCAATGACATCCTTTATAAACTGATAATGCTCAGGGCATTTAGTTTGCAGCGTGCCCGGCTCTTCAAAATAAAACATCAGCGATTCAGCCAAATCTTCATAAGCGTCTGTCGCCCCATATTTTGTAGGGGGTATCTCCGTTCCGGCAAGCTGGGCATTGGCAATTTTCTGCCCCTTCGAATTGCCGCCATGGGTGGCGGTAAAAATACCGCTCCAAAAGCTGACGGCCGCCACAAACTGGCGAATAATCTTTTTGCCGCCGCCCACCCGCAGGTTTTCGATGAGGGCGTGAGAAAGTTCATGCTCTATGGTACCGCGGAATCCTTTACGGTATTCCTCTTTGGTGGGTTTTGCTTTATTTTTTGCAAAATCTGTGACCGTCGTTCCGGCATCAAACATTGAAATGTTTTTGGAAGCGGTGAAGGTTTCTCCCGCCGTAGTGTCATCTAGCACGCCGCTGGCTGAATTGTCATCAATCCCTTTTTCCAGGCGGCTAAAGGTGGTCACCGGCTGCGCGCCTAAGCTCTGGTCCCGGTTGGCCCCCAGCAAAGCGCCATAGCGGCTCAATGCGGTCTCCACGTCTTGCAGCTCTTGTAATGTCCAGTCTTTGGCTTTCAAGCCATTGCGGATAGCTGGTGGCGCTTTTTTGTAGGATTTTTGGATGGCTTTCACGCCGGCATCCTGGTCTAAATCAACGCCATAGTTATCTTTGATGCGCTTGGTGATAGCCGCCTTTTCTGCTTCTGGGTCTTGCAAGCCCTGCCCCGCCAGCATGGCCATGCGCTCTTTGATGGTGAGGCGCTGCACGGCCGTACGCTGCGCCACCTTTCCCTGCTGAATGGTATGGGTTAACTCATGAGCCAGCAACTCTTGCCCGCCCGTACTGCCGGGGTCATATTCGCTGCTGCGGAAGAAAATATCCTGCCCTGTTGTAAAGGCTCGCGCCTGAATTGCGCGATTGAGTGCGTCTGATTCGTCGCCAGTATGGACCCGCACGCCGCTAAAATCTGCGCCGAAGGCCTGCTCCATGGGCGCGCGCACGGTGTCCGCCAGCGGTTGCCCATCACCCCGCGCACTCCGAATGGTCTGCTCCAGGTCTGCCGTTAATTCACCCCCTTCAGCGCCCACTGCTGCAGGCTTCATCTGCAGCTCTTCCTCGTCCTCCTGGCGCTGTAGGGGAGAAGCCGGTTTCATCTGCAGCTCCTCTTCTTCCTCCTGGCGCTGCACAGGGGTCATGGGCTTCATTTGCAGCTCTTCCTCATCCTCCTGGCGCTGCACGTCCGGCTGCTTGCTGGCAGAAATCTGGCTGACGACCTGCCGGGCGACGCTGTCGGCTTCTTGTTCGTAGGCATCGCCAGCAGGGCCAACCGTCAGCTTGGGCTGGATGACCAACTTCCCCACGGTTTGGTTGCCCAGGTAACGCTGTAGCGTAGCGCCATCTTGCGGAGTAGCTTCTTCGGGGGAATGCAAGACGTGCTGGAGGCTTGTGGCTAATGCGGCCGGTGGGGAAACGGCCGTTTCCCGCGCCTCATTCCGCACAACTTTTGGCTGTTTTTTGATAGACTTACTTTTCCGCGGCACAAATTCGGCCATAGGTCACTCCTTGCAAAGACTAGCAATCATTTCTTTCAAGAAAATAAGGCATTAACGAATTTCCCAATACTTCTTATCCAAATGCGCGGCCGTCATCTGGGTAAGCGCCTCCCAGAAAGTGACATAATGTTGGGCCATCACCTCATACCCGGCCGTCATAATGCTGGTAGACATCACATCAAACCCACCGCGATCAGGCGCAAAATTGGGCGCCGTCAGGTTGGTCTCCTCAAGCAGCCGGGCATATCCCGCCTGCTTTTCGCCATGATTTGTATACCCACGTCCTTTGTCCGATAAATGATTACCCGGCGTATTGGGCGGCAGTAAACCATCACTTATCATCTTTTGCACCATTTCTGTCGAAGCCGCCGGATAATATTCATCGGCCAGGCCAATCATATGCCCAAACTCGTGAGCGGCGGAAATACGCGTCCAGTTTTGCACAAATGTACTCTCAATTTGCGGGTCTGGCGGCGCAATCTTAACCACAATGCCGTTAAAGTTTTCAGACCCAGCCACAACTTGAATAGGGTTGCGAATGCCGGCACTTTGCAGTTGGGTTTGCAATAAATTGGCTCTGTGGGCCGCCAAACGCCAGTTTGGTCTTCCACCGTTTACAGGAACTACGTTCTTTTCCAGAATAATCGGATGCAAATGCGCCAGCTTACTTGGTATTTCTGTCCGCTTAATGGCGTCAATTAAGTTCATCAGCAGGCGCTGGTTAGCCAGGTTCGTTGTACTCCCCTGGTAAGCCAAACGGCCGTACTGCGCCAGCATGCTATCCAATAACGCCCGGTCCGTCTTATAAGCATTCTTAATGTGCTTTTCTTCTCCGGCATGCAAATAAGCGTGAACGGCCGGGTCAGCAATCTTATCCACCAGGTCAAATTCGCGTAACTGGGCCACCATCGTCTCAGAATTGACGTTGCTAGAGCCAGATTGCGTGGTAATTTTTTGGCTGCCCGTATGATCCTGCACCAGCGTTGCCTTATCCACCTTTATCTTATAATGCTGCTGCCCCTCAGGAACTTCGCGCACTTCCATGACCGGGCGAACCACAAGATCTTCCCATCCTGGGCGGGCGCAGTGCAGGGCAAACTTGCCATCCCAAACCTGGCTAATATTTTGCTTAAACCCATTGATCCAGGGTTGTTTGTGATTTTGATTCCACTGCGCTTCCAGGTACCGGGCATCCAATGGCTTTTCTCTGACTTCCGCTAATTCCAGATTGCCGGTATAGTCCACGAACTCAAAGTTGACTTTCGTAATAATCTTAAACTGCCCTGTCAGCGGGTCGTACTCAGCATCAAACTTACCAATTCCGGTCGCTGGCACAAAATTCGTCAGGGTATAGGGACCCCCTAACTGGAACAACGCCTTATCTAATTGGTTTTCGGCACTGTTCGGATTGGGCACTTCCTGCGTAAATTCATCGGTGCGTATCTGGCGCAGCATTTGCTGCAACTGGGCCTCGCCAAAGACGGTGCGGTAAGCGGGCTTCACCAGGTATTGGAATTCAGGGAATTGCTGGCGCAGGTTTTGGTACACGGCCGTACCATTCCCCTGGGCTTCAAAAACCGAGACAAAATAACCATGGGCCAGCGCCCCAACCGTCCTTGGAACATTGAGACCCAGTTTGGGCACTTCTTCATTGTAAACGCTTTCGATAGTCCCGACACGACCGGCGAAGCGGCGCATATAGCCCAAAACTCCGTTCAGCAAAGCCAGGTTATTGCCAGTATGGGTCTGCGCCAACTGCTTCAACTGCTCCGCATCATTAAATTCCATCGCCTGATACGGTTGGACTTCCAGTAAACGCCCCTCTTGCTGGTCTTTCCAGGCATTACTGTCTTTCGTTCCCGCCACCTTCTGGGCGCGAATAAAGCCTGTGGCATTCCTGTACTGCGCTTTCAGCCAATCCCCTGTGATATCCCGAATTTCCGGATCGTAGACCTGTATTTGCGCATTCTGCGGAATTCGCGGGCCGGTTTGATCATTCACGCGCACAATGTGCCGGTCACCTTGCTTCACAAACTTGCGCAGGTGCGCTTTTTCAGGGCTGTTCATGGTGGCATCTTTCAACGTGCCCACAGTTGTATTGGCGCGGAAAATTGCCAGGCTGTTCTGGTACAACTCTGTGGGAATCTCGGTAAAGGCGCGCACATTAATCGTCCAATTTTTGGCCGCCAACTGCGGGATAAAGTTCATGCTCACGTTGGTGCTGGCATTGTCTGTGTAATACATGCGCAGAATGTTGTTGCCAGTCACAATGGCGATCAGCAACCCACCAGAGGGCAGCACCATTTGCTTGCGCTGCGTGTTGGGAATGGTGGGAATGAGGTATTGGCCCGCAGCGACGCCCGGCTTGTCGGTCATAAATTCTTTGGCAAAAATATTTTGCCAGTCTGAGGGCGCTTGGCGCTCTTGCTTGTCTGGCGTTACTTTGCTGGCAAATTCAGCCATTTCCAGATCAATGAAGGGCCGTGCCTGATTGGTAAACAAGTCTCTCACAAAGGTTTGCACGGCTACCTGGGCTTCCTGGGGAATCGTCGCCATGATTTTGCCCATGGTGGGCAAATCCGTGTCCTGCAGGCGGTTAGGTTCCTGGGCCAGGGCAGTGGTTTCGGTTTGGGAACCGGCTTCGTAATTGTCACCGCCAAAGCCATGGGCTTCGGTGGTGTTACCCAGGCTGTCCCGATAGGCGCTGTAGGCCAATTTGCCGTTGGCCATGCGCAAAAGTTGGGTAGCATAAATCTCTTTACGCTGGTCGCCATCAAAAAAGACAATGCGGAATTTGAGGGTTCGTTCGGTATTACGACCACCCTTCTCAAATAGGCCGGGTATATCCCGAAAGCCAATCTTCTTCTTGCCCGTCAGGGTTCCAGCCGCCGCCTGCTGCACAGCCTGTTTCCACGTAAGATCACAACCGGGGGCCGGCACGTCAAAGGTCGAAGCGTCTGGTTTGATGCCATGAATATCGTTCCACGGTTTTTCACCAATCGCCCCTTTGTTGTCGTTAGGCACATTGACGTATTCCCAATACTCAAATTCCAGGCCATAAACGGTGTTGGGTTTGGCCCCTGGCGGGGTCACAGGCTGTTGGCCCGCGTCAATTTCTACCCAAACATCCATGGCGTGACCAAGCTGGCCCAGGTTACCGCGGGCATCGCTGACGTTAACGCCCACGTTGATAATTTTGGCCAGGCTGCTTGCCGTTTCGCGGCGCTGCAGCTGGCGCGCCAGGTTTTCCTTTTTAACGGCCGTTAGCCCCCTGACCCCTTTCGCCTGTACCGGCGCCCCACGTTGAGAGGCAGCCCCTTGCTGGATAGTATGGGTCAACTCATGGGCCAGCAATTCCTGACCCTCTCGACTGCCAGGGCTATACGCCCCGTGGCGAAAGAACACGTCTTGGCCGCTGGTAAAAGCGCGGGCGCTAATCGCCCGGTTCAAGGCATCAGCATGGCCATCAGCATGAATCCTCACCCGGCCAAAATCAGCGTTGAAGGCCTGCTCCATGGGTTCGCGGACAGGATCAGGAAGGGGCTGCCCCTGGTGACGGCCGTTTTCGATGGCACTTTCCAGATCCGCCCCAACTTCGCCCCCGGCAGCCCCCACAACACCCGGCCCGGAGCCATTTTCACCAGACTTCATCTGCACCTCTTCCTCATCATGCCGTTGCACGAAGGGCTTCATCTGCAACGCCATTTCCTCCTCGTGCCGCTGCACCAGGGGTTTCATCTGCAGCTCTTCCTCTTCCTCCTGTCGCTGCAGGGTAGAAATAGCTGGCAGAGGCTTCATTTGCAGTTCCTCTTCCTCCTCTTCCTGCCGCTGCACCAGCGGCATCATTTGCAGCTCCTCCTCTTCTTCCTGTCGCTGCGTGGCCACGGGGGCAGCAAGGTTAGCCACAACCTGCCTGGCAACGGCGTCCGCTTCTTGCTCATATTTGTCCCCCACGGGGCCAAGGGTCATCTGGCGCTGAATAAGCAAACGCCCCAGGGTTTTGTTACCAATCCTTCTTTGCAAAGCGCGCGCCTGGGTTGGCGTCAGGCGGGGATCCGCATAGCCGGGCTGCATGGGGAACAAAGGGGCAACGGCCGTTTCCAGCCCCACCTCTTCAATTTCTTGCTGTTTGGCGCGTTTCTGTTTTGAATCTTGGTCAGGCTTGGCCGATTTTTGCATACTCATACCACCATCTCCTACAGTTCCAGGTCTCGCTCATTCACCAGGCGCCCCATTTTCTGCAATTCCCGCCGCGTGCCGTGTAGCAAATGCGCCATACCCACCACCTGCCCATTGCTGGCCGCCAGGTACGTCGCCGTCACAATAATGTTGCGAATATTTCCCCCCGCAATCTCAAAACGCTCCGCCAGCAGCGCCAGGTCCAGGTCAGCCTCCCGCGGCACGTCCGGCGGAAACAGCGCCCGCCAAATGCGCAGCCTGTCCGATTCCTTGGGAAAGGGGAAATCAATGCCAAACTGCAAGCGGCGCATAAAGGCCTCATCCAAATTTGCGCGCAGGTTAGTCGCCAAAATGGTCACACCATCATACGCCTCCATGCGCTGCAGCAAATAGCTAATCTCAATGTTGGCGTAGCGGTCGTGGGCATCCTTCACCTCCGAACGCTTGCCAAAAATGGCGTCGGCCTCGTCAAAAAAGAGAATGGCATTGCTGCTTTCCGCCTCTGTAAAGATGCGCTCCAGGTTCTTCTCCGTTTCGCCGATGTACTTGCTCACCATGCTGGAAAGGTCAATTTTGTACAGATCTAGCCCCAATTCGCCGGCCAAAATCTCGGCAGCCATGGTTTTGCCGGTGCCCGGCGGGCCATAAAACAGGGCGGTGACCCCGGCGCTGGCTGTGAGCTTTTTGCCTACGCCCCACTCTTCCAGCACCAGGGGGCGGCTGCGCACGGTGTCCACCATTTCGTGCAATAGTTGGATCTGGTCTTCCGGCAAAACCAGGTCAGGCCAGGTATAGCGCGGGGTGATTTTGCGGGCCAGGGTTTCCAGGCGCGGGTTAGAATGGGCGCGCGCCGCCGCGAAAAGGTCTGGGCTGGTCACGACACGGCCGTGCTGCTGGGCCATGTCCCGCGCGCTGTTCACCACGTCGCGCAGTTGGCCGGTGGTCAGCACAAACTGTCCGGCCAGGGCGGTCAGGTCAGCGGGGGATACGGCCGTTTCCCCCGCCAAAAAATGGGTGACCAGCCGTTCCCGCTGGGCCGTTTCCGGCACGGGGAAAGCCAGCCAGCGCAGCAGCCGCTGGCGCACCACGTCCCGGGGCCGCCACACCATTTCCCCGGCCACAATAAGCAGCCCAGGGAAATCCAACAACAATGCCAACAAAGCAGGCGGCGGCGCGTCTTCCGCCAGGCTATTGTCCCACCCGGTGATCAGCGGCAGCGCGCCGGTGAGCAGCGCGTCGCGCAGCAGCAGACGCAAGGCGTCTTCCGCCGGCAAGCCAGCCTGCAAGGCCGTTTCCAGATTCAGCGTCAGCAGCGGCCCCCCTTGCCGCTGGGCCAGCAGGGCCGCCGCCGTTTGTTGAGCCACCTTGTCCTGGCCGTAAAACACCCAAAGATGCTCCGGCGCGGTCCCCTCTGACAGCAGGGCAGCGATGCCCGGCGGCAGCAAGGCCGGGTCCGCTTCTGGCGCAGATTGGAAGGTCACGTGCTCCCTAAGCAGCACGTGGGGCCGGTACTGCCCCAACAGCAGCCAGGAAACCAGCGCCTCGTCGGGGGCCAGCAGTTGGTTGACCAGAAACGGCCGTTCCCCTCCTGGTTCAGGCAACTTTTCCAGCAAATGATGGCGCAGCAAGGGCGCATCGTCGGCAAAATGAGCCAACAGCGTCAATCGTTCCGGTCCTGGTTCTCCCAAAACATCCAAAATTAACTGGGGCGACGGCCGTTTCCGCGTCAGGTCGTCATGCAAAAAACCAAAAATCTTCGCATACCGCGAGTCCAGCATAGGCGCCAGGCACAGCAAAAAAGCATCCAAAGCAAAGCGATCGAGCCCCAACAGCGTGGCCAAGGTCACCAGGCGCAATGGTTCCCCTGCTTCGTCGGCATGCTGCACCAGCCTGGAAATATCTTGCTCCACCTGCCGCAGAGAATTGACATAATGGTTCTCTGTCGCTTCCTCAAAAGCATAATTGCCCGCGCCAAACGGCCGTTGCAGCAGTGCATACACCTGGGCCTGGGACAAATGATACAGACTAAAGACCCCACTGCCCTCATCCTCCGCCGAGGCAACCCGCTCCTGCCGCTGCACTTGCCGGTGCAACAAAACGTCCAGGCGCATAAACTCAAGCTGTAAATGTTGAAAGCTTAAATCAGGCATCATAAGCAAATAGCAATGAGGAATGAGCAATTGGCAATTAGCAAAATTTTGCTAATTGGTAATTGTTCATGATTCCTTGTTTTCTTCCTTAAATGACAACACCGTCGTCTTGCCCACGCGAATCTTTGCGCCAATGTCGCCGCTGAGGGGCGTAGGCGCATTGGCCGCCAGCCGCGCCTCATTGACAAAGGTGCCATTGCTGCTGCCAAAATCCACAATGTAGAAGAGGCCATCTTCAAAGCTGATTTGCGCGTGACGGCGAGAAATGTGCCGGTCGCCGGCAATGGTCAAGTCACACCCTTCACGGCCAATGGTGTAAGGAAACTCCGTCACGCGAATGCTTCCGTGGCCATTGCCAAAGGCCACATCTGGCGTTTCCAATATTTCCACCTGCGCCGGCGGCGCGCCCACGCGCCGCCGTAATGGCGGCGCCTCTTCCTTTTCCGGGCGGCTGCGCCGCCCCATAGCCACGCCCACCCGCCAGGCCAAAAAAACCAGCAACGGGAGCAAAATTAGCCCCACAAGCCACAGCAGCGCATTGGCTTGCAGCGCTTTAACTGCCCGCGCCAGGGCTGCATCCGGGTTGCGCGCATTAAACGTGTAGCGTGTGGCAGCCAAACGCTGCCCTTCAGCATCCATGGCGTTGAGAACCAGCGTATAAGTGCCAGGTTCCAGGGCTAACGGCACTTGGGCTGTGGCGTCACCGCTGGCGGCATCAACCTGCACCGGCACGTCAAAGGCCGCCCCCCACTGCTGGTTGCTTTGCAAATTGATGAGCACGCCTTCGTAGCGAGCTACTGAATTGTCATCCTCCACGTGCAAATTGAGCTGTAGGGCCGCGGCATCATCTTCCATGCGCCAGGTGCGAAAGTTGAACACGGCCGCTTCATCCAACTGCTGCACGCCATCAATAGTCAAACGCAAGGGGCGGGGTGGGTTGTAGGTGAAGGTGTACGACGCGGTCAGGGAACGGCCGTCCTCCGCCACCAACACCCGCCCGGCGGGAGATAGGGGCGTGACCTGCAAGCGATATTCCCCCCGCGCCACCAGCGGAGAAGCATCCAGGCGCAGCGTTTGTAGTGGCAAAACAGGGCCGGGCGGCACCAGCCGTTGGGCCTGCAAATTGTCAGCATCCAGCACGTCTACGCGCAGACTGCCTACCTGCTGCGGCGCAGACACGGCTACGTCAAAGCGAAAGGCATTGGCACCAGTGTCGTAAATGACATTATCAATACTCAATACCAGGGGCGGCGGAGGGGGCAGCACCACGGCAAAGGAGCGGCTAGTGGTAAAGGTAATAGGCGCTGGAGCCAGCAAACTCTGGTCACTCAGCGTAAGGAGCAGCGCCCCGCGCTGGACGCCCTGGTCTGGTTGCAGCCGCAGCCGCACCGCCCACTGCCGGTTGATGCTTTCCAATACGTCTTGCATCAGCTGGGGTAACTCAGTGGCGCCGGCCGCCTGCCCGCCGGTAACGTCGGCCATCTGCGTCAGGGCCGTCCTATTAATGCGTCCTGGGCTGGCTGACAAACCGGCCGCATAAATGGGTATAGGAATCTCGCGGGCGCTGGCGTAATTGAGTACCTGGTCAAAGGTGTAGCGGCTGCACGCACCGCTTTCCCCCAAGCGGCGCTCGTCTCGCCCATCGGTAAACAAAACCAGGGCGCGGCGGGGCGTTTCGCCAGCGATTTGCTCCAGGGCTTGCACGGCCGTATAGGTGGCATCGTACAAGCAGGTACCGCTTTCGCCTGGTTCGATATCGGTAACGGCCGTGGCCGCCTCGTCATGGTCCGTAGTAAAGGGCTGCCGCAGGCTAATCTGTTCATCAAAACGCACCACGGCAAAATGGGTCTCCGGCGGCGCCTGCGCAATTAGGGTCAGCGCAGCTTCTTGCATAGCAGGCAAAACGTCGCGCATACTGCCGCTGGCATCCAGCACCAGGGCCACATAGAAAGCGGGCCTGGAAATCTCGCCCAGAAACACACCGCCATCGTCAAGCAGGAATTCGGCCGTTTGTGGCACGGCCCCAGCCGTGGCCTCATCCAGCGTCAGATACACGTCCAGGGTCACAGAACTGCTACCCTCTTGCACCTGAACACCATTGACAGCCAACTCTGCAGTAGACTGGGCCAGCGCCCAGGCGGGCAGCAGCGCCAGCAGCACCATGACCATGAAGCTTAGCAATGTTGTTTGTCTCCGCATATTCAAACCTTTGGCCATGCTGGTCTCAATCAGGTCGGTAAAATTTGCCCTTTGACAGGCTGCCAGGTATGGACCAACTGCGGCGCAGGGTCGTCCAGCCAGCGTTGTGCAGCCAGCTCCAATGTGTTAAAACCTTGTGCAACAATCATGCCGTCCAGACTTTGGGCAGCCACCACGTTTATTGTCATTGTAGGCTGGTTACTGATGCCACCCTGCCCATCGGTCAGCGTGAAGCGCACCGTGCGGGAAAGTGTGGCGGGGTTAGGAGGCCCTCCCAGACTGTTAACGACATTGTTGAAATACATTCCCCGCAAGACTGCCTGCACGTCAGTCAGGGTAGCGTTTGCCGTAAAAGTGATGATCAGCGCGGTAGGCCAGGCCCCAGGGTTATCATTGTAAGTGGCAATGAGGGTTGTGGGCGGCGGGCCACGGCGAATCTGGTTTTGCCCGGTGTTTTCCGTGTAGTTACCGGGCATACTGGCCACGTCAATGCCTAATTCGTCGCTGATGGTGCCGTTAGCAATAATTTGCACGGTGAAAACACCGCCCCCAAAGGAAGCAGGCTGATCCGGGTCAGTCACCGTCCCGGCAGGGGCCAAAAGCACCAGGTTTTGCCCTTCGGTGTAGGTGGTTGAGGCCGTGATGTTGCCCAAGGCTGGCGCGTCATTCACGCCATTTATGGTGATGGTCACCGCGCCCGTATCGCTGCCGCCATTGCCGTCGCTGACGGTATAGGTGAAGCTATCGGTGTCTGTTTCGCCAACGCCCAGGCTTTCAAAGGCGTCGTTAGGGTCATAGGTGTAGCCGCCGCTGGCGGTGAGGGTGAGTAAGGCACCGGAGGGCAGGGTGATCTGGTTGCCCACGCTGGCGGTGCTGCCGTTGACGGCCGTTACTGCCAAACTATCTGCCGGCACATCCACGTCGGTATCATTGCCCAACAGGCTGGGGGCAGCCACGGTTACGGGGGTGTCCTCAGCGGTGCTGCCCGTGTCGTCTACCGCCACCGGTGGGTCATTGACGCCGGTAATGGTAATGGTCACCGTGCCCACGTCAGAATCCACGTCGTCGCTGACGGTATAGGTAAAACTGTCCGTGTCATTCTGCCCTACCGCCAGCGTTTCGAAGGCGTCATTGGGGTTGTAGGTGTAGCTGCCGTTGGCGTTGAGGGTGAGCAAGGCGCCGGATGGCAGGGTGATCTGGTTGCCCACCGCGGCGGCGCTGCCGTTGACGGCCGTAACCAACAAACCAGCCGTGCCATCAGGGTCGGTATCATTTCCCAACACGCCCGGCGCGCTAACCGTCAGGGGCGTATCCTCGTTGGTGCTGCCCGTGTCATCTACAGCCACCGGCGGGTCATTGAGGCCGGTAATGGTAATGGTCACCGTGCCAATGTCGCTGCCGCCACCGGCGCCGCTGACAGTGTAGGTAAAGTTGTCTTCGGCCGTTTCGCTAGCCGCCAGGTCGTCAAACTGCCCATTGGGGTCATAGATATAGCTGCCGTTGGCGTTGAGGGTGAGCAAGGCGCCAGAAGGCAGGGTGATCTGGTTGCCCACCGCAGCAGCACTGCCGTTAACGGCCGTGACCGTCAGGCTGGCAGCGGGCGTATCCACATCGGTGTCATTGCCCAATACGCCAGGGGCGCTCACAGTTAGCACATCATCTTGGGTCGTGGCGCCGGTGTCGTCCACGGCCGTTGGCGGGTCATCCGTGCCCACAATGACAAGGGTGACCTCCCCTACGTCGCTGCCCCCATTGCCGTCCCCCACGGTATACAGGAAAGCGTCGCTGCCCAATTCGCCAGCCGCCAGGTAATCATAAGCGTTGTTGGTGTTGTAGCTAAAGCTTCCATTGGCGTTCAGGGTCAGGGAGGCTCCGGAATCAAGAATGATGGGCGCCCCCACCACGGAACTATTGCCATTTACGGCAATGACCGTCAGCGTATCACCGGCGGCGTCCACGTCTGTATCGTTAGCCAACACCCCAGGAGCCGCCACCGTTAAGGTCACGTCTTCCGTGGCATTGTAGCCATCATCAGCCGCCATGGGAGGATCATTGGCATCGGTGACGTTTACGGCTATGGCCTGCGGGGCCGAGGTCTGCACGCCATCAGACACGGTCACATTGAGGGTATACAGGTTGGGCGGGGTCTCAAAATCAATGGCGCTGGCCCCGCTGGCTGTCAGGGAAAGTTGTCCACTGTCGGGGTCAATGGCGAAGTAGCCAACTGCCCCAGGAGGATTAACCGAGACAATGGTCCAGTTCTGGAAGGTGGTGGGGGTGATGTCGGGATCGACGGCCGTTAGCGGGGTGTCAAAAGGAATAGGGCCATTGTCTTCGGGAACGTCGCGAGATTGCGCCGGAATTACCGGTGGTTCGTCGTTGGCGTCCAACACATTGACCACCACGTTTTCCGGGGGATCAGACACGCTAAAGCCGTCAGAAACCGTCAAGGCCAGCGTGTAGCTGATGACCGGCCCTTCGCGATCCAGGTTGCCTGCGCCAACGGCCGTCAGGCGCACCTGCCCGCTGCCATCAATGGCAAAGTAAGTGGTCGCCGTGACTGGCGTCACGGACACAATGGTCCAATCTTGCAGCGTGCCGCTGGTTGAGCGCACCGTAGCGGAAATAACGCTGCCAATGGGAGTATTGGCGCTGGCAATCTCGCTTATGTCACGATTTTGCCCAGAGAGAATAACGGGGGGCAAATCATCATCCTCGATGGCCACCGTCACCACCTGGGCACGCCCCTGGTATTGGGGGTCTGCGGAACTGCTGGTATGGTCAATTTGCGCGGTATGTGGCCCTTCTACCAGGCTATCGTCAACGGGCACGACGGTAATGGTGCGCGGGGTGGTGGCGCTGCTGTTAGCGGGGATGATCAGAAGAACAGGTTGGCCAGGAGGAGCAATGGGTTGGGATGGCCCGGCAACCTGCAATTGATCATCTGGATCAATGGTAATGGTCACCGTGTCCGTAGGCACGCTGGTGAGGCGCACGCTATAGGTTGCGCCGACGGGATTGTCTTCAGCCACGTTTAGGGTGGTGGGTGTAACGGACATACCGGCCACGTCATCATCCTGAATGATCACCACGCCGTTGGTGTCACCCACGTCAGGGTCCTGGGGGGTGGTAATGCGCACGCGGAAGCGTTCTTCATCTGCTTCGTCTATGCCATCGGCAATGATTTGCACGGCGAAGGAGCGCTGGGTGTTGATGGCGCTGGCAGGGAAGGAGAGGTTGAGGCCACTAATGGGAATGTAATCGGCGTTGGCCAGAGCGGTGATGTCTTCGGTGTTGACGACGGCCGTTACCGCACGATTGATGCCCCCCTCCAGTCTGACAGTGATCGTCAGCGTGGTGGCGGTACTGCCTGTGCCTTCCGCCACACTCAGAGAGCTGTTCATGATGCGCAAAACAGGCGCCGTGTCGTTATCCACAATGCCCACGCTGCCATTTAGCGCCGTTACCCCGGTATCGGGGTCGGGCGTCAGGGCCACGTTGAAGGTTTCATCATCTCCTGGCTCAAAAATTGGGTCATCAATGATTTGAATGGGAAACGAGAGGATGCGGTCCACTTCGTTGGCGGGGAATACCAGGGGCGGAACGGCCGTAAAGGTAAAATCCTGGCCGGAAACGGCCGTGTCGTTACTCACCCCCACACTCACCTCCACATCCTGGTAACTGCCGCCAAAGAGACGCACCTGAATTTGCTGCTGCCCACCTCCTTCTTCCACACGCTCTGTGCGAAGCTGAAGCTGAGGGGGCTGGTCATTGTCTAAAATGGTAACCACGGCGCGGTTTTGGGTGGATAAGGCCGCATTATTGCTGCTTACGCCGTTCAAAATCACAAAAAAGGTTTCACCACCATCCAGCTCGTCAATCCGGTCATCAATTAGGTCAATGAGGATTTCCTTGACCGTATCCGCTTCTTCGGCGTTCCAGGAGAGGGTCGCGTTGGAGGCTGCTGGACGGTAGTCCTGGTCGGCTGTAGCCGTATCGTTTTCGGTGACATAAGAGACGGAAACCGGCGTGCTGCTGCCACCGTTCAGGCGCACTTGAATGCGCGCTCTGACGCCTTGCCCCTCCGTCACCGTCACGTTATCCAGCACCTGCACGGTGGGCAGGTCGTCGCTGTTGGAAATGGTCACGCGGGCGGTGGCGTTGTTCAGGGTAGCGTTGGTCGGGTTAGAGAGGGTGACGAGGAAAACTTCATTGGGTTCAAAAATGCGGTCAGCTTTTACCACAACGGGCAGGCTTTTGATGCCGGTTTCGCCCGGCTGCCAGGTGAGAGTGCCGGTGGTTTCCAAATAATCGCGCCCTTTAACGGCCGTGTCGTCACTGGTGGCATAATTCACCGTCACATTCACGCTGCTGGCTCGGTCCATGGTAGCCGTCAGAAAAACGTTGCCATCAGCCTCCTCTGGCTCATCCACTACCAACGTCTGCACAATAGTGACTACCGGTAGGGGATCATCCTCCTCAATGGTCACCGTAGCCGAGCCATCGGCCAACGCCGCGTTGACGGCGCTGCTCAGGTTAACCACAAAGGTTTCATTATTCTCATAAACCTCATCATCCAAAATAGCCACGGCAACGCTTTTGGGGCCCGTTTCGCCCGCGCGCCAGGTGAGTGTACCGCTGGCAGCCGTGTAGTCGGCATTGGCGCGGGCCGTGCCGTCGGCGGTAGCGTAGCTGACGCTGACTTCCTGGCTACTCAGGCCGCTCATGGTTACTATTAAGGTGGCCTGTCCATCATCTTCGCCAATCGTCAGGTCGGCAATGCTCAGTTCGGGCAAATCATCATCATCAACAATGGACACAGTAGCTGTGCCATTGTTGATCAGGCCAATGACGGGATTAGCCAGGCGAACCGTAAAAGTTTCATCCAATTCATAAACGTCATCATCGAGGATGGAAATTTCCACAGTTTTGCGTCCCGTTTCGCCAGGCTGCCAGCTTACGATCCCTTCAAAAGTGGTGTAATCATCTCCCTGGCGGGCGGTGCCATCGGCCGTCGTCACATCCACGCTGACGGTGGAGTTGCTGTTGTTGGTCATGTTGATGGCAAGCACGGCCGTGCCCACATCTTCATCCACCGTGACATCGGCAATGCTCAGGGCTGGGGTATCGTTCAGGTCAGCCACCACAATGGTGAACGACTTTTCAAATACGCTTCCAGCCCCATTATCTGCCCGAACGCGCAGGCTGTAGCTGCTTTGGGTCTCAAAGTCGAACCGTTCGGCCGTTTTCAGCGCCGTCCCTTCAATAAAAAACGAGGCGTTATCCGCGTCGCCAGAGCCAGAAACCAGGCTCAGGGTGATGCGCGGCCCCGCCTGGAGGGCAGAGCGGGCCAGATAGCGGAGTTTTTCGTCCGCCTGGGTCACAGCCGGCCCAGCAGGGTCACGGAGACTGGCAGGACCCTCCGCCAGGCTAACGGAAAAAGTACCCACCGTCGTGCCAATGTCCGCATTTTCCGGCACGCTCAGGCTGTCCAGGGTAATGTCTACCGGCGCAGGAACAGGGGTAGGCGTAATTTGCAGTTGCGCGGAGACTTCGTCTAGCTGTTCATTTTGGGCCACCAGGGTGGCGCGCAAAGCGTCGGCGGTGGCCTGGGCGGCTGCCGCGCCCGCTTCGTCCCCAGCGGCGCGCAAGGCGTCGGCGGTAGCCTGGGCGTCGTTGGCCGCGCCTTCAAAAACGGACAGGGTAGCGCGTACGGCCGTGGCCGTGGCCGAAGCGTTGTTCCGTGCCTCCGTCTGCACCCGGTTTACCGCCCAAAAACCCAGCAAAACCATGAGCAAAAGTAAGAAGAGCACCAAAAGGAGAAAGCGCAGCGAGAGGCGTGGTGAAACGGAAACCTGCCCATCCAGGGTTTGCCAGTCCGTCGTTTGGGTGCGCACGCGAATTTTGAAGGGAAACGGCCGTGTGGGGGCCCGAAACCAGGGGCGTTTCTTAGGCTGAATGGTAAAAGTCTGGAGGCTGGTACTGCCCGGCTGCAAGCGAATGTGTTGCTGATTGGGCGCATCAGCCACCAGGGTGCCATTTTGCGGCGGGTCAAAGTGAAAATTCAAAGCCTCACTGTCATCTAATCCTTCAATTTCATACACATTGGTAAAGTTACCCAGATCGGTGATAGTCAGGCGACAGTTAATTTTTTCCTGCAGGTTACGGGGATGCAAATCCAGGGAAAACTCTTCCCATGGGGCAATCAGCACCTGGCCGGTAACCGATTCGATCCCGCCCCGCGATGTGCTGGCCTGCACCTCGATGGTGTGTGCTCCGGCCAAAACCGTGCTGTCTTGCGGAGGCGTGACCTGCATAAGCACCGTTTGCGATTCGCCAGGGAGCAGCTTCATAAGCCCGTTGTGCAAGATAATCCACGTCGGACTTTGGCCCAGCTCCAGCACGCGCAGGCTGATGTCTTCTACCGTTGTGCCCAGGTTCATGACCATGACCTGCACCTGGACTTCTTGGCCGGGCATAACTTCTACCGTGGCGGGGGTTAACGTCAGTTCCAGCGTCTCGCCCACCTGGGCGGCAATCAAATCCGGGTCGTCCCAATCGATGGGTTGGCGCGTGGCGGCAGATATCGCCTCCAAGGTCATCACGGAACCAGGCGCCGCAGCCAGAGGTCCCCTGGCCTCCACGGGGGAAATTCTGGCCTGTCCCCGTCCATTTGCTCCGGTGCGCACAATGAGCGGCGGTGGAGCGCCACCGGCAGAATGGGCTCCTGGCCTGCTGCTGGGACGACCGGTAAAGGCCTGCCACTGCAGGGCAAAAGGGCCTATGCGTAAGGTCTGGTAGCTGGCCCACTCTTGCGGTTCTTCATATTCCAATTCCTGGTTTTCTAGGGACGTACCGTTGGTGCTGCCTAAATCCACCACCTGCCAACCCTGGGGGGTGCGCTCTAGCCGGGCATGATGGGCAGAAACAGAGTGGTCATCGAGCACAATGTCGTTATCGGGGTGGCGGCCAATGGTGATCCTGGCCCCGCTAAGGGATTCCACCCGTGACTCTTCCCACTGGTGGGTGATGAAGAGGCGATAATCGCCTTCCGAGGTCCAGGTGCGGTTGACGTCAATGCGGTTGCGCACATCAACGCCCGCTACCCAGCGCTCTTCTATCCACTGGGTGACCACATTGGCAGCGGAAACGGCCGTTTCCATCTCGGTTGCCTGTAAATCCAAAGTCCGCAACTTATGCGCCAGCTCGGCCCCGGTCTGGAAGCGGTCTCCCGGTTTCTTGGCTAGCGCTTTCAAAACCACGTCTTCCACCACCTGCGGCAATTGGGGATTGATCAGACGCGGCGGCAGCGGGGTATCTTGGAGGTGTTTGACAATGTCCACGGGGGCCTCAATACGGAAAGGCATTTGCCCAGTGGTCAACTGGTAGAGCATGACACCGAGAGAATAGATGTCGGAACGGCCGTCTAGCGGCAAATTTGCGCACTGTTCAGGAGACATGTAGGGCAACGATCCCATAACCGGATTCGTCGAAACCTCCTGACCTTCCTTTAACAGCACCGCCAGGCCAAAATCTGTAATAACCGCCTGTTTCGGGCCAACGGCCGTATCTTCCTTCAGGCGCAGCAAAATATTATCCGGCTTAATATCCCGGTGAACCACACCCCGCTGGTGGGCATAAGAAAGACCCTCGGCCACCTGGGCCGCCAAAGCTATCATCTCGTCCAAAGGCATACGTCTTCCCGCCCACTGCAACTGCTTCAAATAATCCGTCAGGCTGCCCCCAGCCACGTACTCCATCACCATGTAAGGCATTTCTTGATAGGTGCCAAAATGGTAAACCTTTACAATATGCGGGCTGTTGAAATTATTCGTAGCCTGAGCTTCCTGGGCAAAGCGGCGCTGGAACTGCGGCTTTTGGGCCAGGTTCGCGCTCATAACCTTGACAGCCACCAACCGATCATGTTGCAAATCATAAGCGCGATAAACCGTGCCCATGCCGCCATCCCCCAGCACAGCCTCAACGCGATAATGCTCAATTTGGTGACCGATTAGATAGTTCATAAGCCGTCATTCACAGCAAATCGATTTCACTTCATCTCTGTACTGTGGGCGACTATACGCCCATACAGCTCATTGCCTGTTCCCAATTCAGGGTAAATCATACGTAATGAGAAGCTGCGGTCGCTGGTTCTCACGAGGGGCATCGCCGGAAACGAAAATCATCACGTCGCTTACCTCATCCCCATTGTTAGGCAGGGTGTAATAGATACGAAATTGGGTAGTACCCTGCCAATTTAAAACAGCCAGGGCCGCGTCAGGCAGGTCCGCCACGTACCATTCCGGGTCGCTTTCATCCTGCCGCAAAACTGCCACGTTGACCAGCACCGCCGGAGCCAGTACATCTAAATTCTCCAGGACCAGGCTGTTGTTAAAGCCGTTGGCTGGGGCAATATCCACATGGATTTGTCCTAGTTGGGCTGGGCGACCCTGTTGGTCGCTGGCATTTAAGCGCAATTGCACTTGCTGCACAACTGCCAGAGCGGGCAAATCTGACGTTTGAAAGCTAAGAATGGCTTTGTATGTCTGATTGTTTTCCACACCGTCGCCAATTTGCAAAGTTGGCCCCGAGGGGATGGCCAACCCGCCCAAGTTGCCTTCTTGCACCAACGTACCGTCTTGCAAACCGAGGCTGGCAAGGGCAAGCTGTGGTATAGCCGGTGGGGGCTGTGTGGTAGGTGTAGGCTGGGGTAAAGGGGTCTGGGTGGGAATAGGCATAGGCGTCGCCGTAGGTTTGCGCACAATGACAGGCAGTTCGTCCGGAACCAACGGATCGGTAAGGAGGGTGTTTACTTCCAGGCCATCCAACAAGGTGTCGCCGTCCGTATCAGCTACCAGCGGATTGGTGTTAAGCTGGAGTTCGTGGGCATCGGGCAGGCCATCGCCGTCGGTGTCAGGCCGGTTAGGGTTGGTGCCCAAGCGCACTTCTTGGGCGTCGGTTAAGCCATCGCCGTCGGTGTCGCTCAGGTGGGGATTGGTGCGATAGCGGTAGAGTTCCTGAAAGTTGGTCAGGTCGTCCCCGTCTATGTCGCGGGGGGTGGAAGCAAAAGCGGCCAGGGTTGGGTTGAAAAGGAAGCTGTATGCCAGGGCTGTGACCAGGCAGGTAAAGATGAGGAGCAGCACCACGGCCGTTGCTGGCAAACGGGTGCGAATGCGCGGCTTGACCTCTAGCTCGCCGGTGGCGGTTTGGGAACGGCCGTTGGGGGTGGAGACGTGAAATTCATAGGGCAGAGTGTGGGTATGGCGGCCCAGCCACGGCCGTTGGCGGGGAGCCAGCCGCACATGAAGCGCCTGCTGCTGGTGGGGTGGCACGCGGGTCTGGGTATGCAGGTCAGTGGGGTACACTACCCGTTCATAGTGGTCTGGGATAAAAGAGATGGGAGGTGTAGCAACGGCCGTGGCGCTGGTAGGCACCGCCGTTCGGCGGGGTAAAGCCGGCGCTGAAGTCACCGGCACCAGACTACCCAAACCAGGCATGACGCGGTTTAGAGCCTGGCGGGGCCAGCCTGCCAGACGCAGCCACCACTGCCGGGGGGCAGAGAAAAGCCGCCGCACGGGCGCCAACTGCCGCAGCCGGGAACGGCCGCCTCGGGAAGGTTTTTGCGGCGCCTGGCGCGCCTGGCGGGCAAGCGCCGCGTTTGGTAAAGGCCGCCATTCCGCAAACATCACGGCATCATCCGGGGCGCGCCCTATCACCGTATAGACCTGCGGCACCGCCCCTTCGTTACGCAGCAACAAATGGCAATCACCCTGATTGCTAATCCGGGACGGCTGCAATTCCAGGGAGAAATCGTCGGCGGCCGTCTGCACGTTCAGCGTGCCTGGCGCGGCAATCATCTCCTGGTGGGCGGCCAGGGAGTGCACGACCATGAGGTACTGCTGCTTGCCCAAAGCCACGACACCATTGGCGTTGACCGGCAGCTGAATTTGCACAGCTAACGTGGCTTGTTCTCCAGAGTTCAGGCGCACCCGCTCTGTGGGAACAGTCACCCATTCTGCCGGCAATCTTTCCACGGTGAGGGCGTATTCTTCAACGGCCGTGGTCTGGTTAGTAATGGTCACCTGCACCTGGCGGCTGCGCCCTGGCGCAATTTCTACCTCTGTGGGGCTGACAAATACATCATAAGGGCGCAACGTCTCGGCAAAGCCTTTGCCCAACTGCAACTGCATGTAGTACGGGCCAATGCGTAAAATCTGATGGGGCAATATTTCCGTGGGAATATTGGGCAGCAGCTCAGCGCCATCTAAAAACGTGCCATTACGGCTGCCCAAGTCGCGCACTTGCCAGCCCGTAGCCGTACGTTCAAGCTGGGCGTGGCGGCGGGTGATGTTGGTGGCTGGTAGCACAATGTCATTGTCCTCACCGCGCCCAATGGTCACAATGCGCCGGTTAAGAATACGGGGCAAATCTTGGGTAATAGTCAGCCGATCTTCATTGCTGGCCCACTGGCTGATGTGAATGGCCAATTCCTCCGCCGATTCCACCACGGTATCAACGCCGCGCACTTCGTCATCGCGCACCACGGCCAGGTTTTCAGGCAAGGCTTCGGCCGCCTGGCGCAGCGCTCCCGCAAATTCAGCCGCAGTCTGATAGCGGTCGCTGGCGCGCTTGGCCAGGGCTTTGAGAATGACGCCATTTACCCGAAGAGGTAGTTCAGGACGCAAAGCAATCGGCTCAGGGGGATCAACCTGGGTATGGCAGCGAATCGCATCATCCAGGGAATTGATGGCAAAGGGTTTTTGGCCGGTGACAAGTTCGTACAGCAGCACGCCTAAGGCGTAAATGTCGGAACGGCCGTCGGCCTCCCGGCGCAGGCAGCGTTCTGGCGACAGATAGGGTAGAGAAGGCGCAAAAGGTTCGGTTTCCGCTTCCAAGAGGGAGGCCAGGGCAAAATCACCAATCATGGCCAGCCGGTGCAGGTTGTCGCTTTCTGCGCCAGGGGGTGGCGTTTTGAACAAGATGACATTGGGGCGCACATCCTGGTGCAGCACCCCCCGCTGATGGGCATAGTTCAAAGCATCAGCAATGGAGGCAATAATCAACAGCGCTTCTCCCACACGTATGGTTTCACCACGCCAGGCTAGCTGTTGCAAATAGGCGCCCAGGCTACGCCCAGTAACATAGTCCATCGTTAAATAGAGGATGTCTTGATCCGTATCAATGCCCGCTTTGTGAATTTTCACAATGGCCGGATGGTCTAACCTGGGTAAAGCACGAACTTCGGCGAGAAATCGTTGGTTAAATTCGGGCTGTTGGGTTAATTGGAGGGAAACAACTTTCAGGGCAACGGGGGATTGGTCTTCAAGGTTGACAGCTTGATAGACAGTGCCAATTCGTCCCCGTCCCAACAGGGCTTTGATTTGATAATGCGCAATTTGTTGCCCAATCAAGTTCATGATGTACCTAAATCAAAGACGCCGTTATGCCTGGAAAATGAGGCTGTAATTGGTATGTGCCGGCTTATTGGCATTGATAATCCGCTCTACGGCCGTGCGGTTGATCTGCTGCTCGCGCAGGGGAAAGCGTACTGTAAAGGTAAAGGGTTCCAGACTGCGGCCCTGGTCGTTAATGTCTGGCTCTACGCCCATATAAATTTCGAGGATACGGCGCAGTGCCCAGACTGTGCCGCGCCGGGGGTAAATGTACTGGGCTTCGGCCAACAACTGCCGCTGGCTGGCTTCACTCCAGCTTTCATCGAAGGTCATCTCAAACCAGTTAGCCAGCCAGGGCAAGAAATCCGCAGGTGCTGTCTGCGGATCCAAGTATAAATCAAAATTGTCGATATTCCACTCAATTGGGGAGAGAATGGATTCGAGCAGGGCCAGGAAGCGGGTGAGGAAACTTTCGGGGCCGGCGTGGTAAATTTCGGGCAGGTATTTCAGGTAGCGGCTGTAGGTGTAGGAGAGGCCGGGTGGCAAGGTGTAATGCCCGTTGGGTTCTGGCACATCGGGTAAATGGGGCGGCGGAGGTGGTACGGGAGGAACGGGTACATAGGGCGCCGTAGGGGCTGCGGTTTGGGAGGGCGAAGCTGGAGAAGAAACGGCCGTTTCCGCCACATCCTGCTCCACTTCCCCACTTCTCTCCGGCAAGTCCTCAACCTCTATGGCGGCAAAATCCGCCCCAATTCCCAAAGGTTCTGCCGACAAAGGCTCCGATTCCGGCTCAGTTTCCGGCACAAACACCGGGCGCACCAGGGCAATCTGCTCATACACCATGCGAAACGCGCCAATTTCCACCACATCGCCTGGCTGCAAATTCACCGGTCTTTGCGCCTCAATACGCAGCCGGTTCACCATAGTGCCATGGGTGCTGTTCAAATCCACTACCTGACACACTTCCGGGCTGGTCACCAACCGGGCATGGCGGCGCGACACCAGCGGATGCACAAAAACCAGATCGTTGTCTGTTGTACGCCCAATAGTCGTCTCACCCTCCGGCGCCACAAAAGTTAGCACCATCTGGGGGCCTGTTATCTTAAATTCATGGGTGAATTGGGTCATCACCTTTTCTCCAAAACCATATTTACTGGTCAACAAGCCAGCTATCAGTCAGTCAGGCAAACAGCTAACCTGCCGTGCGGCTATGCTGAAACGCTGAGATGCTAACTAGCTGAAAACGACCTCATGAACGCCAGAAGCAACCACGCCATGCCCCACGACCTCGATAGTATCCACCGCATCACCGCGTGGCCCCTCACCAGAAGCGGTCAGGAAAATTTCCACCTGCCGAATATACTGCACCCCCGGCACACCCAGCAGGCATTGGTAAACGTCAGACACCACCAGATCCCGGCCAAAAGGCCACCCTTCTCCCCTTGGTCCGCCAATCAGGGGATTTAAGAAACGGTAAAGACGGGTCAGCACCTCGCTTTCCACCCGGGCATGATTGGCTCCCTCCTCCGCATGAACAGAAACACGCACCGCGACCCAATGATAGGCCGGGGCACGCACATCCAGGCGCATGGTAAGCAGCCGCCGGTCATTTAGATAAGCCATGAGCCGCTCATAGACTTCGCCTTGTTCCAGTTCTAATTGGTCAGCTCTCGGCCGCATCCGATCAGCCGGATCGCTGATGTGCGGAATGACCAGCACATATACCTGACCGGGAATAACCCGGCTTTCCCGCGCCGGACGGGGCTGCAAGCATTTGACGCGGTATTGGCTCCAGCCAGTATCCCGCAACACTTCACGGGTCAAAAACTCAAAGTCGGCCTCAGTCACGGCCCGATCGCGGGAACGCAACAGCGCCGGGACGCGCATTTTGGCCGCTTCCAGGGTTTCGGCGTCCAGTCCTCCCTCAGCCGGAACGCGGTTATTGACCCGTGCAATGTAGGGGATGGAGGTCTTGAGGGTGTTGAGGATGCCGGCCTGGACGTTGCCCTCTAGCCCGCCACCAAAACGATAACGGCGAAACACAAGACGAGAACCTCTGGGAGGGATACGGCCGTATCTGCGCATCGTGCCATCAGGCTGCCGTATGGCGGGACCCAGCCGCAGTTCCCCTGTTACACTATCTAGCGTAAAATGAGGGTCATGGGGGCCAGAAGATGAAAAATCTGGCACCTCGATCCATTGTTCCAGCTGGTCATCTTCATACACCAACAGGGTTTCACCCGGACGGCGCGGCAAAATAGGCGTTACCTGCAACTGGTAACGCTGCCCCGAAGAACCATCACTGGTGCCCAAATGCTCCTTGTTCACCTGCTGCGCGTGGGTGGCCATGGTGGTGCCGCCCCAGGTAGACACCGCCACCTGCTGTAGGCTGGGCGTGTTGCGGTACGGCCGCATGCCCGTCTCATACTCACTGCGCGACAGCACCCGCACCCGCACCCAAAACAGATTCTCCTTCTCAATGACGTGCTTACCCATTTCCGGCAGGTGCAGGCGAATCCGTCCAGACACATTCAGCCCCTTCGTCGTATCCTCGCCCAGGTCCAACCCGCAGAGCGCCCACGGCTCATCCATAGAACCCGTGGATGCCTCCCAAACATAAGGAGGCAAATTGGGGTCAATACCCGCACCGCCGCTGGGATCACAGGTTAACTCCAATCCTAAAAAGAACTGGCTAACATCCTCTGCAAACCCAAAGTAGAGAGCATCATTTTCCTGAGGCCGAGACGTAAACGCCGCCACGGTGTCTAATCCTCTGCGCAACCGATCCGCGTCGTGCAGTTGAATTACCCGCTCCTCTTCCTGCACCACTGATGAAAGCATAGATACCAACTTGGGCGGTTGAATGGTCAATTTTTCGTCAGTGGTAAAAATAATGGAAGGTTCCGTCTCCGTCTGGGTACTGGCTACTTCCGTACCAGCCGGAATAGTTACCGGTGCTTCCAGAGCTGCCGACAGCCAGAAGGTCACCGGCACCCGTGCCGGAACCGACTCCTTGAGCCGTACGCCCAACATATCCATAAATTTGACATAATGAAGATCGGGCACCTGGTTCAGCCGGTACAAAATCATGTCGGTCATCCAGGCGAACAGTTCAATCATGGTTACGCCGGGATCGCTAACGTTGTGATCAGTCCACTCCTCAATGTAGTAAGGAATACGTTTTTTTGCTTCGTCAACAATGTCCTGAAAATGGCGGTCGTCTAATTTGGGTGCTGCCAGTGGCATAACTGCCTCCTGTTAAAATGGTGTATCGGTTGCATGCTGAATTTCCTACTTACTCCTCGGGAATAAGGTAAAAAGGAAAAACCAAACTGCGCGGGTCGCCGGTTGATTTAACCTCGTATTTCACGTCAATGAGCAGCCGGTTGGCCATGTGCGGGTCGGGATACGCGTCAACTTCCATGACGGTAACCCGCGGCTCCCACATGGCCAGGGCATCTTTTACAAAGCGCTCTGCCTGGGCGGTCGTGGTCTGGTTGTTGGGCGCGAAGAGCAGCTCATGAATGCGGCAGCCAAAGTTGGGGCGCATGACGCGCTGCCCAGGCACGGTCATGATAATAATACGCATAGCCTGCTCAATTTCGTTACGCTCGCTGGTGAGGGCTAGCCCACCCTGGGACCCAATTTGGGGCGGAAAATTCCAACCCCGGCCCACGATATCGGTTTTCAGCTTATTATCCACCGCGCACTCCTTTAGAAAAATGCTAGAGCGAGAGGTGAGAAATCACTCTCAGTTCCGCTCAATTCTGGCCACAAAAGCACCCTGTTAGCCGCCAATGAGTACCTGGGGAAATCCGGCAACAATGACGCCGCCGTGGGCGGTGTTGTCGCCCATGCGCGCCGCCGGCTTGCCGCCGATGAGTACCGTAGCCGAACCTTTGATGATGGTATCAGGCGGGCCGGTGCAGGTGGCGCTGTCACCCAAGACGGCCGCCGGCAGGCCACCAATGAGTACGGAGGGTACGCCGGGCCCAAGAATGGGGCCACCGACGTGGGGCACCACGCCAGTGACCATAGGGCAGGTGTGCATGTCGGTTATTCGTGCAGCAGGTTGGCTCATAATTTGTTCCTAATTTAGTTGATTTTTACCAAAGACCCTTGCACAGTCATGATAGCGGCTGATTTGACAGTCATGGGGCCAGAAGATTCCACCTGCCCCAAACCGTTAGCTTTGATGTTCAGATTGCCGGTGGCCTGGATTTCCAGGTTAGCCCCGGATTTGATAGTCATGTTGGTAGTAGATTCGACCTGCACGTCGCCAGCGCTTTTGACAGTGACTTTACGGCCGTTATCATCCAAGGTAATGGTGTGCCCACCGCTGCTAGAAATTTCAAACTTCTTATTTTGGTCATCAATGATTACCTTGTGCTTACCAGCGCTGTTTATTTCGATTTTTTTGTTGGTGTCATCAAAAACAATCAGATGCCCATCGGTGGTTACCAATTCTACTTTTTTGTCCGCATTGTCATACATAGTCAGCGCATGACCATTGCGCGAGCGCCAGGTGCGCACGAGGGGTTTTTCACCAGTAGCCGCGCCAATCACTTCAGAGGGAACAGCGTCTTTCCCATTCCATAGCCCACCCAAAACAATGGGGCGATTTATGTCGCCATGCTCAAAAGATACCAAAACCTCGTCGTTGACGTCGGGAATGATCGCCAACCCCGCTTCGGGACCACCGCCAACGCTGACCACTCTGGCCCAATGGCTTTCCTGGTCGTCAGCCATCCAGGGATATTTGACTTTAACGCGACCCCAATTTTTTTCGTCATCGGTGTTGGTCACCAGGGCCGTCACCACCCCCGGCCACTGTTTCACAGGCCGCTGCTCATGCATCTGTTCGGCCAATAAGCCGGTGCGTGCGCCGCGCACGGAGAAATAGACGTGCCAGCCTTCTTGGTTGAACACGTGGCGTGCCTGGGTCACCAGGTAATCGCCGCTGAGACGCGTGCCCAATCCTTCTAGCTTCACCTTTTTTCCGGCCGTGACCTCAGGGCGCCGGAAACCGTGCCCCTCAGCATCTACAAACGCCCCGCTGCGCTCGTCCAGCCGCGCCTGGGCTATAATGTTCGCTTCTGCCTGGCTCACCACCGGCTGGTCAACGACGGTTAGCTTGCCCGCTCCAAACGTGCTGGCCCAGCTTGCGCCATTCCTCGATTCACCAATGCTAGGGTACAAAGCGCCGCGGGTTTTCTGGCCCACGATGGCTGCCTTTTTTTCCACGTCCCAACCTTTTACCGTCACCTCATCTACCTGCTCGGCCAGTGTCAGACGAGGGTTAAAGGAGAGCAAATTCTCCCCCCACTTCAAAGTTACAGCAGCACCAGCGGTAGGGGGTTTGCGGAAATAGAGCTTACTGTCCTGCACAAAACATTCGTAACCAATGCGCCAGGCGCGCTGCATTAAAAATTCCAGGTCGGTTTGGTTATCTTGGTAGATATGTTCATAGACGGTGCTGGTGGCATCCACCTGAGCAGATAACCCGGCGTTCCCGGCAATTTGGGAAGCCAGATCGCTGTCCTTTTTGTTAAGATGAGAGACGGATTTAGTCACGCGATAAAGGCGATGGGATTTATCGTAGCCGCGCACGACCAGCCGGGCAACCTGGCCTTCGCCAAATTCCGGCTCCAATGCGGTGATTTCGCCCTTGATCAGGGTGGTAGAACCACCACCGATTTCTCCGCCAGATATTTCAATTTCTTTGGTTAAATCCAGCGGGCCATTGTCCAATAACTCCAACTCGGGATCATACAACCGGATGATGAACATGTGCGGTAGGTATGCGTGTTGATCTACAACTACCTCTTCTAGCTGGTCGTACACTTCATAGCTTAGCTCGCTCCCAGCAACTTTAATAACAACATCTGGCCGGTAAATATTTTCAGACTGTGGCATGGTATCCTCTTAAAGTGGGGGGATGGTAATAAGTTTTCCCGGCAGCAGGTCACGAGGGTTGGTAATGCCGTTGTACTCGGCAATGACCCGCCACTTAGTGGCGTCACCGTACTCATCGGCAGCAATTAAATCCAGGCGGTCGCCTCGTACCACTTTGCGCACCTGCTGCATGGGGCCGCCGCCAGAGGTAGGATTTTGTCGCTGGTGGGGGTGGTTGGTAGGGTCGTCGCTCTCTTTGAAGGTGATGGTGACTTCGGCGCGTACCGGGTTGCCGTCTTTATCGAAGAGTTTGTAGTTGATGGACAGCTCGCTGACGTAGGCGTGGAAGCTGAAGGTGGACCACTCGAATTTGACTTCGGGCGGGTCTGATTCGGGATCGCTAGGCGTGGCGGGCCGCATGAAATCCCACAGTTTATTGGTTGTGGTAGTTAAGTCGCCCCCGGTTTCATAGGTGTCAAAAATTAGTTTACTGAGGGTGAGGGTGGAACGGCCGTACCGCTTGAAAACGGGTTTGGGCGGTGTGCGCAGCTCTGCGCCCTCGTCGTAATGGTTGATTTTTTTGACGGTGTAGTTTTCCGGATTGAACATGCAATGCACGACGATACGGCCGTCAAGCGTGGAAATTTTTGCTGCTCGAAGATTGCTGCGGGTGGTACTCATGCGCAACTCCTACTCACAAGTGCTGTTTGTATAACCTGGTTGTTTACCATCAGGTTTATCATCGTCCTCTTCCTCTTTCCCAGTCGGCAGCCAGGCGGCGTCTAAGGGCTGCATAGACTTCCCGAGCCAGGGCGTCTACGTCCACAGTTGGGGCTTCTGAGTCTTTTTCGCCTTCAACGTTGCGCGGGTCGGCGACGGGGCTTGCAGACTCGACGCGCTGCACAATGGGCATGGGCGGCGGCGCAGGCGGGGCCACAGATGGTCTTGTTTCAAGCACTTTTTGTTCCTCTGGCGCGGACTCCGCGCTGGCAATTGCTCGCATCAAACTATCTGTTTGCCCAGAATGAGGAGATACCGGCGAGGAGTCTATTGGGGCAGGCGGTTTTTCGCCCAACAGTTCCCATAAATCCGCCGGCAGTGGGCCAATGGGCGTGGGAATGGCTACCTGTGTTGCAGGCTGGGTGTCCGGGGCTGAAAACAAGGATACGGCCGTCTTTACTGCAGTGGGCGCGGCGGTAGTGGCGGTAGTGGCGCGCTGAAGATAGGCGGTTGAGGGTTGGGGAACAGGGGCTAAATGCTGCGGTACGGCCGTTTCTGCCGCGGGCGGCGTGGATTTCTCTTGTTGGCGCG
>CAZDEO010000024.1:8215-8470 GCA_964504445.1 uncultured Anaerolinea sp. | reverse complement strand
CGGGCGGCGTGGATTTCTCTTGTTGGCGCGACGCGGCTGGCCCTTCTTCCGGCGCAAGAGGCGCTTCCGCGGCGGCAATGGCCCGCTGGATGGAGGAAGCTGGTTGCTGCGGCACGGCCGTTTTCGCTACCGGGGTTGGCGGGGAGTCCGCCGCGGACGGGGCGGGCTTTGTCTCTGGTGCAGGGGGCGCTTCCGCGGCAGCAATGGCCCGCTGGATGGAGGAAGCTGGTTGCTGCGGCACGGCCGTTTTCGCTA
>CAZDEO010000024.1:0-8115 GCA_964504445.1 uncultured Anaerolinea sp. | reverse complement strand
GCGGGGAGTCCGCCGCGGACGGGGCGGGCTTTGTCTCTGGTGCAGGGGGCGCTTCGGCGGCGGCGATGGCCCGCTGGGTATGGGACACTGGTTGCTGCGGCACAGCCGTTTTCGCTACCGGGGTTGGCGGAGAGTCCGCCGCGGGCGGCGCAGATTTTTCTGGCTGGCGCGGCACGGTTGGCCCTTCTTCCGGCGCGGGGGGCGCTTCGGCAGCGGCAATGGCCCGCTGGATGGAGGAAGCTGGTTGCTGCGGTACGGCCATTTGAGGTGCGGGCGTCTCTAATTGTTCGGGATGCAGCGCGGTTTGGTCTGGCGGCGTTTCACCCAACAGCTCCCACATATCTGCCGGTAAAGGGCCGATTTCTGTCTGTACGGTGCGGGGAACGGCCGTTTCCGCCGCTTGCTGCTCCTCCTTTTTCTGCAAGAAGGGCAGCTTTTTGGGCGGCGGCGGTGCTTTGGGGGGCACAACGGGCCGGGGGCGGCGCGGCAGCAGCACCTCAATAGAAGAATCAGTAGGTTTGCTGGCCGAAACCTGATCAAGTTTAGCGCGCAGCAACTGCTCTTGTACCAGATCCGCTGGCGGCGCAAGGGGGTTTTCTGCAGCAATTCTGGGCGACTGTTCTTCCGGCAAGGGCGGCTGGCTTGTTTTCACCGGCCAGGCAGTTTCTAGGGGCGGTTTTCGCGGAGGAGGTAACGCCGCGGCCGAATCGCCCGCTGCGATGGCCCGCTGCACATCCGTAGCCGGGGAAGCCACTGGTCCTTCCGGTGGTTTTGCTTCGGCAGCTTGCTTTTGGGCGTGGCCTTGTAAGATGCGCTTTAGGCGGTTCCATTCGCGGTCTGAGGAGGCGGTGACCGCTGGCTGGGTGGTAACTGGCGAAGAGGCCGGGGGAATTGACGCCGTCTGTTCTGCCACAGGCGGTGCAGCTTTCGGCTGCACAGTGGGCAGGGAGGGCGCGGCCGGGGTAACTTCAGCGGTAGTCACCGCTGTGCCCGGGGCCGCTGGCGCTACGGGAAAGGACGCTACGGAAAAATCTGCGGCAATGGGGGGAGTGTAAATTTGTGCGGTGGGTAACGGCCGTTCCCCGTCACCCTGGCGCGCACGAAAAAGCACCGACACATTGGCGTGCCGTCGCACCCGTCTCAACAAAGGATTATTTAAACCAAATCGTTTCTCTGAAGGCATCGTTTTTCTGCCAGATTGTGACGATATTAAGGACCAACTGCGCCAGGCACAACAACAATCTCGCCTCCGGCAAATTCCAGCGTTTGAATAGCCACGCTGTTTTCACCCGTATTGAGCTGCGGCCCAGTCCATTTTAAGGGAAATGCTTCCCTGATGTTCCAGGTCATAACCGGCATTTTCAGCGAATTCAGCAAGGTAATGGCGACCGTACGTCGCAACCCCGCGCCCGGAGCCGTAAATTCCTCGGCCATGGTCAGCATGTACCAGGAAACCAGGGCACTGGTGCCGACGCCATTTTTCAGCGTAAAGCGGGTCTCCTTGCGCCGCCCAATAAGGGTATGAACGTGGGTGTTCAGCCCGCCCTCTTTCACCGGCTCAAATTCCCAATCAATGACCGGCAGGCTGCACTCCGTAAAGACGCCATAGGGCGCGCCATTGACCGTGACAACAAAGCGAAACGAGGGAAAGGCGTTGGTGATAACACGCGAAAGTTGGTTGAGCATGGTTTACTTTATCCTGCGGGTCACGTTTTTCTGCGCCATGGCCCGGCGGCGTTCATTTTCAATCTGCCACTCTTTGCGCCACATGGCGTACACTTTGTCCGCAATTTTTTGCACCAGTTCGGGCGTAATTTCTGCCGGTATGGCGCCAGAAGCAGGAAGGTTGTCAGGCATAGCTGGGCCTCATTATTCTCCTAACCATCCAGAGGAGCTACTTGCAACTGAAATTCATGGCTGCAGTGGGGACAAACGGCCTTGACGAGAATGGCCTCGGTGCTGTTTAGGCGCAGGTAGAGGTCTTGCAAGTAGGTGAAATCTGCCGCATACAGTTGGGCAATGATGCGCGGCCCCACCGCGGGCAATGTGCCCAGTTGGGTGACCACGCGCCCCAGCAATAGCACGGGCAGATAGGATTCTTTTTCTTGTACTTTGGGGTGTTCGATGGCTTCTATTTCGTCAACGGCCGTGGCCAAACGCATACGGCCGTGACGATGAACCTGACCCGACTCATCCACAAAGCCTCTGGGAAGCGTAAACTCAAATTCCGTGTGCATAGTGCAGAAATGTGCAGGTGTGCGAGTATGCGGGTGTGCGGTGTGCGGGCGTGGCCTCGCCACGCGCACACTCGCATCTCGCCACTTGCCACGCTAACTCACGCGCTCAATGTACTCATGCGCAATGGTCAGCTCTTCGATGCCAATTTCGTTGCCGTCTGCTTTCACGCTGGGGCCGGTTACCTTCACCGGCCACGCCTGTTGGAAATTCCAGCGGGCCACCTCGGTCAGCGTCTGGTCAAACATGACAATGGAACCGTCGCAGCGCGCACCGCTGACATCGCCATTTTCAACCATCTTGCGCCATTCCCAGATTTGCATGTCGCTGGTAATGCCGCGCTTCAGGACAATGTTCTCCCATTTCAGGCGGCCCGGCACCTTCATTACAACTTCCACACCAGATTCGTTAACGACCTTGTGCTCAATGGTTTCTGTCTCAGAACCCAGGCCTGAACATTCGGTAAAATAACCGGTTACGTGCCCTTGCAAATCTACAGCAAAATGAAAACCAACAAGGGGATCTTCACGAGCGGTATCAACAGATGTTGCCATTTTTTGCTCCTTTCTTTGGTTTAATCTCCGTTAGCAAATTTCTGTCCGACAGATAGCTGCCACCCTTATTCAGCATTGGGGCCAGCCCATTGGCTCAGGCGGACAATGACAAACTCGGCCGGCTTCACGGGGGCCATGCCAATTTCAATAATCAGTTGCCCCAAGTCGCGGATTTCCGGCGGGTTCAGCTCATCATCGCACTTGACATAAAAGGCTTCGCCTTTGCTAGACCCAAACAGTGCGCCGCTGAGCCAGACCGTACTGAGGAAGGCGTTGATGTCCCGCCGCACTTTGGCCCACAGGGTGCGGTCGTTAGGTTCAAAGACTACCCACTGCAAGCCTGCGTCCAAAGAAGCGCCGACGACGATGAAGAGGCGGCGGACGTTGATGTAGCGCCAGGAGCCATCACTGCTGAGGGTGCGGGCGCCCCACACGCGAATGCCGCGCCCAGGGAAGGAGCGGATGCAGTTGACGCCGATGGGGTTGAGGACGCTTTGTTCCCCTTTGGTGAGGTTTAGCTCTACATCGAGGGCGCCAGCTACAACTTCGTTGGCGGGCGCTTTGTGGAAGCCTACGTTGCCATCTACCCGGTTGTATACCCCCACCATATGGCCGCTGGGGGGCACCATTTTGGTGGTTTGGGGGCTGTCGCTGAGGTCGGCAACGGAAATCCAGGGGTAGTACATGGCGGCGTAGGAGGAGTCGAAGTTGACCCACATGCGCCATTCTTTGGCCTGCTGGGCGTTGAGTCCGGGGGGTGTGTCGAGGATAGCGAAGCGGTAGCGTAGGCGCTCGCAGTCGGCAATCATGGCGGTTTGTACGGCTTTGATTTTGTCTTTGAAGGCGCTGCTGCCATCGTAACCGGTCATCAGGTCGGGGCAGAGAACGAGGCGCACGTCGTCGAGGGCTTCTAGGCCGGAAAGTCCGGTGCGGGCGGCTACGTCGCCGATGAAGTCGGCAGCAGTGGGCAGGGTGGTGCCGCCGCCTTCTAGCTGGTAGGTGCCGTCGGCAGGGCCGGCGGTGCCTACATCGGAGATGGTGACGGCTTCAAATTCGGCGTCGCCGATGTAGCCGTCGCCTTTTTTCATGGTGAGGGCGGCTTTGGTTTCGGTGCCGATGGTGAGGGTGAAGGTTTCGCCTTTTTCGTCGTTTTTGATGGTGACGCTGTAATCGTTGCCGGCGGCGCCGGGGGTTTTGGCGGTGATGGTGAAGGTTTTGCCTTTGCCGCTGGCGGCGGGTACGGTAAGGGTGGCGGCTGTGGCTTCTTTTGCGCCCAGTTCATTGAGGGCCATGACGCTGGTGACGTAGCAGGGGCCGCCGCCGTTGCTAAAGTAGCCGTAAACGGCGTCGGGCAAGAACGCGCCGGTGGTGAAGCCGCCGAAGATGTTTTGGTATTGGGTCCAGTTGGTGACCAAAACGGCTTTGTTGAGGGCGGATTGGCTGGGGACGCGTTCGCCTGTTTCGGGATTGACGGTTTTGAAGCTGGCTTCAGCCGTGATGCCGACGAAGGCGGCCATAGAAGCACCGGCGGCTTCTATGGGTTTACTCCCTTTATCGACTTCTTCAACATATACACCTGGGGTGGCGTATGATACAGGCATGTTTTTCTCCTTATTTGTTGAATCAATGAGGCCGGTCTTTTCCGGCTGCATTCCTTATAAGTAAAATGCTGGCTGTTTGCTTTGCTTTGCTGGGGGGTCGCGGCTCTTGTTGCCGCAGTAGGGTTGTAGGTGCATGTTTGTCTCCTTACACAATGTTATAGGGTGATGTCGTAGTTTTCGGCGGGAAGGGTGATGGGGTGTGTGGTGGGTTTGCCCTGGGGAGGCCAGACGACGAGGGTGTATTCGCCAGGAAGGAGGTGGTGGAAGCGGAAACGGCCGTCGGCATCGGTGGTGCTAACAAATCCGGTATCTTTGAGGGCTACTGTGATGTGCGGCAAAGGTTGGCTGTCTTGCATGATGGTGCCGCCAATGGAAATGCGGGTCTCTGTGGTTTCGGCTACCAATTCGTGGGTTTGGGGCAGGGTGGTGGTTTGCCCAGTGCGCATGGTGCGGACGCGGACGATGGGGGTAGAGACGACGGCCCAGGGGTCCATAGCCAGAGTAACGACGTAGGAAACAGAAGGGCGAATTTCGTTATCCAGGGATCCCCATACTTCGGCGGGGTTGGTGAGGCGGTCGTGGCTGGCGAGACGGGTTTGGAGATCGAAGGGTTGGTCTTGCATTTCGCCTACCAGGTAGGCTTTGGGCAGAATGGGGTGGCGAAAGAGGGCGTGCATGACGTGGGAAAGGAGGCGGTGTTCGTCCTGGGGGTCGGCGGCCCACACGGTGAGCATGTAGCTGCAATCTACGCGATAGGGGGTCCGTTTGAGCTGGGCCTGGAGGTCGCGGGGACGGCCGTTTTGGGCGATGACTCTTTCCCACTGATGCTGGCGCAGTACATTGTTTTCGCGCAGATCGTAGAGAAATAAATTTACGGTGGGTCGGGAAAGCTTTGCACTCCATTCCCGTTTGGGCTGGTCAAACTTGATGTCCACTTCGCCATTTTTGATGGGCACTTCAGCAATAAGCAGCTTCTCCAGCGTGCGGTCTAAATCTGTAATCATTTCATTACCTGTTAAGGGACCCAGGGAAATTCGGTCACAGTGACTATACTTGCTAGGGCAAGATGTGCCGGGTGGTAATATTTTGAAAGGGTTGGATACCTATCTCTTTAAGATACCGGCCCATTACAAAAACCATTTCTTGTAGATTTTCAAAGTGGTGTCTTTCACCAGTGAGGGTGTGGGTAATGTGGCCGCGCCAGAGGACTTCGCCCGCTTCTTCGGCCGTTTCTTCTACCCAAATTTTCACAACAAATGATTGGGTACTTGTTTCCAGTAGGTCCATTCCATATCCCAAATTCAATGTTCAAGTTGCAAAGAGCTAATTAGGCCAGGATCTCCAATGTGGGAATGGTAGCAAAGGCCGGTCTGATCCATCGTCTTTTGCGCGTCTTTTGTTTGTCTCAATTGGGGATGAGGCATGCGGGAACCGCCATGAAACGCATTCACGGCCGCGAATGGCCTGGTTTCTTTGTAATTTGGCCTGGGGTTTTAGAGAGGGGTTACGCGGAAATGGGCAAAGCTACTGTTGGTCAACGATGCTTTGGACAGATTTTATTTGTCTTTGCAATTGGGATTGAAAACTATCTAGCAGGGTCTGGATCTGTTGTAGGTGGAAGAGTGTTTGAGACAGGTTGGGGGCTGATTTATGGAGAGGCTGTTGAGGATTTACGAAGATGTCTATGAGGGAGTCTGTGCGAATTTGCTCATAAATCTCCTGGGTGCTGTAGGCGGGGTCTACGCCCAGTTCTTGTCTGAGGGCGCTGACACAACGCTGGTATTGGCGTAAGGCGGTGGTGCGATCGCCCGCAAGATAATGGAGGCGCATCAAGCGACGGTGGGTGCGTTCGCGGGCGGTGTCTATGGCAAGGATGTGGGTGCCATAGTGGATGCCTTCTTCGTAAGCCTGGAATGTTTCGCAGTAGCCCATGAGTTTGTCGAGCATAGCCAGATACATGTTTTGGAAGCGTTCACGGTGAAATAGACACCAATCCTGATACCAGCCTTCGAGGAGATCGCCCTGGTAGAGGGCGATGGCTTGTACGAGGGTGTTGTAATGCTGATTTGTGAGTTGTCGGCCGGGGATCCCGCGCACGGCCGTATAGGCTTCCGCAAATAAGTTTATGTCGAGGTGAATTACTTGGGCGGGGTCAATTTGTATCCACTCCGCATCCGTCAGGAGGAAAGGTTGTTGGGATTGCAGGCAGTTCTCCAAAGCCCCTTGCAACTGCCACAGGGCCTGGCGCAGATATTTTTTAGATTGGCTGGTGGGCTGGTTGCTCCATAAAAGTGAAGCCAGCGATTCGCGAGGATGGGGGCGGTCAGCTTGTAAAAGAAGATAGCTAAAGAGTTCTTGGACCCGGCGAGCTTCAAAACCAGAAACGGCCGTGTCCGCGTCAGACACTCTGAACTTGCCAAACAAACAGATTTTCAATATACCCATGCCGCCCTCAATTACCCTTCCCCATACCCAATTGACAAGTATATCAGAATGCTGGCAAATCCTTGTGAAGTTGTCATTCAATAAGAATGTTGAATGTTCTCGGAGCAGCGCCAAAACATTTAGAAACCTTACCAATAAGCATTTCGAGTCATTTTGTGCCACAAAAATTATAATCGCTTATCTATCAAATCATCTAACGAAATTCAGCCAATTCTCCCTTTTTGCAGTGCAGTTTTCCTGTGCTAAAATCACAAATCGGTTCATCAGCAACAGATCCATAGTCATTCAGAATGGGAGAAAGCCTCTTGAGCGGAAAAGAGTCGGTAAAAAATTGGGTCATTATCTTTGTGGTTTTGGTGGTTACCAGCTTTCTGGCGGCGTCCTGGCCGTTGGTCAGGTCAGCCATCAACAATGTGGGCGCAGGTGGCGGGGGGGCGCTCAATACTGAGGTTACGGCCGTTAACCTGCCTTTCATAGAGCAACCCGTAAATGGGTTCCTGGCCCTTGGGCTGCTCACCGTTATCGTGGTCGCCGTTGTTGGCGGGGTTGGGGTCGGCATAGCCGCCCTCAATGTATTTCTGAACAAGCAAGCAACGGCCGTCAAAGAAAGTGACAGCTACCAATCCCTACTCAGCACCCTGGAACAACGCGAAGCCGAACGCCTCAAAGCCATGCGCGACGGCCGTCAGTCCGACCCCATTCCAGAACACAAACTGCCTCGCTGGTCAGTTGTTAGCACATCCTTAATTATCCTTCTCTTTACACTAACCGCCGCTATGATTCTGAGTAGAGCATTAGTTTCCGAAGGCGCAACTACCATGATCGGCAATTTTGCCATCAACACCGCCACCTTCATCACCGTAGGGCTTTTGCTTCTGGTCCTATTCATTCTAATACTCTGGCTTCGCCCGCAGCGTCTAGATGCCATAGAAGCCTCCGATTATGGCCCAATACCTTGGGACACAATCTGGATCATCATTTCAGGGCTATTAGTCGTCGGGGTTGGTGTTGGTCTGGTAGTCTATTTCAATATTCCTGGTTAGATCAGTTACCCACATTAATTTTGAAAGCATCAACCAAACAAATAGGCCCATTAACTATTTGAACAACACCTTGAAACAAGCTGAAATGTCAGTTTGCCTCAGTTAATTTGTTCTGCTTAACCATGTAATCGGGAGAGACGACATAAGCACAAGCTCAACACCATGAATAAAAAGCTGTAACCCAGGTTACCAAACCTGCATATCGTCCAGGTTTAGCAAACTGGGCTACATTTACAA
>CAZDEO010000023.1:0-67468 GCA_964504445.1 uncultured Anaerolinea sp. | reverse complement strand
CAACGACTATTTGCTGAAAGTGCTCTTTGGTTAAACAGAATGCAATTGCCCTGGGGCAGGCATTGCTTATTGCGGTTTGTTGCCGCTTTGTGCACTAAATCAGCTAAAATCTGGCTTATGCAAACTGTTTGCCACATAAGTAACCACCTTGTCTTACGGGGTTTAGGGGCGTGATGCGGAAATGGTATCGGGTAACGGCCGTCCTCCTCCTGCTGCTGCTTTGGGGGCGGCTGCTCTCCACCACTGCCCAACAATCCGCCACCTTTGACGAGAGCATCCACATTTTGCAGGGTGCCCTCACCTGGCAAAGCTGGAAGCTGTTTAGCGTGGTGCAAAACCCACCCCTCATCAACACCCTGATAGGCCTGCCCGTTCAGCTTCTTTTGCGCCCCACGCTGCCACCTTTCGATTCCCACCTCATCTTCCAAGATTGGCTAGCCCTCAGCCAACAGTTTGTGTGGCAGACCAATGACAACGGCTTGCAAATCATTTGGGCCGGGCGGTGGGCCATTGTGGCGTTGACGCTGCTGCTGGCAGCGCTGGTTACGCGCTTTGCCAGGCAGTTGTTCCACTGCATTAGGGCTGGTTTGCTGGCTCTGTTGCTGCTGAGTTTTGAACCGAACATTCTGGCTCATGGCGCTCTGGCAACCACAGATTTAGGCATTGCCTTCTTTCTGACGTTGGCCGTTTATGCGGTATGGCGTTATTGGCAGGGGAATGGAGGCGGATGGCGCTGGGTGGCTACGGCCGTTGCCCTTGGGCTGGCTTTCTCTGCCAAATTTTCCGCCATCATTCTCATCCCCGCGCTGTATCTGCTGCTTTTTTACCGTGCTTTTGCCTTGCGCCAGACCCGGCGCGAGTTTCTGCGCGCCCTCCTCAGCGTCACGGGCTGGGTTGGTGTTGGGTTGCTCGTGCTGCTGTTGCTCTACCGGGGGCAGGGCGCGGCCCTGGCCTTCGATTTCCAGATGCAGCAAGCCCATCAATTTACCGGGCACAGCGCCTTTTTGCACGGGGAAACGCAGGTTGGTGGCTGGTGGTATTATTTCCCCATCGCCTTGTTCATCAAGACCCCCATTGCTACTTTGCTGCTCATTGTGGTGGCTTTTGTGGTGGCCCTGAGGCGTGGAAAATGGCGCGATTGGTCGCTAATCTGGCTGCTGCTGCCGGCCGCGGCCATTTTGGGCGCCGGTCTGCTGAGCCAGGTGAATATTGGCTACCGCTACTTGCTGCCAATGCTGCCCCTGCTCTTCACCTTTACTAGCCTGTTGGCTGTGGAACTGATCCGGTCTGGCGTGGCGCAGCGGTTGCGGCAGGGGGTATTGTCCCTGGCGCTGCTCGGCGTGGTGGCCGCTTCCTTTGCCATTCATCCCCATTATCTGGCTTACTTCAACGGGTTGGTAGGCGGTCCGGCCAACGGCTGGCGCTGGTTGGTGGACTCTAACCTGGACTGGGGGCAGGATATTGGCGCGTTGGCGGCTTATGAGGGAGCGCATTTGCCGCAGCCGTATCAGGTGGCGTGGCTGGGAAGTGCGCCGTTGGCGGCCTATGGTGTGCAGCGCGGGCAGGCCATGCCCATTTGGCCCCACGGCCGTGAAGATCCGCTGCACGATCCTTTTTATCCGCCGCTGCCTTCAGCCGGGCAATATGTCCTCAGTGCCACCCAATTACGGGGGGTCTATCTGCAAAACCCGGCGCGCTTTGCCTGGTTCCAGGAACGAGAGCCGGTAGACCGTATTGGCTATTCGCTTTTTGTTTATGATGTGCCGCCAACCGGCCCGGCTGTGGGGCTGGGCCTGGCGGGCATCGGTCCGGCGATGATCGCCTCAGCCGATTACGCCATTTTCCAGTCGAATGACGTAACGCCGCGCTGGTTTGATGCGCGTGCCAGCTTGTTGTGGCCGGGTGGAGATAGTGAACGGGTGTGGACGGCCGTTGGTGAAGGCCATTTACCCACCCACCCGCTGTTGACCCAATTTTACCCTGCCCCCATGCTGACCGGAGTGCAGGAGTTGGACGGCCGTTTGTGGCAGTACCGGCTCTATGCCTGGGATGCCTCGCCCTTTGCCGAATTGAGGGAAGAAACGGTCGTTGGCGACCCCGTCTCCTTCCTCGGCCACCAGCTTGTGCCGGGCGAGGGCGTGTTGCATTTGCTCACTGTGTGGCGTGTGACGCAAACACCCGCCGCAGAGGTAAAGATTTATACCCACCTGTTAGACGTTAACAGGCACCTGGTCGCCCAGCACGACGGGCTAGATGTGGCGTGGCACGCCCTACAACCCGGCGACGAATTTGCCCAACTGCACCCCATTCCGTTGCCGCCCGACTTGCCGCCGGGCCAATATACGCTGCAAATTGGCCTCTACCGCGCAGAAGATGGCGTGCGTTTGGGGGAAGCTGTCTCGTTGCCCGAAATTGGTATCCCTTAAGCGGTGAGCGGTAAACCGTAAGCCATAAACCATAATCGGAATACGGAATACGGAATACGGAATACGGATAACGGTCTACCGTTCACGACACGCCACCGTTGGACGCCCTCTCTGATCCAAGATAAGATACGCGGCAATGAGCAATTCACCGACCGCCACCCCACCTGGGCTGCTGACTATCATCGTGCCCACGCGCAACGAGGCGCAAAATATACGGCCGTTGCTGCGTCGCCTGGCGGTGGTTTTGGCCGGCATCCCCCTGGAACTGCTATTTGTGGATGACAGCACTGATACCACCCCGGCCGTGATTCGGCAAGCCGCGCCTGACTTTCCTTTTGCCGTGCGGGTAATTGCCCGCCCCCCGGAACGACGTAATGGCCTGAGCGGCGCGGTGGTCGAGGGCTTTCAGGCTGCCCAGGGAGAATGGCTGTGCGTGATGGACGCCGATTTGCAGCATCCGCCGGAGGTGCTGCCCGCGCTGTTGGCCCGCGCGCAGGAGGCCCGTGCAGACATTGTGGTGGGCAGCCGCAAAGCAGACCTGTTTGGCCCCCTGGGTCTGAGCCGCAAGCGGGCGATGACCTCGCAGCTTTTAACATTGCTGGCGCGGGCCTGGTTTCCGCGCTTGCTGAAAAATGTGTCTGATCCGCTGACGGGGTTGTTTTTGGTGCGGCGCGCGGCTTTGGATACGGCCGTCTTGCGTCCTGACGGCTTCAAAATCCTGCTGGAAATCCTCATTCGCTGCCCTGGTCTGCGCGTTTCGGAAGTGCATTTTGACTTTGCGCACCGACATGAAGGAGAAAGCAAGGCGGATTTTCAGGAAGGGATGCGCTTTTTCCGCCATTTGCTGCGCCTGCGCCTGACGGCTAACCAATCATTTCCGCGGCTGGTGGCGGTGGCGGCGGGCAGCCTGTTGCTGGATGTGGCCCTCTTTTCCTGGCTGTACCCCAAGGTGGATGCGCCTTTTGGGGTCACGGCCGTTGTCCTGGCCGAACTCATCATTTTGCTGCGCTTTTACGCCACCGAGCATTGGGTGCTGGGGCGGGGTCACGCCGTCCCCGGTTGGCCGGGGCTGCGCCGCTTCTGGCTAACCAACCAGCTCTCTCTCTTTGCCGCCCGTTTGCCCTTGCTCTACTTGCTGCTCTACCGTTGGCAATGGCCGGTTTTGCTCGCTATTGCCCTGGCCGTGCTGCTGGAAGCGGTTTTGCGCTACATTCTCTCCGAGCAGTGGGTCTTTTCGCGGTGGGGCATAACCATGTGGCAGCCTGGCATTTATCGGTATGACCTGCATGGTGTGCTGCGTGTGGAGTCGCAAACCCCTTTGCCTGACCTGGCTTATTTTGCCACGCCAGAGCCATTGCCCCACGTGGATATGCAGATTCGTGTGGATAGACATGGCACCCCCAGCCCGCAGCCGGGGGCCATTACCTACAGCGAGGGGCTAAGCCGCTTTGGGTTTGGCCTGGCGGTGATGCCTGGAGCCGCTTTTACGGAGGTGGTGATTTCCCCGTTGTTGGCCCATTCCCCTTATGCCTTGTACAAAAGTGTGCTGGAGCCGGTGCTGCGCTGGGCGTTGACCCAGCGGGGGTATGCCCTGGTTTATGGCGCAGCGGTGGCGCGGCAGGGACAGGCGCTGCTGTTGGTGCCGGAGCATGATCAGGGGAAGACGGCCGTTGCCCTGGCGGCGGCGGAAGACGGAGAGTTTGCGCTGCTGGGAGATGATTTTGTTTTGCTGGCAGAAGATGGCACTGTTTTTAGCTTTCCGAAGCCGCTGACGGTGACGGCAGAGGTCTTGGGGGTGCCGGCCGTTGCGGCACAGCTCGGTTGGTGGGGGCGCGGGCGGTTATGGTTGCGTAACCTCTTGTATGGCTCCATGATTCGTGCTGCTGGCTTGCGCCTAAGCCAAGGTTATTGGCCGGTGGCCACGCTTAATTTGCTGTGGCAGCGGCTGTGGGTGCCGCCCAAATATGCGGTGCAGGAATTGGCCACGGCCGTTACCATGGCGAACCATGCCCGGTTGACAGAGCTGGTTTTGCTGCGGGAAGGGTTGGCAGAGGAAACGGCCGTTTCGCTAGCCACCGCCACCGAGTTTGTCCTTGCCCGGCAGCGAGCCGTGCAAGGGTTTCCCCCTTATCAACGACTCGTGGCTGCCTTGGGGCAAGGGTCACCCCAGGATTGGCGCGTTGCTGAAGAAGCTATTATTCGCCACGCCCTGGGGCAAACGGCCGTGCGCCGCAGCGTAAACCCCAAAGAATTGGGAAAACCGGGCGCCATAGAAAATAAGGAAAGAAGGTTGGCTTCTAGCGAATAGGAGAAGGCGCAATCTTGTGTTGAGACCTGGTGGGTTTGTGCTGGTTTCCAAACCGGCCAGGTTTCCAGAGTAAGAGATGTGTTGGAGATATGAGCGAAATAGAGCGCGTGATTGTAGTGATGCCCGCTTACAATGCGGCCCAAACCTTGGTAGATACCTATCGTAGCATTCCTGCTGAACACGTCCATCAGGTCATTTTGGTGGATGACGGCAGCATTGATGATACGGCAAAAGTGGCTCAAGAGCTGGATTTGGACCTTATTGTCCATCCGCACAATGCCGGTTATGGCATGAACCAGAAAACCTGCTACATGGAGGCGTTACGCCTGGGGGCAGATATTGTGATCATGCTGCACCCTGACGGACAGTATGACCCCCAAATTATCCCGCAAATGATTGCCGCCATTCGCGCAGGGCGGGGTGATTTTGTGCTAGGGTCCCGATTTTTACCGCCCAAGAGCGCGTTGGCCGGAGGAATGCCCCGCTACAAGTACCTGGCAAATCGGTTTTTAACGGCCGTAGAAAACGGCGTCATGGGCACCAAACTGTCTGAATGCCACACCGGCTACCGCGCATACAGCCGCAAACTACTGGAAACCGTGCCTTTTTTGCGTAACTCCAACGACTTCGCCTTCGATACGGAGATGATCTTCCAGGCCAACTATTTCGGCTTCAAATTTGCCGAGGTTCCGGTGAGCACCAAATATTTCAATGAGGCATCCTCCATTAGCTTTAGCGCCAGCACCCTCTATGGCCTGAAAACCCTGTGGGTGGCCGGGCGTTACCTGCTGCACCGCCTGAAAATTTGGCAATTTGACCTGTTCAAACCAACGCACCGGGGGGCGAATCGTAAACCGTAATTCGTGAACCGTAAACCGTAAACCGTAGACCGTAAACCGTAAACCGTAATTCGTACACGGACAACGGACGACGGAATACGGACAACGGAATACGGACAACGGAATACGGACAACGGAATACGGACAACGGACTACGGACAACGGACTACGGCTTACAGAATACGGATTACAAAAAATGGACTACCGTAAACCAGTTACTTTTGGCGAAAATTGGTCGCCGAGCCGGTATAAGGTGCTACCTTATTTTGCTGTGGAGCAGGCGGTGTTTGGTCGGCTGGAAACGCCGCGTATCCTGGATTTGGGCTGCGCGGCGGGTTGGAATATGAGCCGCTTTCGGCAGTACGGCCGTTTCCCTATGGGCGTCGATGTGGTACCAGAGCGGGTAACCCTGGCCGCCCACCACGGCCCGGTGGCGATTGCCTCTGGCCTACAGCTTCCCTTCCCAACCGAAACCTTCGACCTGATTTACATCCAGCACGTTTTGCACCACATTGGCGACGTAGAGCGGGCATTGGCCGAAGTGCGGCGCTGCCTGAAGCCCGGCGGCGTGCTGTTCCTGATCGAAACCGTCGAAGATAACCTCATCATTCGCTGGGGACGCCGCTTCTACCCCAACTGGTTGGGCGACGAGGTGAACGCCCCCTTTTATTTTGCGGAGCTAAAAGAAACCTTGGGCGCCTATGGCTTTGCCGTCGAAACGGCACAGCAGTACAGTGTCCTCTTCTGGCTGTGGGAGATTTTGCCCGACCAACTGCCCATCCTGGAAAAATTGACACCCCTCTTCGTGCCCATTGAGCAGCTTTTACAGAAGTGGTTTCGGTGCCAATCGGCCCACTGCTTTTACGTGGCGGTGAAAAAATGAGGATCGTCAATCGCCAATTGCCAACCGCCAATCGTGAATGGTGGCTCATCACCCTCCTCTTTCTCATTATGCTGCTGAAGGGCGCGCTGTGGAGCCTGGTCTTTCCCCTTTGGCAAGGACCGGACGAGGATGACCATTACGCCGTGATTCAGTTTATTGGTGAAAACGGCCGTCTCCCCGATATCCCCGACGACATTCTCCTTGACGAAATCACCCTCTCCCGCGAGCTGGCTGACGTGGGGCGGCTAGACTACAACCCGGAGCAGCGCCAGGGTTGGAGCGCCGGCGCCATTGGCTTGCGCGAGGCGGAATTTGACGACCTGCCCCCAACCACGCGCACCAGCACCGAATTAGGCATTACCGGCAAGCTAATGCACGCCACGCCGCTCTATTACTTGATTGCCGCCATCCCGTACCGGCTGATTGGGTATGGCGAGAATTTGCTGGTGCGAATGCAGGTGCAGCGGCTCTTTGCTGTGCTGCTGAGCAGCCCTATCGTCGTTGTGGCCTACCTTATTGCTCGCCTGCTCTTCCCCACCGACGCCGCCCTGCGCCTGACCATCCCTACGCTGGTTGCCTTTCACCCGCAACTGACGCAAATGACGGCCGTTATTTCCGTAGACGGCCTCTTTTTCGTGCTGTACTCCTTGCTCATCTACCTCTGTTTGCGGGTGCTGCGCGATGGGCTGGGCTGGCAAACGGCCGTGGCCATCGGCCTCACCTTCGCCGCCGCCTTCCTTGTCAAGCCCACCATCAACGGCTTTGTGCCCCTGGTGGCGCTGGTGGTGCTGTACGATTGGTGGCGGCGCAAAGGGGAGCGGTGGCGCGTCTTTGAGGCGGCAGTCGTGATGAACGGCGTCATCTTGCCCCCTGCCCTGTGGTGGATGGCCCGGAGCTGGCGCATCAACCAGGACTTGTTCTACTTCAATCCGGTGGTCGAAGGCCATCGTATCATCCAAAATCCGTTTTATGACTACCGCTTTTTGCCCCACATGCTCGACTATTACCAATCCGTTTTGGGGGGCATGTTTGTCACCTGGTGGGCGCATTTTGGCTGGGTAGATACGCCGCTGCCGCCCTGGGTTTACGGCTTGCTGCGCGGGCTGACTCTGTTGGCGATTTTGGGGCTGGCCTGGCAATTGGGCCGAGGTTGGGGAAAACGGCCGTCTCTCCCCGATTGGCGCTTGGGCAAACGCATGGCCCCTGTCGTCGTCTGGCTCTTTCTGGCCCTCACGCTGCTGGTTCCCGTGCTGCTCATCCAGGTATACGACCTGACTTTCTGGTGGGAATATGGCAACGGCCGTGGCCTGCAAGGGCGCTACTGGCTGGGCACCGTGGTGCCCATGCTCACCTTCTTCACCCTCGGTTTGCTCTTCCTGTTGCCGCGCCGCTGGCACACCTATGCCCACTGGCTCCTGCGCCTGGGCATGGTTCTCTTCAACGTCGTCGCCCTTCTCGGCTATATTTTGCCCCGCTACTACCTCTAACCGGTGACACGATGAAGCGCTCCCAATTCCCAATTCATTATTCATTATTCATCATTTTCTTGCTCGCCCTCCTCCTCCTGGTTTTCGGCCAATGGCGGGCCACTGCCAGCGGCCCCCAGGTGCAGGTTCCCATGTTCTACGACGCCCACTACCTCTACCCGCGCCCCTGGACGCAAGCGCAGGCTGCCCCCGGCGTACCCGACCCCTTCCCAGTGGCTTTTTATGGCCCTAATGCCATCAGCCAGAGCTTCATCAGCGGCGCGGAGAGGCTAACGGCCGTTGAAACCTGGCTGCGTGGCCCCTCCTATGGCCGTGTGCTGGTGACGCTGGCCGACGAAACTGGCCCCCTTTACAGGGGTGAGGTGGATTTTGGCGAACGGCCGTCCGGCCAATACCATCGCCTCACCTTCTCACCCATCACCAACGCCCAAGGGCGCGAATTTACCCTGACCCTGGCCGCGCCTGAGGCGACAGCCGACGCGCCCGCCATCACCCGCGTGGTGGGTGGCGACCGGCTGGGTGGGCCGCTGCGCCTGAACGAATTCCTGCGCCCCGGCAACCTGGAACTGCGTACCTATGCCCCGGGCCGCGTCGCGCCGGATGCCCTGGCGGAGCAACTGCTGCCCGCCGTCTTCCGTTTGCGCTTGCAGCAGTACAAGCCAGAGCCGTTCAAAGGTGGCCTCTTCGCCGCCCTGCTGGCGGTTTCCCTGGGGCTAACCGGTCTCTTTCTCATCCTGGCGCGACCAGTGGGCACATCCTGGCAAAAAGCCATTTTCTGGCTATTGGGCATTTTGCTGGTGCTGTTCCTGGGCTGGCAAATGGGCAGTGGCCGCGTCTGGCTGACCTTTCCCGGGCAGACCACACGGCTAGAGGCAGCGGCAACGGTCGCCCAGACCCCCATCAGCGCCGAATACCGCATCGTCCATGACCTAACGGCCGTTCTCTGGACGGCGGAGCGGCTGCCGGAGAAGCGTTTCATCACCACCGCATTGGGCGACTACCCGGCCATTCGCGTACCAGCAGAGGCGGCGCTGGAATATGCGCTGGATGTGCCGCGCAACGGCCGTTTGCGGGTTGGTGTGCAGGTGGATGGGGCCGGGACGCTGCGTTTTACGCTGTTGTTTAATGATGTGCCCCTGGCAGAAAGGGCCGTTGCCGCCGATGATGCCCCACAATGGCTAGAGGTAGATCTGGCTCCCTGGCAGGGGGAGGGTGGCACGTTGCGCCTGGTTACGCAGCCGCTGGCGGGCGCCCCTGATGGCCGTTGGCTAATGCCCCAACTGCTGGCGCAGACGGATTGGCTGTTGGCGGCGCTGCCAGAAACGGCCGTTGCTGCCGATTTTCGCTTTGGCGAAGGGGGCGCGGTGCGCCTTTTGGGCTATGCCATAGAGCCAGCGCAGCCGCAGCCAGGGGATTTGGTGCAGGTGATGTTGTATTGGCGGGGGGAACGGCCGTTGTCCCAAAACGCCACCATCTTTGTTCATGCGCTCAATCAAGATGGGGAATTGAGCGCACAGAGCGACAGCCAGCCGGTGCAAAACAGCTACCCGCTCACCAACTGGCCCCCCGGCGTGTTTGTTGCCGATGCCCACACCTTTACCTGGCCGGGTGGCAACTTGAGCCGGATTGCCGTTGGCCTTTACGACGCGCCTACCCGTACCCGTTGGCCTGTGGCCACACCTGCTGGCGAGGCGCTTCCTAACAACCAGGTGGTGTTGCCGGTAGCGGGGTTGCCGTAATTTGAACCAATGGGGAAAGCTGTGTTTATGATTTCTCGTGTCAAAACCTTGCTGCGCTCTGGTGATGCGCGTGATGGCATTTTAATGGCCGGGGCTACCCTGGTGGCCGGTGGGTTCGACTACCTGGTGCTGCTGGTGGCCGGGCTGCTGTTGCCCAATGCGGCGGCCATCGCCTTTCTCGCCGTCATGAACCTGCTGAAGATTGGTGAGCAGGCAACCTGGGTGATCCGTAATGTGGCCGCCTACTACACGGCCGACCTGGCTATCCGCCCAGAAGCACCAGCGCATATTGGCGCGTTTTTGCGTGACCGCTGGCGTTGGGCGTGGCGTTGGGGGCTGCTGGTGGCCGGGTTGTTTATCCTGGCCGCGCCATTAACCAATCGGCTCATCAATGCGAATTCCGTTCCGGCGGTGATGGCCGCCGGGCTGGCTTTGCTGCTCTTTTTTGTGCGTCCGGTGACGGATGGCACGTTGCAAGGGACGCAGCATTTTCTGGGCCTGGGTGGGGTGGTGGTGTTGCAGGCGGTGCTGCGTTTTGGCTTGACGGCCGTACTCATCTGGCTGGGCCTGGAGCTGGTGGGGGCAGTGCTGGCTTTGCCTTTGGCGGCGGGGCTGGCCTTGCTGTTGGCCCTGTGGCTGCTGCGGGGCTACTTCCGCACACCGCCCTCGGTGGCGGCGCAAAAGGTGAGCTTGCGCTACTCTGGCCTGACGCTGATTGGCTTGCTGGCTTTTGCTTTGCTGGTGTACAGCGACGCCATTTTGGTTAACCGCCTTTTCCCTGAGACGATAGCCGGGGAGTACACACCCATCAACGTGCTGGCGCGGATTAATTTGTTTGTGCCGCTGGCGTTGGGGCTGGTGCTGTTTCCGAAGGCGACGCAGCGACATGCCCTGGGGCGAGACGCCCGACCCATGCTGCTGCTGACGCTGGCGGCGACCTTGCTGCCAGGATTGGGGCTAACGGCCGTTTACTTCCTCTTCCCCGATCTGATTGTGGCCCTGGTTTTTCGCGGTCAATACGTCACCCCTGGGGCGCTGTTGGGTTGGGTGGGACTGGCGACAACCTTGTTTGCCGGGGTGAATATTTGGCTGAATTATGCGCTGTCGCTGGGAAAACGGCCGTTTGTGTTCTTGTTGGCCTTCATCGCCATAGGCCAGATTGTCGCCATTTTACTTCTGGCCCATACTCTGACCATCCTGGCCATCGTGCTGGTTTCGTCTGGTGCGTTGGCAAACCTGGCGGGTGCAGGGCTGCTGCTGGCCCCAACGCAGGTGAATCGTCCAACAAACGCGGGACGCAATGCTGGTTCCTGATGGGGGCATTGGTTATACTCTTGTGGAAGTTTGATAGTTGGTTGGTTTGATAGCTACTTGACCAACCAACAAACTAATCAACAACCAACCATGTTAACTTGCTCTATCGGTATTACGGCCTACAACGAAGAGGCCAACATTGGCAAATTGCTGCAACTGATGCTGGATCAGCGGTTGGAGCGCGTGGCGATTACGGAAATCATTGTGGTCGCTAGCGGCTGCACCGATGGTACGGAAGCGATTGTGCGTAATTTTGTGGGGCGTGACGGCCGTATTCGTCTGCTTGTTCAGCCCCAACGGGAGGGCAAAGCCTCCGCCATGAACCTGTTCATTCGTGAGGCGCAGGAAGAACTGCTAATTTTGTGCAGCGCCGATTTGCAGCCCAGCCTGGAGGCCGTGGAAGAACTGATTGCCCCTTTTTCCGACCCTGAGGTAGCCATGACGGGCTGCCATCCTGTGCCGGTTAACGCCCCGGACAACTTCATGGGCTTTGCCGTGCACCTGCAATGGCGGCTGCACCATGCGCTGAATATGGCGGGGGGGTTCAAGGGTGGCGAGATGGTGGGCTTTCGGCGGGTGTTCGAGCGCATTCCTTACCATACGGCCGTTGACGAGGCCAGCGTGGAACCCATTGTGCGCGGGCAAGGGTACCAGGTGCGCTATTGCCCACAAGCTATTGTCTACAACAAAGGGCCGGAGAACGTGGCCGACTTTTTGCGCCAGCGCCGCCGCATTTATGCCGGGCACCTGGAACTGGCGCAACTGCTGGGTTACAAAGTGAGCACGATGTCGGGCAGCATCATCATTGGCCTGCTGCTGCAGAATATGGATTGGCGGCCAAAGCAATTGTTGTGGACGGTGGGTGTGGTGGGTCTGGAGGCGTACGGCCGTTACCTCGGCTGGCGCGATTACAAAAACAAACGCAACCACACCGTCTGGGAAATTGCTACAACTACAAAGGAACTGACGAAGTGAAATGTAACCTGTAACTTGTTGCAGGTTACAGGTTACAAGTTACAGGTTGCTGGTTACATTCTTTATGAGATCAATGTTAGGCGTGCTGGCACGCATTCCTCTTTTTCAAGCCTACCGGCGCTTTGGGTGGCCGAAGATGCTGCCCATCAATATCACTTTGTCTCCATCGCCCAAGTGCAATTCGCGCTGCCTGACCTGCAACATTTGGATGAAGCGCGAAAATGAGCTGACGATTGCCGAATGGGACAAGGTACTCGGTTCGCTGGGCACGGCGCCGTACTGGTTCACGATTAGCGGCGGTGAACCGCTGATGTATCCCAAGATTGTGGAGCTGGCAAAGTTGGCTTACAAGCATTGCCAGCCGGGCATCATCAACATTCCCACCAATGGCATCCTCAACAGCGGACCAGAACGCGTGCGCGCCATTTTGGAGGCGTGCCCGGAGAGCCAACTGATCATTAACTTGTCGCTGGATGGCGTCGGCGAAAAGCACGACTTCATTCGCGGCGTGGCGGGCAATTTTGAGAAATTTGAGGAGCGCCTGGAGCAGTACCTGGCGCTGCGCGACGAGTTCCCCAACTTTGTGGTGGGCATTCATTCGGTGGTGTCGGTGTTTAGTGTGGGTCACCTGGCTGAGCTGATAGCTTACGCTGACCAGTCAGGCGCAGACCAATTTATTACCGAAATTGCCGAGCCACGAGTGGAATTGGATACGGTGGGGCTGCCGATTACGCCCAGCCCGGAGCAGTATGCTGAGGCCATTGACCAGCTTATGGAATATGTGAACAGTAAACGATACAAGGGGGTGGCGCGCATCACGGAGGCTTTTCGGGTGGAGTATTACAAGCTGGTGAAAAGGATTCTTGATGAGCAGGATCAGGTGATTGATTGCTACGCAGGTTGGGCGAGCGCACAAATCTATGCGGATGGTACAGTTTGGCCTTGCTGCGTGCGTGCCGACAATCTGGGCAACTTGCGTGACCATAACTATGATTTTGGCGACATCTGGTTTGGCGAGAAAATCCAAGAGGTGCGCGGCAGTATTGCTGCCAAAGAGTGCCATTGCCCGTTAGCCAACGCCAGCTACACCAACATGCTGATGGACGTGCCCACCGTCTCCCGCGTGGGCGTGAAGGTCATTAAACCTGATACAATAAAGGTGCGAAAAGCGGGGTAAGCTTTTAGGCAATGGGACAGTAGATATGGCCTTTGAGTGGTTGAACAAATTCCACAAACAAATGGAGAAGTCGGCGGATTACGCCGAGAAGACGCTGGCGCAATATAGGTTGGGTATGAAGGCCAAAGGGTCTATTGCCGGCGTGGTCGTTGTGCCGGATGAAAATGGCTGTGAGGCGAGTAGAGAGCTGGACGCTACGGCCGTTTACCACCCCGATGACGCCCCCCATCTCCCGCTACCCGGCTGCACCAAAGGGCAGAAGTGTGGCTGCGTTTATCGGCCGGTGATGACTTATCAAATTGACCATAGGCAATAGCCCATTGCCAACGGGAAGTGATGAGTAAAGTAGCTATTACGGGAGCAACGGGGTTTGTGGGCGGGGCGCTGGCGCGGGCATTGGTGGCGCGGGGGCATGAGGTTGTGGGGGTGGCACGGCCGTTTTCCTCTCGCGCCCATCTGTCTGACCTGTCCATTGCCTGGGTAGAAGGGGACGTGACCGACCGCGAGAGTTTGCGTGGCAAGTTTGACGGCGCGGAGTGGCTAATCCACGCGGCGGGCATGTTGGGGCAGGCGGGCGTGCCGGAAAGCGCCTACTTTGCCCTGCACGAGCAGGGCACGAACAACGTGCTGGCGGAAGCGGAAGCGGCAGGGGTGAGGCGCATTCTCCACGTCAGCAGCCCTGGCGTTCTCGGCCCGATCAGTGGCCCACCGGCTGACGAGACTGCGCCATTAGCCCCCAGCAACCCTTACGAGCGCAGCAAGGCGGCGGCGGAGCAGGTGGCTCTGGTTTATGCGCGGGCAGGGGTGCCGGTGGTCATTGCCCGGCCAGAATTTATCTATGGACCGGGAGATTTGCATGTGTTGGGGCTTTTTCAGGCGGTGGGAAACGGCCGTTTCTTCACCATCAGCGGCGGTCAGCACACCTGCCACCCCACCTACATTGATGACGCAGGGGCGGGAATGATGCTGGCCCTGGAAAAGGGGCGCGTCGGCGAAATCTACCATATCACCGGGCCAGATCCCGTCACTTTCCGCCAGTTGGGCGCGACAATTGCCGCCGCCCTGGACGTTTCTGCGCCCAAGCTCAACCTGCCGCGGCCCCTGGCCATGGCGGGCGCAACGGGTATGGAACTTGTTGCCAAAATTTTGAAAAAACGGCCACCCCTCAGCCGCACGGGTGTGGCTTTTTTTAGCGAAGATCGCCGCTTCTCCTGGCAAAAAGCTCACGATGAACTGGACTACACGCCGGAATATGATTTGCCGACAGGGGTGCGGGAGACGGTGGCGTGGTATCGGGAGCAGAAGCTGCTCTAATTGCCAATTGTGAATGGTCAATTGCCAATGGTCAACCGACCGTCGTTGATAATTGACGATTCACAATTGACTATTGATGATTATGTTAACTTCTTTCTCTATCAAATCTCTGTACGCGTTGGCTCTGGCTGAAGGCGAAGGTGTAGGCACGGCGTATGAGTATTTTGCCAAGCGGTTGGTTTTGCAAAAATGGTTGCAGAAACGGCCGTCTACCATCCTCATTGCCGGGTTGCCACAAAAATATGGCAGCAGCCTTGATTTTGTGCAGTTGGCCGCAGAGACGGGCGCGGCGCTGACCATTGTGGATGATCGCCCTGAAGCGCTGGCGAAGGCGCAGCGCAGCCTGGTGGCGGCCCAGCAGGCGGGTTGGCTAACGGCCGTTTCCCCCATCTTTATTCCCGTTGCCCACCTGGGCCAAATGAGTGAACTGACGCAAGATTTTGACCTGGCGCTCTCCTCGGAGGCGCTGCAAAGATTGGATGGGCCCCAGCGGCAGGGGTATGTGGCGCGGCTGCTGGGGGTGGCAACGGTCGTGGCCCTCTTTTGCCCCAACGGCGACAACCCTGCCCATACCAACCTCAGCGGGCTTTCTGGCCTCACCCTCGCCCAACTGCAAGCCCTCTTCTCCTCCGTGCTCCCGCTCCACCGCTGCGGCTACATTGACATGCCCCCTTTCCCGCCCGGCATCATCCGCAGCGAGGAGCAGCGCGAACAGGCCACCAGCGGCAAATTTGAGGCCTTCGCCATGTGGGGATTGGGCTATTTTGCCCGTGCCGAGAAGTTTTTGCCAACGGCCGTGCGCCGCCGCCAGTCTCATATTGTGTATGCCTTAGCAGACCGTGGATAATCGGTAGCTCCCAATCTGCATCTACAAAAAAATCTAGGTCTTTGGGATTTCGTGAGGTTTGGCATGAAATGTGATGCGTGAAACGTGATGCCTCTCTGGTCATATTTCACCCTTCACGCTTTACGGGCTGCCAACCCCCTCAATTTCTAAAGGCCAAAAATCTTTAATCTTCAAGCACCAGGTATTATTGGCGGGCTGTGCTTGCTGGTAATTGTCTTGTGGCTGACCTTATCAGCTCGGTGGTTCCTTGCATTTTTGCAACGTTTGTGAGGGCTGTCAGGGGTAATCTCTAGGGAAAGAATCAACACATTAGCGGTTTTCCTTTGCGCATGAGGGGCAAAAGAGGTATCTGCCCTCTGCAAAGACCCACTTTTACCCAAATTTACCCGACGAGGAGGCAGTCCATGAGGTTAATTGCTCAACCCTTTAGTAAACGGCCGTTATACGCGGCCGTTGTTTTTATTCTTTTGCTAACCATGTTAGCCATTGCCAGTTGTCAGGACAACGACAGCCCCAATGATAGTCCTACCAGCAGTAGCACCGCTGGCTCCACCGATGTTCAAGCCATCGCTGAAGCACGCGGGCTAACCCCCGCTGATATTGTCGCCGCCGTGAAAACCTACACGCCCACCGGTATGCACGACGAATACATCATGTTCGCCTCCGGCGGCCATGCGGGGCAAGTGTTCGTCATTGGCCTGCCCTCCATGCGGATGCTCAAAACCATCGCCGTCTTCACCCCCGAGCCTTGGCAAGGGTACGGCTACGGTGCCAAAGAGACGATGGAACTGCTAGAGGCGGGGCAAGTGCTGGGGCAAACCGTCACTTGGGCTGACACCCATCATCCCGCCCTCAGCGAAACAGACGGCGATTATGATGGTCAATTTTTGTTCATCAACGACAAAGCGCAAGCGCGTATCGCCGTCATTGATTTGCGTGATTTCGAGACCAAGCAAATCGTCAAAAACCCCATCGCCCTCAACGATCATGGGGGCACGATGGTCACGCCCGATACAGAATGGATCATTGAAGGCGGGCAATACGCCGCGCCGCTTGGTGCAGGGTATAGCTCTCTCGAAAATTACGCCGAAGAGTATCGCGGGATGGTCACTTTCTGGAAGTTTGATCGGGACAGCGGCCGGGTTCTACCCGAACAATCCTTCGCCTTAGAACTGCCCCCCTACTGGCAAGATTTGTGCGACGCGGGCAAATTGGTCAGTGATGGCTGGGTCTTCTGCAACTCCTTCAACACCGAAATGGCGACTGGCGGCGTGGAAGATGGCAACCCGCCCTTCGAGTCGGGCGCGTCCCAGCGGGACATGGATTACCTGCACATCATCAACTTAGACAAAGCGGTTGAGGTGGCTCAAGCGGGCAACACCATTGAGATCAATGGCTTCCGCGTGGTGCCGCTTCAAACTTCCATTGATGAAGGTCTGCTCTACTTTGCCCCCGAACCGAAAAGCCCGCACGGGGTAGATGTGTCGCCCGGTGGCGAGTACATGGTCATCTCTGGCAAGCTCGATCCCCATGTGACCATTTACAGCTTCGACAAAATTCAGCAAGCGATTGCTGACCAGAATTTCACGTTTGATGATTATGGCGTGCCAATCTTGGATTTTGACGCTGTTGTTGAACAGCAAGTGGAGTTGGGGCTTGGCCCGTTGCACACCCAATTCGACAACAAGGGGTATGCCTACACCAGCTTGTTCCTCGATTCGGCCGTTGCCCGCTGGACGTTAGGCGGCCCCTATTCTGATTTGCATGAAGACCCCGATTGGACGTTGATCCAGAAAACATCGGTGCATTACAACGTCGGCCATATTTCGGCCGCTGAAGGGGATACCGTCAGCCCTGATGGGAACTACCTCGTCTCGCTCAACAAATGGGCAGTGGATCGTTTCCATCCGGTGGGGCCGTTATTGCCGCAAAATTTCCAATTGCTGGATATTTCCGCGCCGGGAGCCAACATGCCTTTGCTGTATGACATGCCGTTGCCCGATGGCGAACCCCATTACGCCCAAATCATCAAAGCGGACAAGCTGAGTCCGTGGGAAGTGTATCCTGAAATCGGCTGGAATCCGCACACCATGTCGGTAGACCCCAACGCGGTGCAATTGGGTGAGGAACGGATTGAGCGGAATGGCAATAACGTGGAGATTTGGATGACGGCCGTTCGCAGTCACTTCACCCCCGAACACGTCGAAATCAAACAGGGCGACCACGTAACATGGCACATCACCAACGTCGAACGCGCCTACGACGCCACGCACGGCTTCTCCATCCCCGCCTACAACATCAACGTCAGCATTGAGCCGGGTGAAGCCGTCACCTTTGAGTTTGAGGCCACCGAAGACGGCGTGTTCTCCTACTACTGCACTGAGTTCTGTTCCGCTTTGCATTTAGAGATGACGGGTTACATGTTGATTGAGCCGAGTGAGTAGCTGATACGGGTTTTTGATGCGTGATGCGTGAACCTTACGCATCACGCATCAAAAACCATGAGACCCATGAACGCATTGAAAAAGATCATCGGCCCCCGCATTCCGGCCGATGTAGCTAACGAAGATCGCTGGCGGTATTGGTTGCCAACCATTCTGCTGATAACGGCCGCTTTGCTCCTGCTGATCTCCCTCTTTTTGCCCTACTGGAAGATGACCTTGATGGCACCCCAATATCCGGGCGGGCTGTCGGTGCAGGTGTATGTCAACCGCATGACCGGCGATGTGTTTGAGATTGACGGGCTGAACCATTACATCGGGATGCGGCCGTTGGGCGAAGCGGCGCAGTTAGAGCGGTCAGTCAGCATTGCGGCGATTACGATTTTGGCGATGTTGCTAGGCGCGGCCGTTTTCATTCACACCAAATGGGCGGCCTTGCTCGCCTTGCCCGCCATCCTGATACCCTACGTCTTTTTGGCCGATATGTACTTTTGGATGCGCCATTTTGGCCTCAACCTTGACCCCACCGCGCCGTTAAGCGGGGCGATCAAACCCTTTGTGCCCCCCATCTGGGGCGAAGGGACGGTGGCGCAATTCCGCACCATTGCTGAGTTTCAAATCGGCATTTATCTTGCTTTTTTGGCCGGCTTTTTGACCATCGCCGCCCTGTATGCCCACCGGCGAGCGTACAAACCTCTGGTGGATGGAGTCGGGACATGAGCCGCAAAGTCGCCGGGTTGCTTGTGTTGCTTTTGGGCTGGCTGTGGGTCCAACCGGTGGCTGGGGCAGAAACGGCCGTTTCTGCCGATCAGTTAGCCGACGCCATCGCCCAAGCCTCAGCGGGGGATACGCTCATCGTCAACGGGGGCGTTTTTCACGGCCATCTGGTGATTGATAAGCCGCTGACCCTCATCGGTGAAAATTGGCCGGTCATTGATGGCGGGGGAACGGGGACGGTTCTGCGCCTCACCGCGCCCGACATCACCGTGCAGGGCTTTCTCATTCGCAACAGCGGCCATTCTCTCGACGCCGAAAATTCTGGCGTAGCGGGGGAAGCGGAACGGCTGACTCTTGTCGGCAATCGGTTTGAGGCGACGCTGTTTGGCATTTACCTGCGCGAAGCATCGAATAGCGTCATCCGTGACAACCAGATCAGCAGTAAGCCGCTGGAGGTACCTCGTCGCGGAGATGGCATTCGGGTGTGGTCGAGTAATGACGTGCTTATCGAAAACAATGGGGTGACCAACGGCCGTGACGTGGTGTTGTGGTATTCGGAACGGCTCACTTTGCGCGGGAATGTGGTTAGTAACGGCCGTTACGGTCTGCACTTCATGTATTGCGACGACGCCCTCATCAGCCAAAACCAACTGCTCAACAACTCCGTCGGCGCGTTCCTCATGTACAGCCGCCGCTTGCAAATGGTCAATAACACGGTGGCCGGCAATCGCGGCCCCAGCGGGTACGGCATTGGGCTAAAAGATGTGGACGACGCCCAAATTATGGAAAACCTCTTCCTCAACAATCGCGTGGGGGCTTATTTAGATGGTTCACCGCGTGAAGTGGATAGCGTCGGCCTTTTTAGCGGCAACCTGTTCGCTTATAACGACATCGGCGTAGAGATGATGCCCGCCGTGCGCCACAATCAATTTGCCAACAACAGTTTTATCGAAAATGAAGAGCAGGTGGCGATTGCCGGCGGTGGCAAGCCGGGCATTAACGAATGGACAGTGGCGAATCGGGGCAATTACTGGAGCGATTACGCTGGTTATGATGCCGACGGCGATGGCTTAGGGGAGATGGCGTACCGCTCGGAGCGACTGTTTGAGAATTTGATGCAGAGGTCGCCCAATTTGCGGCTGTTTGTGTACAGCCCGGCGACGAATGCGCTGGATTTTGCGGCGAAGGCGTTCCCGCTGGTGAAGCCACAACCGAAATTGGTAGACGAACGGCCGTTGACCCAGCCCTACATCCCCAGCGACACCCCGCCGCTACCCCGCACCGTCAGTCCTTTGTGGCCGATCCTCTCTGGCGTGATTTTGTTGCTGGCAGTGGCGGTGGTGGGCGTGGTGCCCCGCGTTCATTGGCGACGGTATGTGGTGGCAAGGTGACGGGGTGAAAGGGTGATTTTATGATTACAGTAACGAATTTGACGAAACGATTTGGCCGGTTAACGGCCGTTGACGATCTCTCTTTCACAGTGCAAACAGGGGAAGCGGTGGCCTTGTGGGGGGCGAATGGGGCTGGTAAAACAACGGCCGTGCGCTGTTTGCTCCACCTCCTCCCCTTTGAAGGCCAGATACGGATCAACGGCTTAGACGTGCAAAAGCAGGGCAAAACGGTGCGCCAGCAAGTGGGCTTTGTGCCGCAGGCACTAACCTTCCACGACGACATGAGCGTCGCCGAAACAATCACCTTTTACGCTCGCCTGCGGAAATTGCCCAACGGCACCGACTTCACCCCCCTGCTAGAGCGGCTTGATCTCACCAGCCATCTGTCCAAACAGGTGCAAAATCTGTCCGGCGGGTTGAAGCAGAGGCTGGCGTTGGCGTTGGCCTTGCTCTCCGACCCGCCCCTGCTCATTTTGGATGAGCCGACGGCGAATTTAGACATCCGCGCCCGCGAAGATTTTCTGCTGTTGCTTCATGATCTCAACCAGCAAGGCAAAACGCTCGTCTTCTCCTCCCATCGCTTGGAGGAGATCACCGCGCTGGCGGATCGGGTGCTGTTGTTGGAGGCGGGTAAACTGGTGGTGAATGCCGCCCCGCATGAGCTGGAGCGGCAATTGGGCTGGGAGACGACGCTTCATCTTTACTTGCCCCCGCCGAGGATTGCGCCGGCCATCCATGCCCTTCATGCGGCCGGGTTGCCGGTGAGCCAAAATGGGCGCGGGGTGCGGGTACAGGTGAAACCGGGTCAGAAAGGGCAGGCGATCCATTTGCTCCATGAAGCGGGCATTGTGGTCGAAGATTTTGCAGTGGAGTAACCCGATGATTGATTTTGAAAATGTGGTGACGATTTTACAGAAAGAGTTGCGGGATGCGCGGCGCAATCGCTGGTTTTTGTTGTACGCGCTGGCGTTTGCCGGTTTGTCGCTGTCGCTGGCGTGGATGACGCTTTCGGGCGTGGGAAGTAGTGGGCTGGCGGGCTACGGCCGTACCAGTGCCAGCCTCATCAATCTCATCCTGCTGATTGTGCCGCTGATGGGGTTGACGTTGGGGGCGTTGAGCCTCGCCAGTGAGCGGGATAAGGGGACGCTCCTCTACTTGATGGCGCAACCGATCAATCAGGCAGAGTTACTGCTGGGCAAGTTTTTGGGGCTGGCGTTGGCGTTGGTGGCGGCGATTGGGTTGGGGTTTGGCTTAACGGCCGTGCTCATCACCCTTAACGGCGGCGGTGGCGAAGTGCGTACCTATGTCGCTCTGCTCCTGTTGGCTTGCTTGCTGGCGGTGGCGACCCTCAGCGTGGGGTATCTCATTTCGGCGTTGGTACAGAGGGGGGCAACGGCCGTTGGCTTGGCCTTGTTTCTGTGGCTTATCCTCGTCTTTTTTGGTGATTTGGGGCTGATGGGTTCGGCGTTGGTTTTGCAGTTAGACCCCAATCAACTCTTCTTGTTGGCCTTGATCAACCCGCTCCAATTGTTCAAAATCGCCGCCATTTTGGATTTACGCAGTAATTTAGAGGTGTTAGGGCCGGTGGGGGTGTATGCGTTTCGGACGTATGGGGCGCAGTTACGGCCGTTGTTGGCCGGTCTTTTATTGTTGTGGGTGGCTGTGCCCTTCGTGGCCGCCACCCAAATTTTCAAACGGAAGGGAGTCTTATAATGATCAAACGATTTCGTGTTAGGCATGTTCTTTTTTTGTGGGTCTTCATCTTGCTGATGGCCGGCTGTCAGCAAAAGGTTGATTTCGATCAGCCACCCGAATTTGTTTATGGGCAAGATGGATGCGACCGGTGCAAGATGTTGGTCAATGAAGAGGTGATGGCGACGGCGTACTGGACAACCGACGGCGAAGCCCGCCGCTTTGATGATGTCGGTTGTATGTTGCTCTACCCGGCCGAAAGTGGTGATGAGGTTGCCAGTTGGTGGGTCCACGATTACACCAGCGGCGAATGGCTCAACGCCGAAGAGGCCATTTTTGTGATGAATGCGGGCGTCTCCACGCCGATGGGATTTGATATTGTCTCGTTTGCCGACCGGCAAACGGCCGAAGCGTTGGCTTTTGGCGTGGACGGGGCGGTGGTGCTGACATTTAGCGAATTGCAATCCCAAGAGATTCGGCCGGCGATGATGCACAATCATTGAGGTAGAGTGTAGAGATAGAGTGTAGAGATAGAGATAGAGAGGGGTTTTGGCTGACAAGCCGACTGGCTGACTGGCTGACAAGCTAAAACGCTAAAACGCTAAATAAAGGAAGAAGAGAAGATGAAAAAGTTAGTGGTTGTTTTGTTGGTTGGTTTGTTGATGTTGTTGGTGGCTTGTGGTGGTGGGAGTGAACCTTCGGCTTCGTCGGGCAGCGGCGGGGATACCGGGAGTGTGCCGGTCAGCACAGGCGACCCTGTGGCCGGAGAAGCGAAATACAATGAAGTGTGCATCGCTTGTCATGGCGTTGCCGGAGCCGGCGTAGAAGGGCTGGGCAAACCATTCACCACCAGCGATTTTGTGCCCAGCCAAACCGATGATGAGCTGTTGGCCTTCATCAAGACAGGGCGGCCTATCAGCCACCCGGACAACACGACGGGTGTGGACATGCCGCCTAAGGGTGGCAACCCGGCCCTGACCGACGAGCAAATCATGGACATCATTGCCTATATACGCGCTTTGCACGAGTAAGGCAGGGCGCACAAGAAGGGGGTAACGGGTAGACAGCATGGCTATTCTGCCTGTTGCCCCCAAAGCGGCGCTTCATCATTTCAATGTTATAATGCCGCTATCATGGGTGACACTTACCACGAAGTTGTAAAACGCTGTTTTTTGTTGCGTGACATGGATGACCCAGCGCGCCAGGCCATTCTCAAGGAAGGGCATCTGCGTCACGTTGAGCCGGGCAGTTTCTTTTTCCACCAGGGGGAAGCGTCGGAATGGCTCTATATTTTATACAGCGGGCGGGTTAAGTTGGTTCAACTTACGCCAGAAGGGGAGCAGGTTGTGGTCAACTATTTTGGGCCGGGGCAAGGTCTCGGCATCATCGTCGCCCTGAATGAGGTAGCGTACCCTCTGTCGGCTGAAGCCATTGAGCCGTGTGAGGCGGTGGGCTGGCATCGGGATGAGATGAAACGGCTGATGTTGCAACATCCACAATTGGCCTTGAATGGCATGAAGATGATGGGTAGTCGCTTCACCCGTTTGCAAGAGCGATTTCGGGATGTTTCGACGAAGCGAGTGGAGCAGCGCATTGCGCGGACGCTGCTGCGGCTGGTGCGCCAGTTTGGCAAGCGTGTGGAAGAGGGTGTGCTAATTGACGTTCCCCTGGCCCGGCAGGATATTGCGGAGATGACCGGTACGAACTTGTATAATGTCAGCCGAATTTTGAGTAAATGGGAACAGGCAGGGTGGATTGTGAGTTATCGCAAGCAGGTCATTTTGCGCAAGGCGCACGAAGTGGTGGTGCTGGCGGAGGATTTGACGGCGGATCCGTTTTTGGATGTGGATGAGGTATGAGATGACTGCTGAAGAGCTGGAAAAACTAACGCTAGAAGAATTGTTTCAGCGCTGGCCAGAAACGGCCGTTATCTTCCAAAGGCATCAGATGGCCTGTGTGGGCTGTGCTGTGGCCCCTTTCTACACTGTGGCGGATGCTGCCCAGGTTTACAGGCTTGATCCGGACGCGTTTATCGCCGAACTGTTGACTACTATTCAAAACGAGGCGTAGAGTTTTGTCTGCGGTTTAATTTATGGCCCAAAGTGGATCTCCCGCAACTAGAAACGGCCGTTTTCGATGGCACGCGCCGTTACTGTTGTTGGCTGCGGCAGCGCTGCTAGCCGGCTTGTGGGCTGGGCTGTTGCGTCTGGGCTGGCGACTACCGCCGCTTTACCTGCGCCTTCCAACCCAGCATGGCCCCTTGATGGTTTCCGGTTTTCTAGGCACGTTAATTAGTCTGGAAAGAGCTATCGCCCTTAGTTACCATCGGCATGGCCGACGACTAGCTTATCTGGCGCCACTTTTGGCTGGGTTAGGGGTGCTGGCCTATTTTTTAACCCTGCCAACGGCCGTGCCACGGGGCTTGAGCACTCTGGGATCTTTGGGGTTGGTTTGCATTTTTGTGGTCATTTACCGCATACAGCCTACCCTGGACCACCTGATTATGGGTACAGGCGCGGGGCTGTGGCTGGTAGGTAATGGATTATCGCTGGCGGGCTGGCCCATTTTTCGTGTTGTGCCCTGGTGGGCTGGTTTTCTCATCCTTACTATTGCCGGTGAGCGGTTGGAATTGGCGCGGGTGCTGCTGCTGAAAGGCGCAGCCCGCATATCCTTTGTCGTTATCATTGCCTTCTTTTTTGCCGGGCTGCTGGCATCGCTGGCATCTTTGGATGTTGGGTTGCGCCTGGCGGGCGCGGCCCTGGTGGCCTTGGGCGTCTGGCTGTTGCGCTTCGACATTGCCCGGCGCACCATCCGGCTCAGGGGTCTGACCCGTTTCATTGCTGCCTGTCTTTTGCCCGGTTACGTCTGGCTAACTGTCGGGGGGCTGCTCTGGCTGGTTTATGGCGGGCAGTATGTGGCTGGCCCCATATATGATGCCCTGATGCATACCATATTTTTGGGATTCGTATTCTCCATGATTTTTGGCCACGCGCCGGTGATTTTGCCTGCCGTTTTGGGTGTACAGGTGCCGTATTCGCCGTTTTTTTATGTTCATCTGGCGCTGCTGCATCTTTCGCTGATTTTGCGAGTGGTGGGTGATTTGTTGCTGTGGCTGTCGGTGCGGCGTTGGGGTGGTTTGCTCAACGAGGTGGCAATTGTGCTGTTTTTGCTGGTAACGGCCGTGGCCGCCTTGCGCCGCAGAAAGAACGGATCAGATAAGGAGACCCCTTATGCCCCCACTAACAAGATGGTACATTAAATCAGCCTTTGTCTATCTGGCTGCCTCCTTACTATTGGCTCTCGTTTTGGCGCTGCCACAGCCTGCCAGTCTGCCAGCCTTCCTCCGCTACATGAACCCCGCTTACTTTCATCTTTTCCTCGTCGGTTGGGTCACCCAAATGATTTTTGGCGTAATTTTTTGGATGTTTCCGATCATTACCCGTGTGCGGCCGCGGGGAAATGTCAGCCTGGGATGGACAAGCTACATTTTATTGAACATTGGCCTGTTGCTGCGCGTGGTGGGGGAACCACTCAACGCCACACGCCCCGCAGCCTGGGTTAGCTGGCTGCTGGTATTATCAGCCCTGCTGCAATGGTTAGCAGCCGTGATATTTGTGTACATTTCCTGGCCGCGGATCAAAGACAGGTATCGCGGAGAATGAGATGCCCAGCCTGACTCGTTGGTATATTCGCGCCGCTTTTGTGTACCTGTTGCTGGGGTTTACCATTGGGGCACTCTTGCTGGCCCACAAGGGGATTTTGTTGTATCCGGTATTGTGGAATTGGCTGCCACTACACATTGAGTTCTTGCTCTTCGGTTGGGTTGTGCAGCTCACTATGGGCATGGCATTTTGGATTTTACCTCGCTATTGGCAAAAGCCGCGTCGTCCCCAAAAAAGATATGCGCAAGTTGCTTTTGTACTACTGAATGTGGGAATATGGGTCGTAGTTGCGGGCATCATGCTTCCCCTGAATCCCTGGGTTTTATTCGTTGGCCGGGGCATAGAGTTAGGGGCGGTTGTCTTTTTTTCTCTGCATGCTTGGAGACGCATCGTATCACGCGAAGGCGCATAATGCGTAATGCTCTTGGTTTATTTAAGGTGCCAGATTGCCAATGAGAGCATTTTCTTTGGCGTCATGAGCTTTTGAGTCTGCGCTAACCAGGACTATAATCGGGGCATGATCGAATTAGCTAAGTCACACCGCTCCATACGCGCCTTTAAATCTCAAAAGATTGATGATTCCCTGCTTACTGATTTGCTATTGGCTGGTCTTCGTAGTTCCAGCTCGGGGAACATGCAGACGTGGTCGGTCATTGTCACCCAAGATGAACACTATAAGCAGCGGTTATATGAGGCGCATCTAAAACAACCAATGGTTCTTGAAGCACCGGTAGTTCTTACTTTTTGCGCCGACGTGTTTCGGATGCGGGAGTGGATTCGGGTTAACAATTCACAACAAAGTTTTGACGATTTGCTTGGCTTTCTAACCGGAACAGTAGATGCTGTGATTGCGGCGCAAACTGTTAGCCTGGCAGCAGAATCTGTTGGTCTGGGTATTTGCTATATGGGAACAACCTGGTGGGCCGCTGACCAGATTATCGAGATTTTGGCATTACCGGAGAAGGTTTTTCCGGTAACCGCCCTGGTTATGGGCTATCCGGCGGAAAATCCAACCTTACGAGATCGCTTGCCCCTGGAATTAATTGTGCATCAGGAAGCTTACAAACGGTTGCCGGATGATGAAATAAAGAGATTGCATGCTGAACGCGAACAAAATGCATGGGCCAGGTATAACGCAATAGAATCAGTGCGCCAGAAATTGGCGGAGGCGGGTATTACGCGGGTCACTGATTATTATACGTCCCAATTCAAGTATTCTAAGGACCTACATAGACGGGTCAGCAAGATGTTGATAGAAACACTTCAGGCTCAGGGTTTATGGCTCTGATAAAGAGTTGCAGTTTAAAAGGCAACCCCCCAGTACAGTATCAGTGCTGGGGGGTTTTTATTTTATGAGGGTGGTATAGGCTTTTACATTTATGGACAAGCGCCTAAGGTATCACCATGGGCCTGATGCGCAGGCCAATCGTCAATGGAGATGACTATGGTTTGCCACCTTTCCGGATTATCTGCACTTCCTGGTGGTTTGTGGCAGATGGTGATCATTTCCGGCTCGGGCGACGGTGGTACCGGTGTGTTGGTTGGTGGTGGTGGCGGTACTGGCGTGTTGGTTGGTGGTGGCGGCGGTACCGGCGTGTTGGTTGGCGGTGGCGGTGGCACCGGCGTGTTGGTTGACGGTGGCGGTGGTACCGGCGTTGCTGTTGGCCAAATGCAAGGACCCATATAGTCGCCATGATTTAAATGATATTGTAGACTGCTAGCAGCAACTTCGATGGTTTGTTGGTTTGCGACATTTCCCAGGGGAATGTGGCAAATAATGGCCTTTTCTGGTTCTGTGGTAGGCGGTTCTGGTGTATCGCCGGGCGGGGTGGGGGCCACACATGGGCCGAGGTAGTCACCATGGTCAAGGTGGGCTTGCACGTCTTGGGGATCAACCTGAATGGTCTGAAATCTATCTGGATTTCCTGGTGTCAGGTGACATAATGTTACTGGTTCTGGCGTTTCTGTGGCGGGCGGTTCGTTGGCTGGGTTGGCGAATGGCTGACGCAGGGGCTGAATAGTGAGGGGTTGGCCAACGACGGCCGTTACTTCAAACCCGGGCTGGACAGCTACCACCTCATCTCCCAGACTAACCTGCACCACACCTTCTTCTACACCAATGTAGGAAGAGTCAGGAGACAGAACAGCCACAGTAAACACCGTACCGCGCACCGAAGCAGTCGAAGAGGGGGTGCGCACGTCGAAACGGTCGTTAGCGCCCAAGAGGCGAATTATCCGGTTTACCGTGCGCCCGGCCAACAGGTTAAGCTGAACCCGGTAGCTATCTTCAGTGGTAAGCAGTTCGGAGACTTCCAGGGTGGTATTGGCAAACAGATCAACGGTGCTGCCATCCTGCAAGCGCAATTGTGCGGTCGCGTTGGCGGGCAAATTGATGACGTCTCCGGCGCGAATGGCTAACGCCTTGCCTGAAGCTATAGAGACTTCGGTTTCTCTGGGAAAGACGAGCAAAGTGTTTCTGTTTTGGGATACGACAGCTTGCCCAGCCGATACAACCAGGGTTGCTTCAGGACCGGAGGGTTGGGCAAAGGCGAAGGCGGCCAAAATTAAAACAATGACTGTCGCAAGGCTAAAAGCAATTGTGCGGCGTTTGGTCATGTTTCTGATGGCTTCCAAAATGGGAAACGGCCGTTTTACCTTGTGAGTTACTTCTTGTTTCACCACCCGCACAGGATAACCAGCCTGCTTAGCAAACTGGGCTAGCATAGACTTTTCCATACCTACATAATTGGCAATCTGCTCCAGGTCTTGCGCCAGGGCCGTGTTCCGTGGCTTACGGCAAAGAGCCAGTTTAGCCAACTGCGCCTGATCAATATGGAATTGCGCGGCAAATTCTTCCCAAGTTAACCCCTGGCGTGCACATTGCTGCTCAATAAGCGATGCCAGAAGCGAGTCATCGGTGCTTGCTTGCTGTGCCATGTTGAATAGTAAATCGGCCATAAGCGGTTCTCCTGTTCAATCTAAAAAGCCCTTCATAGATTAATTCCGAGCTTACTGGCGAAGTTCGACAAATTGCTGATTTGTTCATTCTTCACAGCCACTCTCTTCGCCCCTTCGGCATACAGGCGCTTTGTTGACTTACCGAAAGAAACATGACCACTTGTTATTGATGCCAAAACATCTTAGTGCCGGTGTGCTTCTAAACAGGCTACTCCCTGGGGGCCGGCAATGGCCTTGTGCGCCACCCCAGCAGGCAGTTCCAGGCGATCGCCCAGGTTCAGGGTAATTTCTTTCTCGGAATCTGGCAAGCTAAATATGATGGACCCTTGTACCACTACCAGCACCTTATCATAATCATGTGTATGGGTACTGTACTGTTCTTTGGGCCGATTTGACCAGCGAATAGGTGAAAGCCCTTCTTCCAGCAGCAAGCGACGGGCCACTTTTTCACTAGGCGGTTCTTGGTGACGCCAGGGGATAACGGTAATTTGCTTGCTCATGACTTTACCTAATGTGTTGCCTTTGGTTAATCCAAAGTGGCGACGTAAAGTTGGTTTTCAGCAGTGATAAAGATACGCAGGGGTGTTTCGGCTACGGCAAAATCGCTAATACGCGAGAATAATTCTTGCCCATTTTCGTCGTTGGCCCGGTATTGGGCCAGCACGGTGCCGCTGCGGGCTAACTTGATAATGCGCCCACTGCCGGGATCGGCAATGTAAATGGAGGTATTGAGACCGCGCCCGACCATTTTGACGACGGTAGGCCGCACCAGCGGACTGTTGAGGCCGTTTTGCATCAGAGTGGTTTCGTCCCATTGGATGAGGCTAGAGCGGGTGTCATAATAGCGTATACGGCCGTCGCCATACAATACCACCAGGCTGGCATCCTCACTATAGATGTCAAAATCCACCGCCCGTGACAGATCCGGAGTACCCGTGAGGGCAATAATCCGATCCGCCTCATTTACAAAAAATCCTTCCCCTTCCGGGAAGTATTTCCAAATTTGCCCTGCGCCCACGTCCAATATGTAAATACGTTCATCATAGGTGGCTATGGCTACCGGCACTTCCCACTCGCTAGCCAGATTTAACGGCACAGCGCGGGTGTCAGAGAAATTAGGATAATAGACTAATAGTGCACCCTGATTATCTAGGATAACAATACCATCACGGCTAACAACGTTCCCCGCCGGTCGCCACAAAAGATCTAGCACGTTACCCACCACGTGGCTGCCAATGGCCTGTTGGCGAAAGATAAGCTGGTTGGGAGGCGCATTCTCCAGGTTAAGGTAGCTTTCGTCAGTGTTGTGCCGATAGACAGAGCCACCCGCGGCGTCGAGGGTATAAATGCCACCGTTGAAGCCTTCTTGCAAGGTAATGTGAGCCAGATTTACCTGTTCATTATAAGTATACAGGGTACGAGCTACCAGGCGTTGCACGCCATCTAGCTCATCCAGAGCAATAAAAGCCGTCTGACGCAACCGGTTGATTTCGCTGTCACCGGGACGTAGGGTATCGGCCTCTTCGGCCAGGGTGATCATGGCTTGGAAGTAGATACGCTGCTGGTCTTCCAATTCGGCGGCTTCGGCCTGGGCTAAATTTTGCCCCATTTCGAGTTTAATTTGGGCTAACCGTTGTACCTGGCCGCGTTGGATGTACACGCTCATGCCCACAATGGCCACAACGATGGGAATGGCGATGACTAAAAAGGTGGCCCAGGTGTAATTAAGTGGTTCGGATTCATCAGATGTAGGCGGGTTGAGACGGCCCAAGAGGGCGGCTAACCAGCCCGTGAAGCGGGAGAGGCCCAGAGCTGTATGGGCAGTGGCTTTGCGAGCGCTGGTTTCTACCTGGAGGTCGCGGACGGCGGGCGGGAGCTGTTCGCGGATGGGTAGGCGCGGGGGTGATGCGCTGGTTGCGGTAGTAGGAACGGCCGTTTCTCTGTTGCGGGGTGGGGATGTCACGCCGGGCAGCACAATTTCTGGCAAATCCACCGGTGCATCGTCGGTAAACTCCACCAGCAGCAGCCTGCCCGAATCATCACCCACCACGTCAACCAGTTCGCCCAGACCAATCTCTATTTCGGTATCCACCAGCACCGGCTCAAAGCTTTGCGTCGGTAAATGGCCCAGGCGGGGGTCAACTAGCAGCAGCATATCGCCAGCTTGCAAGTGGTGATGGGAATAGCGAATGTCTAGCCCAGCGCTGCGGCCAAAAGGGGTAATGTGGTCGGGGGTGCGAGCGGGTAAGCGCTCAATGCCAAAATTATGCCCTAGCAGGGCCAGGGACTCTCCGGTTTGCAACAGAAAAAGCTCCCCGTGCCGTAAAACCGCGCAAGTGATGGCGCCCTCACGGGTTGGGCCACTGCTACTGAGATTCAGGCGCAATAGCAGATCGTTGGCGTCGTTGAGGGCGCGCCGCAGGGCGGCTGTGACACTACCACCGGTCTGGTAAAAGCGTTGGCTGATGGCGTCAAGCAAGTCTTGGGCCAGCACGGCCGTTTCGGTTACTTGCCCCGTTAACGTCAGGTGCACAAACAGGAAGTCATGTTCGCGCCCTCGGGCTGCTTTACCAGGGGCCGGCTGGGCCAGAATGCCCGGAACGGCCGTGCCCTGCCGACCGCCGCTGCCATCCTGCACGATACCATCTACCACGTATAATTGTGCTGTAACCGCTTGCAATTCCATACCGCGTAAGCATAACACAACCCCAGGGGGTTACAAAGAGAAATTCAAGGGGTAAAATTAAGTGCCAGGTGTGCACGGGTCAGGTATCATGGCCCTGGTGACCAAATCTTTAATGGCCTGAAAAGGAGGCGCAAAGTGGGGTTATTTCCAGACACCAATGAACGGCTAACAACGTTATTTGCCCAGGCGCCCGTGGTAGAATTTGATGACCAAGATCGCTTTATCTTCTTTGGGGATTGCCACCGGGGAGATGGCAGCTGGAAGGATGATTATGCCCCCAACCGGCACCTGCATCTTCATGCGCTGAATTATTACTACGCAGAGGGCTTCACCTACATTGAGCTGGGCGATGGAGATGAGCTTTTTGAAGTCGCTGATTTTGCAGAGATTCGTTACGCTCACGGGAATGTGTTTGCTGTATTGCGCAAGTTTTATGAACACGGCCGTTTTCACCTGCTCTACGGCAACCATGACATTGAGCGCCGCAACCCCGCCACCGTAGCAGCCCAGCTCACCAGCTACTACAGCTACTACGAGACTGAGCCAAAATCCCTTTTTCCCAACATTCAGGTTCACGAGGGGTTGGTTTTGCAGCATCGCGTTACCGGCCAAAAAATTTTTCTCTTTCACGGCCACCAGGGAGACTTGCTCAATGACCATCTTTGGCCCATCGCCCGTTTTGTGGTGCGCCAGGTGTGGGCGCGGCTGCAAGCCATAGGCTGGCGCGACCCCACCTTGCCGCCCAAACCCTACAAAAAGGTACACAAAATTGAGCGGCGTATCACTGCCTGGGCCCAGGCTACCCAACAAATGGTCATTTGCGGTCATACCCACCGCTCCTGGCTGTCGAAACCTGGAGAAGTGCCCTACTTCAATCCCGGAAGCTGCGTCCATCCCCGCTGCATTACCGGCCTGGAAATTGCCCACGGCGCAATATGCCTGGTTAAGTGGGAACTTGAACCCATGGAAGACCTGGTTTCTGGAGCCGGTTTGCTGCACATTCGCCGCAGCGTGCTGGCGGCTGGCCCGGTGCCTCTTTCCGCTTATTTACCAGAGTAGCCTGTTCGCCATCGGGCAAACGGGCGGGCAACTTGCTGCTTGTGGCTCGCCAAAAGAGAACCTTATGCCGCACATTCAAGTCAATGACACAACCCTTTACTACGAAATAGCCGGGTCTGGCCCACCGGTACTGTTATTGCATGGCTTAGGCTCCAGCACGCAGGATTGGGCGCTGCAATTGCCGGTGTTTGCCCCACATTACCAGGTGGTAGCGGTGGATGTGCGCGGCCACGGCCGTTCTGCCCACCCCCCCGGCCCGTACAGTGTCCCCCAATTTTCTGCTGACATCATTGCCCTCATGGAGCGCCTGTCCATCGCCCCCGCGCACCTGTTGGGTTTGTCTATGGGGGGCATGATTGCCTTTCAGACGGCCGTAGACCGCCCCGACCTGCTGCGCAGCCTGACCATTGTCAACAGTTATCCGGAATTAGTGGCCCAAAATTGGCGTGAGCGCTTCACCTGGTACCGGCGGCTGGTTATCATTCGCCTGCTGGGCATGAAGCGCATGGGCGTCTACCTGGGGAACCAGCTTTTTCCCCAGCCAGAGCAGGCAGAGCTGCGGCAGCTTATGGCCCAACGCTGGGCGCAAAACGACCAGGGCGCGTACCTGGCGGCAACCCAGGCGCTTTATGGTTGGAGCATCGCCAATCGCCTGGGGGACATTCGCTGTCCCACCCTGGTTATCACCGCCGACCAGGATTACACCCCTGTTGCCCATAAGGAGGCATACACGGCCCAAATCCCTGGTGCGCGGCTGGTGGTCATCCCCCACTCGCGCCACGCCACGCCCATTGACCAGCCAGACCGGTTTAATGAAGTGGTGCTAGGGTTTTGGCAAGAATTTGAAGAGGAATGATTGACAAAATCTCCAATCTCTAATCCCCAATCTCTATAAGCGCCACCGGCAGCGCGTCCCGGCCATCGGGCAGGGGCAGGCGGGCGGTGGGGTCTGCCATGTCGTAGAGGCCAAGCAGCAAGGTATACGTGCCGGGGGGCGTGCCTGGCGGCACCAGAATACCGTGGTTGTCTACCACTACTGTTCCTGGCTGCCAGATGGTGGTGAGGTTGAGGCCGCCCCCCGGTTCGCTGTCGCGCTGGGCCAGGGGCCGGCCCTCTGCCCCCACCAGGTGTAGGAATACTTTGTAGCGCTGTTGCAGGGGCACGGCCGTTTCCCAAAACAGGGTAATTTGAATGATGTCGCCTGGTTGTAAGCGGGTGCTGCCCAAGGTGTAGCCGTTGAGGGTGATGTGCGGGCCAAAGGGCACGGCTGTTGTCGTCTCCATCTCCGGGGCGGCTTCGTCCGGCACGGCATACGTCACAAAGCGCACATCACCCACCCACTCATCCGTGGCCTTGAAGGCATGCTCATCCAGCCAGCGCTCTACCAGCCGCTGCGGGTCGCGCTGCGCCTCCCCCCAAAAGATGGCGTAAATGCGGTCATACTGGGCGGCAATCTCTTCCAGTTCGCTGGCAATGCGGGCCGCGTCCGGCGCGCCACGGGGCAGGGGGTAAACCCGCGCTACGTCGGGGAAGTAGTAGGTGAACACTTCCCACTGGTTGGGCGCGTTGAGGACCACGGCGGCGTTGGGGTGGTTTTCCGCCACAATGCGTGCCGCCATGCTCCGGTAGTCGGCGCGGGCGTAGGTGGGGTTGGCGTACAGGTTGTGCAGGGCACGGCCGTTGCCCCACAGCAGCAGAAAAAGAAAGAGACTTGAGACTAGAAATTGTGTGGACTTTTTCCAATCTCCACTCTCCGGTATCCAGCCACCAGCTACTAGCAGGGCCAAGAAGGGCACAGCCACGCCTAGAAACTTAAAATATTGAGGCTGGGTGGCGCCGGAGGCGACCATGAAGGCCAGGGGGGTTGTTAACATAATAAGGGGAAACAGGGTGCGGAAACGGCCGTAAATCATCCCCAATCCCGCCAAAACCAGTGCTGCCAGTAGGGGCACGGCCGTTTCCCCTGCGGGCAAGGTTTCACCGCCTACCAGCCAGCCCCCTGCTTGCCACAAAAAGGGCAGCAGCCCCACCGTTTCGCTGCTGCGCCCACCCACCTGGTTCAGAAAAATGGGCAGCCAGGGCAGGTAAAGAAGGCCAGCGGCAAAGGTGGCTAGCAACCAGGGGATGAGAAGACGGGTTTGGGGGGGTGGGGGTGTGATGACTTGTAAAATGGCGTAAAGGGCGTGGCCGAGAATGACGGCGGGGAAGAAGTAATGGGTGTATAGACCGGCGGTGATGGCGAGAGCGTAAAGAATGGTCAATAGCCAATGGTCAACAGTCAATGGGCAACGGGAGCGCAGTAGGTGCAGCAGCAGCCAGGTGGAGAGGGCCGCTTCAAAGGCGAGCAGGGCGTACATGCGTGTTTCCTGGCTGTAGTAGATGAGGGGAGCGGAAACGGCCGTAACCACCCCCACTACCAAGATTCTCAATCTCCTCTTTTTCTTTGCGCCCTTCTGACTTTGCCGCTTTGCGTTAACTTCTTTTGCCAGCGCCAGTGTCACGGCCACCGTGCCCACCCCCACAAAAGCGGAAAAACTGCGTAGCCCAAACTCCGTCTCGCCGACCAGCTCCCGCCAGCCACGCAAAACCAGGTAATACAGCGGCGGATGAATGTCGCTGGCGGTGCCTTCGATAATCAGGGCAATGCTGCGCTCGCTCAGCCGGGCACTGTTGCCCTCATCATTCCAAAAAGATTGCGTCCCCAGCTTGTGGAAGCGCAGCCCAAAAGCCAGCAGCAGCACCGCCAGCAGCAAAGTCCACTGTGCCCAACCTCGTTTCATGCACGTGATTATACCTGGGTTGTAACGATACACGTGAAGAATTTGGGAAGGCAACGTTCCTACTGTATCCTGATTCTGGGTTAATTCTTTCTCAGAAACTGCGCTGCCGCTAGCCCAATTTTCCTAAAAAAGTAGACAAACGTGCCCTAAATCGGGTAGACTAAAATCCTGTGTTAGATAATCATCTAATTTGTCGTCATGAGGAGTTCGCGTTTGCCGCGACCGCCATTCGGGTGACAGGAAGAACCTGACCCGACAAAAGGTAAGTTTGTGACAAAAGAAACCAATTCCGAAATCATAAGTGTGCGCACCATTCTCGATAATGTAGACATTTACCGGCGTTTGTTGGGGTATTTACGGCCGTACAAATTCCAGGTTTTGTTGGCCTACGTCAGCATGATCTTGGCGACCTTGCTCAATCTTTTCGTGCCCCAAATCATCAAAAACGCCATTGACGAAGGGTTGACGGCTGGTCAGGGGGCTGCGCTCTTCACGGCAGGCGGGCTGATTTTAGGCATTGCCGCCGTGCGCGCCCTGGCGGGTTACGGGCAGCTATTCTACGGCGAATGGCTCACCCATCGTGTGGCCTACGACCTGCGCAACGCCTTTTACGACAGCGTACAGCACCTGCCCTTCTCCTTCCACGACCGCAGCCACACCGGCGACCTGATGAGCCGCGCCACCAGCGACATCCAAGAATCGGAGCGCTTTGTAGGTGTGGGGCTGATGGATTTGCTGGCGGTGGTCATGCTGGTGGTGGGCGTGGTGACGGCCATGCTGCTAGAGTCGGTGCAGCTTTCCTTGCTGGCCCTCATTCCTGTGCCGGTACTCATTTTTGCCACCGTGCGCTTTGGGGCCACCGTGCGCCCCATGTTCAAAAGCATTCAAGAGCAAATGGGCGTCCTTTCCTCCACCATGCAGGAGAGCATGACCGGCATTCGCGTGGTGAAAGCCTTTGCCCGCGAACCCTATGAGCTGCAGCGCTTTGACCACGAGAATGACCAATGGTTTGATCGCCGCTTTAAGCTGATAAAAACCTGGGCCAATAACTGGCCTTTCTTCACCTTTTTGGTGGCCGTGAGCATCTTTTTGCTGCTGCTCTTTGGCGGGCCGCTTGCCCTAACGGGCGACATTACCGTAGGGTCGCTCTTTGCCCTCATCTCTTACGTGCTGATGTTGGCTGGGCCGGTGCAGCGGTTGGGCTTTTTGGTCAACCTGGCCGCCACGGCTTCCGCCAGCGCCAGCCGCGTCTTTGAAATGATGGACATGCCTGATGAAATTGATGCTCGTTCCGGCAATTTGACGCTGGAAGATGCGCGGGGCGAGATTGTGTTTGAGGACGTGGAGTTTGCCTACCGCCCTGACCAGCCGATTTTGCAAGAGATTAGCTTTTACGCGGAGCCGGGGCAGCGGGTGGCGCTGATTGGCCCCACGGGTTCGGGTAAGTCTACGGTGACGAACTTGATTCCGCGCTTTTATGATGTGGTCAACGGCCGTATCCTTTTCGATGGCATAGACATTCGCGACCTGAAGCTGGATAACCTGCGCCGCCACATTGGCATTGTGCTGCAAGACCCCTTCTTGTTTAGCCAGAGCATTGCCGAGAATATCGCTTACGGCCGTCCCCACGCCAGCATGGAAGAGGTGGTGGCTGCCGCCAAAGCAGCCCGCGCCCACGACTTCATCACCAGCTTTCCCGAAGGGTACGACACCCGCGTGGGCGAGCGCGGCGTCACCCTTTCCGGCGGGCAAAAGCAGCGCATTGCCATCGCCCGCGCCCTGCTCACAGACCCGCGCATCCTGATTTTGGACGACTCTACTAGCAGCGTGGACACGGAAACCGAGTATCTGATCCAGCAAGCGCTGGACGTGCTGATGGAGGGGCGCACCACCTTCATCATTGCCCAACGGTTGCTGACGCTAAAAAATGCGGATTACATCTTGGTGCTGGACAACGGCCGTATCGTCGAGCGGGGCAAACACGATACCCTGCTGGCTCAGGGCGGCCTGTACAAAGAAATTTACGACTTGCAGCTCAAAGATCAGGAAGAATTTGTGGACCTGCAAGGGCGTATGGCGGCTGAGTTAGCCCGCCAGGAGGTGGCCCAATGAGCAGCGCCAACGGACACGTAAAAACGAGAACAGCACCCGCCGAGCGGGAAGCCCGCGAAGCGCGGATTAAAGCGATGCTGCCTAAAGAGGAAGAACTACTGGGCAAGGCGTATGACGGCCGTTTAGCCCGCCGCCTGCTACAAGGGGTTGGTCCCTACCGCCACCAACTTTGGTGGGCCATTTTGCTCATGGTGGTCAGTAGCTTGCTGGGCGTTGCCCAACCCTTCATCGTCGGCTACGCTATTGACAACGGCATTCGCGTCAACGCTCCCGACGTACTGCGCACCTGGACGATTCTCTTTGCCAGCGCCGCCGTGGGGGAATGGATTACCAACCGCTGGCGCATTGCCATCATGGCTTACGTGGGCACCAAAGTGGTGGCCGATTTCCGCAGCCGCCTCTTCCGCCATCTGCACACCCTTAGCCTCAACTTTCACAACAATTACAGCGTGGGCCGCCTGATGAGCCGCCTGATTAGCGACGTGGGCGTGCTGCAAGATTTCATCACCTGGTCTATCACCGGCCTGTTCCGCTCTTTTTTCACCCTGCTGGGCATCATGATTGCCATGCTTATTCTCAACTGGCAGTTGGCCCTGGTTACTTTCGCCATCATTCCGGTGATGGCGTGGCTGACCAACACCTGGCGCGTGCGGGTGCGGGACGCTTACCGCGCCACCCGCCAGCGCCTTTCGCTCATCAACGGCTATCTGAACGAATCCATTTCCGGCATTCGCGTGACCAAGAGCTTTACCCGTGAGCGGCAGAACATGCGCCACTTTAATGACTTGAATCACTCTTACTTTGACGCCAACGTAGACGCCACGCGCTTAACGGCCGTCTTCTTCCCCGGCGTAGATTTTATGGGGTCTTTGGCCATGGCCTTGGTGGTGGGCGTAGGCGGCTGGCTGGTGATGGGCGACGCCCTGACCACCGGCACCCTCATTGCCTTTGTGCTGTACATTGACCGCCTCTTCCAGCCCATCCGCGAGCTGGCGCAGCGGTACAACACCTTCCAGGCCACCATGGCCGCCTCAGAGCGCATCTTTAACTTGCTGGACAACAAGCCAGACATTCAGGACGCGCCCGACGCGGTGAAACTACCACCCATTGAGGGGCACGTGCGCTTTGATAAGGTGGCTTTTGGCTATAAAGATGGGGAACCGGTGCTGCACGGCATCACCCTGGAGGCGAAGCCGGGGCAGCGCATTGCGTTGGTGGGCGAAACGGGGGCGGGTAAAAGTACCATCATTCGCCTGCTGGCCCGCTTCTTTGAAATTAACGAGGGTGCGTTGACCATTGACGGCCATGACGTGCGCCAGGTGACCCAGGCCAGCTTGCGCTCGCAGTTGGGTATTGTGCTGCAAGATACGTTTTTGTTTGCCGGGAGCATTGCCGATAATATTCGCTACGGCCGTTTGGATGCCAGCGACGCCGACGTGCAGTGGGCGGCGGAAATGGTAGGCGCACACGAGTTTATCAGTAAGCTGCCAGAGGGGTACCAGGCAGACGTGGGCGAGAACGGCGTGAACCTGAGCGTGGGGCAGCGGCAGTTGGTCTCTTTTGCCCGCGCTTTGCTGGCCGACCCGCGCATTCTCATTTTGGACGAGGCCACCAGCAGCGTGGACACCACCACGGAGAAGCTGATCCAGGAGGCATTGGATACGCTGATGCAGGGACGCACCAGCTTTGTCATCGCTCACCGGCTGAGTACCATTGTGAATGCGGACCAGATTGTGGTATTGGATAACGGCCGTATCATCGAGCAGGGCACCCACGAAGAGCTGCTGGCGCAGCGAGGCCGCTACTTCCACCTGTACACCATGCAGTGGGCGCAAGAGGATACGCAGTTCAGCAAAAATTAAGGGGCTAACAATGGGTCAATTTGAAGAGAAGTATAACGACACATTACGCAGCATGGAGCTGACGCTGGTGCAGCAGTACCGGCTTATGGAGAATTTGACGGATTGGGAGGTGAAAACGGCCGTGAACAACCTCATCCGCCATTACACCGCCGAAACCCGCCGCCGCCAGCCCCCCCAGCTTAACCAGGACGCCCTCACCCAGCTTGTCTTTGACCGCCTGCGCACCACCTGCGAGGGGTGGCTGGGGCGCGAGGCGCTCATGGACGAGCAGGGCGGCGTGGCTACGCTTAGCGACAACGCGCTAAAGGGTGACGAGGTAATTGCCTGCCTCAAGCGCATCCGCCGCTCCATTGAGATGTGGCAAAAGGAAGGGGGGCGGCGCGGCTACTTTGAGTTTATTGACCAGTTTTTGCCGTGAAGCCAAGACCTGACAGGCTTCAAAAAACCTGTCAGGTCTGGAAAGCCCAGGTCAGGAATTTCGGTAGTACCTCGGCCCAGGTGTCGTAGTTGTGCCGCCCGCCCAAAATTTCCACGTAGATGACGTTTTCCCCGCGCCGGTAGCCCAGTTTTTCCAGTTCTGCAATCAGTTCCAGGGTATCTTGGATGGCATCAATGACGCCGTTTTGGTCGCGGTCGGCCGTTTCGTCTTGGGTGGCAGCCTGGAACCAGAAGCGCTGGTGGGCACGGTACACGCCCTGGCGTGCCATTTCGTGGGCGATGCGCCGTCCTGCTGAAACTTGTTGTTCCTCGTCGCCAGCCCGCCACCAGAAGGAGCCAGAGAAGACGCCCACTGTGCCGAACAGGTGGGGGTGGTTCCAGGCCAGGTCGAAGGCGGATAAACCACCCAAGGATGCGCCCAACACGGCCGTTTCCCCCGTCCCCGTTTTGGTGCGAAATTCGCGGTTAATGTGCGGCATGAGTTCTGTGGTCACAAACTGGCTGTACTGCGCCGCTTGGCTGCCCAAACCCTGCGCGTTGGGAGCAACGGCCGTGCCATACTCGTGCAGCCGCGCATCATGGGTGGGTATGGCGACCACAATGATGGGCGCCATTTTGCCGCGAGTGATGAGCTGGGCCAGGGTTTCGCGCAGCCTAAGCTGGCCCACATCTTGCCCATCATTCAGGTAGAGCACCGGGTAGCGGCAGCTAGATGTGGCGTAGCCTGGCGGCAAAAACAGCAACACGTCGCGCTGGTTTTGCAGGTGCGTGGAGGGGAAGCCGGGCAAGGTGACGACCTGCACGGTGGCGATGAGTTTTTGCCGCCGCCAGCGCCCCCATGCGGTGGCGCTGATGAGGAGGAGGGAGAGAACGGCCGTTAGCGCAACAACCTCAGACATCATTCAGCCCTATCCCCACCGCTTTGTAATGGGCACGTAGGTTCGCAACGTCTCCACGGGTTCGGCCATCTCTGGCCTTTGGTAGATGTAGGTTTTGCCTTCCTGGCTGCTGAAAGCGGCAGGCTGCCCGTGCCGGTCTATACACACAATGTTCATGACGCTGAGGAAACGGCCGTGCAAATCATTCAAATCTTCCATTGCTTCCGTACCTGCTTCGGCCAAGCTCAGCCCCATTTTCATGTACAGCACCAGGCTGCGGGCGGTGGCGGCACGAATCGCCATCTCGCCCATGCCGGTACAGGCGGCGGCGCCATACCGATTGTCGGCGTAGTTGCCGGCGCCAATAATGGGGGAATCTCCCAGACGACCGGGGTATTTCCACGCCCAGCCGCTGGTGCTGACGCCGCTGGCAATGTTTCCCTGGGCGTCTTGGGCAATAAAGTTCACGGTTCCTTGGGCGCGTTCTGGGTCAGTAGCCAGGCGCACCCAGTCACGTAGGCTGACCTGGTTATGCAGGTTGGCGAATACGTTGCTGGGCATGTCGCGCTGCAGGCGAGCCAACCAGACGCGGCGGGCTTCTTCGGTGAGCAGCTCTTGGGGCGTGAAGCCCATTTCGGCGGCAAAGCGGGCGGCGCCATCCCCCGCCAGCATGACGTGGGGCAGCTCTTCCATTACCTTGCGAGCAATGGAGATGGGGTGGGGGTACCCTTGGATGGCAGCAACGGCGCCGGTTTCCAGGGTACGGCCGTTCATGATGCTGGCGTCTAGCTCCACGTCCCCCAAAATGTTAGGGTAGCCGCCGTACCCTACGGTGTGGTCGTCGGGGTTGGCTTCTACCAGGCGAATACCGGTTTCTATGGCGTCAACGGCCGTGCCCCCCTGGCGTAATACTTCCATGGCGGCTGCCATGCCCACTTTGCCGTTGCTGCTGGCGACGATGATCATAATCTGTTCTCCTTGTAAGACGGCTCTTTGTTTTTACGCATGTTCGCGTTTTTGTGCCCGCTAGTTTGCGGGTAGAATGGGGATCATATCATGATTATGAAGAGAGGAAAGCATGACGCGAGAGATACCCAAGAAGCCCCGCAAGGTGAGCGACGAAGAAGTGTACGAAACAATTTTGCAGATGTGCCGCGAGGCGGGGCTGGCGGGCAATGTGCGCCCGGAGGATGTGGCGCGGGCGCTGCTGCCAGACCATTGGCAGACGATTTTGAAGCGGGTGCGCTTGTTTAGTAAGAAGTTGGCGCAGAACGGCCGTATCCTGATTTTACGCAAGGGCAAACCCGCCGACCCGGATGAGTTTAAGGGGGTAATTCGCCTGCAAATTACGGAAGCGGGGTTGGTGGATGATGAGGAAGAGTGAGCGGTAAGCGGTTCACCGATTACTGGCTACTGTTTCCTGATTACTGGCCGCCAGCCTCGGCAACAAAATCTAGTTCTAGCAGGACGGATTCATCCACATTGGCGACGCCCTGCACGCGGGGGATTGCCAGTTCCCACCGGGTGCGGTCAATGGTGGCGGCGACTGTGCCGGTGATGCGCGTGGGGGTTTCGGCAACGGCCGTCCCGTCAAAAGTGACTTCATGGGTGATGCCGATCATGGTCAGGTTGCCGGTGATGGAGAAGGCCAATGGCTGCTCAATGACGGCTTGCGGTGGCAGCCCGCTGATGCTGGTGGGGGTAAAGGTGATGATGGGATGGCTGTTGGTGTAGAGGATGTAGGTGCGGATGGCGCTGTTGCGCAGGTTGTTGTCGGTGGTCAGGTCCGCAGCGGCTATCTGAATGGGGCTGAGTTCGGCCGTGGTCAGGTCGTCCAGGGTGAGGGCCAGTTGCCCGCTAACCTGGTTGGTAACGCCGACGACGGTGGTAGGGGAGCCGCGCAGGGTTTCGCCCAGGATGAAGCGGGCCTGGCTGGCGGGGGTGAGGGTGTATAGGGTACGGCCGTTGGCGGCCAAATGGGCGGTCTCCGGCAGGGGGGCGGGGGCATTGCCCGGCTGTCGCAGCAGCAGAAACAGGGCTACGGCCGTTAGACCCCCCAAAGCGATGAGGATGTAGAGTCCTTTGTTTTTCATGGGGTGAATTGTAGCGTGATGGTGGGGAAACGGCCGTTTTCCTCAGCCATTACTGAGCCAGGTAGCGCGCCACAAAGCCACCCACCAGGGGATAGCGAAACGGCCGGCCCTGAATGGCGCGCACAGCCCCGAAGACGCCAATGACCATAAAGGCGAACATTGCCAGCATTATCAACCCCATGACGCCAAAGCCCAGGAAAAAGGCTGGAGGCGGCCCGCCAGTTGCCGCCCCCTCGGTTATAATGAGGCCGCCAATGATACCGAAAAAGATCACCATGTAGCAGCCCATGCCCGCAATGAAAGTGACAATGAGAGCGGCCTGCCACCCAACGGCTTGCGCCGCTTGCTGGCGTACGTATTCAGATTTTTCGCGCTGGGTGACAAAAATTAAGCCAGACAAAATAAGCCCCCACATGGGTAGCAGAATAGAGCCGTGGGCCAGTCCGGCCATCAGGCGTTCGTCTTGAGTTTGTTCTGTTTTTTGGACCATCTTTCATTTCTCCTAGTGTGCTTACAGACGTATACGTGGGAAAGGGAGGTGACGTTTCACTAATCACCCGCATTTAGCGGTTGCTTATGCCCGGCAAATCTTTTACGATTGGCGCCATGACTTATTTGCTCTTTCCAGGCCGTCATTTGCTGAACACCGCTTTTCAGGAGCAGTATTTGCGTACCATTTTGCAGATGCCATTGGAAGGGCTGAATTTTTGGCGGGGACATGCGCCAGTGGTGCCTGACCACCTCGACCATATTATCTTTGCCATTACCTCGGCTAACCAGTCGAATTCTCGTTATAACCCTATTCCTTTTCACGTGCGGGCTATTGGCGTGGACCGCTTTGCCCGACCACTGGAAATGACTTTTGGCGTGCGCTACCGCATTATTGGCATTCCCCATTTTCGCCCCACGCCCCGGTTTGCCACCTATACCCTCAAAGAAATTGAAGAGCAGACCGAAGGCAACCTGCGCCTGACGCCGGAAAATTGCGTGGTGTTGTGTTCGACGACGGCCGTTATTGAGCAGTATGCGCAGTTGGGTTTTGCCATCCTACCGGCGGAATTAGGCCATCCGGCAACTCCTCCGACGCCCAACGATCTCATCCAGAAAATTGTCCGCGCTGGCGAGGATTGGCCGGTGTCGGCGGTGGTGCGGGCGGAATTGGCGCCGGCAACCTTTGACCTGTGGCAGGACTTTCCAGACATTCCGCGCCGCGTGCTGCGCCTGTGGCGGGACCCGCTGCTCAATGGCGCTGGCGGTCTGACGGAGGAGCGGGACTATGCCAGCTATGCTTACGGCATGAGCAATCCGACCATCATGCAAATTAAGTATGATGATTTGAAGGAGGCTATTGTGCCGGGCAAAATTGTGGACGAGGGGTGTGCTGATGGGGCACTGTTGGCGTTGATTGCCCGCGATTTTCCGGACTCCGATCTCATTGGCATTGACATTGCTGCTGAATTTATTGCCCGCTGCCGCGAACGCCAGCGTGCGGGGGATTTTGGTGGTAGTTATGTCTATTTCCACCAGCGTAACATCATGCACCCTGTGTTTGAAGAGGGTGCCATTGATACGACTATTTGTAATTCTACTGCCCATGAATTGTGGTCCTATGGGGCAGGTGCAGCTAGTGTGCATGCCTATCTGGCGCTGAAGTTTGCCCAAACGCGACGGGGCGGGCGGCTGCTGATTCGGGATGTGGTGGGACCAGAGGATGGGGAGCGGGAGGTGTATCTGTGGCTGGCAACGGCTGACGGCCGTTCTGATGACGTATTTGCTGAATTTGTAGCTGGCGAGGCGCTGGAGCAGTACCTGGCGGGGGTGTCTACTTACGGCCGTTTCCTGCGCTTTGCCCGGGATTTCAAGCCGGGAGTGGGAGCGTATCGCCTTGAACAGGTGGAAGGCCAAACTTATGCCGTGCTGCCCTTGCGCGGTGCGGTGGAGTTTATGAGCAAAAAGGATTACATTGACAATTGGGACAGCGAAATGCACGAGGCTTTTGCTTTTTGGGCCTTCAGCGATTGGCAAGGGGCGTTGGTTCAGGCGGGCTTTACGGTGTTAGAGACGCCCCACGAGCCGGAAAAGGGGTCACGCACCTATACCAACCCTTGGATCGTGGAGAACCGCTGGGCGGGAAAGCTGACATTGTTTGTGCGAGAAGGTGGGGCGTTACGGCCGTTGCCCTGGCCCCCAACCAATATTGTGCTAGTCGCAGAGAAACGGCCGTAACCCAATTATTCAGATGGTAATACAGCCTGCGTTAGGTCTAAATCGTGCAAATCATCTAGGGGTATGTTTAACAATTGCTGCTTAAAAAGATGGTTTTCTGACTTTTCAACCATCGCAATATAGTCGCGCATAGCTTGTAAAACCGGCGCTTCCTGCCTGTCAAAAACCTCACCTTGCAACAAACGGTGTACTTGTAAACGATACTGGGGTTTTTGAATAAAAATGGTGAAGACAGGCAGCAGTTTATAATATAGGCGAATAAACTCATACCAAATTTCCACACCAGTGCGTAGACGGTTTTCATACGGCATAAGCATGTGTATGCCAACATCCTTTGCTTGAAGAGCCGCAATAATTGCTTCTGAAGCAAATTTTGCGCTGTGCATGGCGACACTGATACCTGAAGAAAAAATTGGGTCCACAAAACGCGCCGCGTCACCAATCAATAGCCATCCATTGCCTACAAAATTACTCATGCTGTAACTGTAATCACCTTCCACTTCGAACTCTCGTACTTGCCGCACATTGCTCATGGCTTGTTTGAGAGATTCGCTCATGTCAATGTGCTTTTCAAAATAACTTTCCAAATTCAATTTGGAACTTTTGAATTGCTCCTTTTCAGTAACGACACCCATGGAGGTAACCGTGTCGGAGATAGGGATTTGCCAGACCCAGCCACGTTCGACGGGCAAGAAGTAGATATGGATATACTCGGCCGTTTCTTCTGGACCACGATTGACGTTTTCAAACCAACCATGAATAGCATATTGATTGAACAAGGCGTCTTTTTTCTTAATCTGCAACTGCCGCCCCATTAACGTACCACGCCCGCTGGCGTCAACAACAATTTTTCCCTTAATATCGACGCTCTGCCCCCCCAATTTGACCTGTACGCCACAGGCTGTGTCCTTATCATTGAATAAAACCCGAGATACTGGAACCCCCTGATAAACGGTGGAACCAAGTTGCTCAGCATGTTTCAAAAGCAAAGTGTCAAATTTTCCGCGTTCAATGTGGTAGCTATAAGGTTGATTAACGCCATCTAAAGGGAAGTCGGAAAACACGATACTAAAACTGCCGTGACCAACAGGCGAATGCCAGGTTGCCCCATATTTGTGCACAAACCCCTCCTTTTCCATGACCGGCAAAAAGCCGATTTCGCCAAAAATTCGCGTTGTGTTTGTGACGAGAGATTCACCTACGTGTGGTCGGGGATGATTTGCTTTTTCAATGATGATATTGCTGATCCCAGCCAATGAAAGGTAACACCCGAGGGTCGCGCCTGCGGGACCCCCACCAATAATGATGACATCGCTCATAACCTAGTTCCTCCACTGAAATGAAAGCATCTATTCAATTTTTTTACAGTTTTGGGGGTGTTTTGTTATTCTGCACCCAAACCAGCGTCTGACAGTATTATACTGTAACAAAAGTTTTATTCATCATTTTCCCGGAAGCTGCGAACTAAGCGCTCTGGCAAAGACGCCTTCTCAGCTTCCGGGAAAGTCAAAATTCTTTCCTGACAATGTAGTATAGTGAGTTAAAAAACTTTCAGGTAGTCTTACGCCTGTTTGCCGAATCGAAGGCAAAAGATTCCTTGACGGTTGCAGCAGACGGCATTTAGCCTCTCCCATACCTTACCAGGTAAAATGCAAAAGGCCGCAAAGCTCTGATGCTGATGAACAAGCGAGAAATATCTTTATACAAAAAATCGCCGTGATTTTCACGACGATTCAGTAAAAATTATTCAGCGTATAATTCTAAAAGAATAAGGAACCACTACCTTTTTGTAAGCGTTCAGTCCCTCTGCAGACTTTTGAAGTTTTGATCGTCAAATGATGCGATTGCCAGGGGAATAAACTTCAAAAGTCTGAACGGTTACACCTTTTTTGTAGGAAATACCTTTGCTGTTAAAGCATTTTACCATTCGGCCCCTTCCGTTACAGGATCAATGGAGATATCCGTTAAATGGGCTTTGAAGAAGTGACCTTGGGTGCGTTCAACGGCTTCGATATAGTTACGCATAGCGTCTAAAACGGGGACGTTTTGGCGGTCAAACACCTCTCCCTGCAATAACTGTAAAACTTGCAGGCGATATTGGGACGACTGGATGAAGTGGGTGAACAAAGGCAGGAGCTTGTAGTAGAGGCGAATAAATTCGTACCAGACATTTGCACCGGCACGTAATCTTTCCTCGTAAGGTTGGAAGACGTTTTCGCTAAAGTCATTGGTGGCAAATGCTTGGGATATTACTTCAGCAGCGTACTTTGCACTGTATAATGCGATGCTTACGCCGGAAGAGAAGATAGGATCTACGAAGCGTGCCGCATCTCCGACCATAAGATACCCATCACCAACAAATTTTGTCATGCTGTAGCTGTAATCGCCTTCTGTTTTGAATTCGTTAATGCGCCGGGCGTCTTCGAGTGCCTGGGCTAGATTTTCGTTGGTATGGACCATTTTTTGGAAATAACCATCCATATCTGTGAAAATTTCCTTGAAGACTTCTTTGTCTACAACGACTCCTACTGATGTGATTTCTTCAGTAATAGGAATTTGCCAGACCCAACCCCGTTCAACAGGCAGAAAATAGATGTGTATGTGGTCTTTGCTTTCATCATTGCCCCGGTTTACGCCTTCAAACCAGGCATGGACGGCGTATTGATTAAAGATGGCGTCTTTTTCTTTTATGCGTAGTTGGCGACCTAAAAGTGTGTCTCGTCCAGAAGCATCGACAATAACTTTGGCGTGAAGATCAAATTCTGCCTGGTCAATGGCTGCGCGAACGCCGTAGGCACGGCCGTTTTCATCAAGCAGTACGCGTTTGACAGTGACCCCTTGCACAACTTTGGAACCCAAGGCTTCAGCTTGTTTCAATAGCAACAAGTCAAATTTGCTGCGATCAACATGATAGGTGTAATCTTGCTCAATCCCCTCCTGAGGAAACTCACCAAAGGCAATAGCAAACTTGCCGCGGTTTGAAGGAGCATGCCATGTTGCTCCATATTTTTTCACAAACCCTTCGCGTTCCATCACTTCCAAAAAACCAATTTCTTGGAAAACGCGGGTTGACGAAGTCACCATTGATTCCCCAACGTGGGGGCGAGGATGGATTGCCTTTTCTAATATTGTGTTGCTAATACCTGCTTTTGATAGATAACAACCCAATGCAGAGCCAGCCGGTCCACCGCCGATAATAATCACATCACTCATGATAATTAACTACCTCCAGGATAATTTGCCAGTAGCGTAACTTTCGTTAAAAAGGGATCAAGCTCTATAGAATTTTATCAATTTTACTTACGAATGTGCTTACAACATAAAAGGATGGCTGCGGGCAAATGAATAACCTGTGGTTATTGCCAAGAATGCTGTGAAGGGATAGCATTTGTAATCATCATTTAAGCTGGAGGAGTGTGTGGAAAACTGGCGGCAAGTGCTGCATAGCGCGGCACTTAATTTAGAGAATCGTTTTGATGGCACAAAGGAACGTTTAGCGGCGCGTTTGGGTAAGCCAGCCTCTTTGGTAATTGTCCCCTATTGGGGCTATGGCAGCGCGCAGCAGTTGCGGCTGCATGGGCGTGTGCTGCGCAACCCCAAAGAGATAACGGCCGTCGACAACGATACCTTGTGGGATAACCTGGTAGACATGTACGGCCGTTTCGCCAGCGATGAAGTCCCCTATCCCCAAGTGTGGGCGCGATACGGACACGTTGAGCAAACCGTCACCGGAAATGAAGAAGGGTACTTCACCATCACCCTCGTCTTACCAGAGCCAATTTCTGCCACTGGTGGCTCCTGGCATGAAATTGAGCTAACCCTGTGCCATCCTAAGCCAGAAGAGCCGGTTCAAGCCACCGGGCACGTCTTTGTACCCTCACGGACCGCTCGCTTTGGAATTATCAGCGATATTGACGACACAATCGTTGTTTCCCACGCCGCAGACTTACTGCGCATGGCCCGCACCGTGTTTATGGGCAGCGCCCAAACGCGGCTACCTTTTCCGGGCGTGGCCGAATTTTATAACGCCCTACACCAGGGCCACAACCCTTTAGTTTACCTTTCCAGCAGCCCGTGGAATTTGTATGATTTGCTGGTAGATTTTTTTGAGTTGCAGGGCATTCCCGCAGCCCCCCTGTTCTTGCGAGATTGGGGCATCACCGAAACGGAACTGCTGCCAACCCAACATAAGCAGTACAAACTAAATGCCCTCCGCGAAGTGCTGGACTTTTATGAAGAGCTGCCCTTTTTGCTAATTGGGGACAGCGGGCAGCAGGATCCAGAAATCTATACCGAGGTTGTGCAAATGTACCCTGGGCGCATTCTGGCTGTGTACATTCGAGATGTGTCGTCAGAGACGGACCGAGATACGGCCGTTCTGCGCTTAGCCGAACAAGTAAAAATGGCCGGGTCTACCCTAATTTTGACGAACAATACCCTGGCTATGGCTGAACACGCGGCAGCTGAAGGGTGGATCGATACGGCCGTTATCCAAACTTTGCCGCAAGGGTGACCATGCGTTACTGTCACTTAGAAAAAGCCTACCAGCCGCCAGAAAACGGCCGTAGCCCAGTAGTTTTCATTCACGGTTTCCCCGATTCCCCCCTGATGTGGCGGGATTATTGGACAGAGGAAGAACGGGAACGGCCGTGGCTGGCGGGGCGCGCCATCTATACCCTGGCTTTTCCCAATCGCCAGACCCGTCCCGCACCCATTCCCACCTGGCGCGAACTGCGGCAAGGCGTGCTGGATGAAGAGGTGGCCGATGCTTTTGCCCAAGTGGCGGCAACAAGCCCCACCGGTCAACTAATCCCCATAGTGCACAACTTAGGCGCGACCTACACCTGGCGTTACATACGCACCCACGGCGACCCGCCCGTAGAAAAACTGGTCTCTCTGTCCGTCGCCTCATCCTTTCGCTATGATGTGTGGGAACATGGCCTGAATGCGCTAACCTGGCTGTACCAGATTCCTTATATTTTACCCTACACCGTCAGGATACGGCCGTTGCAAAACCTGCTAGGCAACCTCCTCACCCGCTTTGCTGGCTACCGCTCCGAGACAGCCAACGAAGCGTGGCGCGACACCTACCATTACCTCGATGGCTGGTTTTGGCCGATTAAACTGCTCTTCTTCTTGTTAGGCATTTTGGGACGCGAACCAGAATTCCTGGCTTTTCCTTTCCCCGTGCTCTTCATGCGCAGCAAAATTGACCGCATTGCCAGCACCCAAGCCTTTGAAGCCGAACTTCAACGCCGCCCCGATTCCCAGTTTCACCTGCTGCCCGGCGTCACCCATTGGTTCCCCGAGCAGCGCAGCGACCTGGTCTTAGCCCAATTGCGCCAATTCCTGGCTTAACGCCGCAAATTATCCCTTTTGAGAACACAATGTAGTTGGTACTCTCCAGGGCGAGGCTGATAGCCCAGCCGCCGGTTAATAGTTAGCATCGGTCCATTAAGAGAATCATTGTGCGTGCGGATATAATCTGCGCCAAGCGTTTGAGCGTACTGAATAGTGAGCAGTTTCAAAGCCAGAGCAATACGCCGCCCACGATAAGCGTGGTCTACGCCGGTCATCATGTTGTACAACGAATTGGTATTGGCATAGTACCCCACAGCTGCCAGACCCACATATCTTTCCCCATCCACCGCCAAAATTTGTCCCTCAGCCCGGAACCAGCTAGCAGTATCGAACATCTTGTTGAACGCATCAAAATCAGGAAAACAACCCCCATTATCCGGCTCATCCAGGTAAGTTTCATAGTTTAGTTGGTGTAATTTGCGCCGCGCCATTTCTGTATCCCCTTCCTCCGCCAGGTTCGTGAAACGAATGCCGGTGGCGGCTACCGCCTCAATCACCCCGGCAAAAGGGGCCGGGTTAAAGTGGCCCAAATCTAAGACGCTTTCAAAGCGGTGATGGCTGACGACAAAGCCGCGCCGCCGGGCAAAGCGCAAGGCCGCCGGGTTGTTGTCGCGCACGCGGCTGGTCAGTTCGGTAACCGGCTGTTGCCGGACAAAGGCCAGCGCCTCATCATATACTTGGCGCCCAATGCCCAGCCGTTGCCAGCCCGGCGACACGCCCACCCAAAGCTCATAACGGCCGTCACCATCAAACACGTCTCGCCCCACAAAACCATAACCAACCACCTGGCCAGCTACCCAAGCCACCGTCCGCCGCCGCAGCTTACCGGGCGCAGGCGCATCCCATTCCCGCAGTTGCTGGGCCGTAATGGGTTCCGGCTCTAACGCATTCCACAAGGCCGCCACGCCTTCATAATCGCTGTCTGGGTTTGCCAGACGGAGGGTAATCTTCATGGTCGTTTTCATTGCCAAGATTGGTCAAATCTCAAAACCTTGACCAATCTACACACCCTTCATGTTCCTTGCCACAATGCCTGCATCTCCGGGCTGCGGGCCAGCAGGTCTTCCAACGTGCCCTGGTCGGCGATACGGCCGTCCTGCAGCACAATAATCCAGTCAGCTCGCCGCAGCGCCGGGCGACGGTGCGAGACAACCAGACAAGTGGGGCGGCGCAGTTTCTCCTCTGCTCCCGTGCCCCTCTGCTCCCCTGCCGTGTTAAAAAGCTGTTCCCACAACAAACCTTCCGTTTCCACGTCCAGGGCGCTAGAAAGGTCATCGAAGATAAGCAAGTCAGCGTCGCGCACAAACATGCGCGCAGCAGCCGTGCGCTGCACCTGCCCGCCGGAAAGGCGCACCCCTCTTGGCCCCACCAGGGTCTCCAGCCCCTTTTCCATTTCGGCCAGGTCGGGGGTCAGCACGGCCGTTTCCAGCGCTCTTTGCAAATCCACCCGCTCCTCTGGCAGACCCAACAGAATATTATTGCGCAGCGTATCGCTAAACAGGCGCGGCACCTGCCCCGTATACGCCACCCGCGGCGGCACAAAAAAGGTTGTGGGGTCTGCTATGCGCTGCCCATTCCACAAAATTTCCCCCTCTTGCGGCAGCAGCAGGCCCAGCAGCAGCTTCAGCAGCGTCGTCTTGCCGGAGCCAATGCGTCCGGTAATCACGGTAAACGAGCCGCGCGACACAGTGAAGGAAATGTCATGGATGCCGTGATTCGTCGTCGGTAATCCGTAATCCGTAGACCGTAATCCGTAATCCGTAGCCCGTAACTCGTAATCCGTAGGGGGTGAGTCTGACGGTCTACGGTTTACGGCATACTCATAACGGAGATTCCGCACTGCCAACGTTTCCAGCCGGTCAACGGCCGTTTTCCCCACAAAAGGCAGCTCCGGCAAATCTCCCGTCATGTAAATGGGGTTATGGGCCACCACCGCACCCGGCGGGCTGTCCTGCATCAACTGCTCCATGCGCTGCGCCGATACCCCCACCTGCCGGTAATGGGTAATCAATCGCCCCGCCATGCGCATCAACTGCGTTGCCGGCCAGACGTAAGAGGCAAACAGGGCGAAATCGCCCACGGTAAACGTCCCGGCAAAGATAGACTGGGCGGCAAAAAGCAAAATCAGGCCCACGCCCACATCCACCGTGCCGCTGCTGAGGGTGTCCACCACCTGCACGATGAGCTTATCCTGCACCATCGCCGATCGCCGCCGATCATTGACCTGCCGGAAACGGCCGATTACCCGTTCTTCAGCATTCGCCACTTTAAGGACCTGCACCGCATTAAACATATCAGCAATGAGGCCAGTCACTTCTGCCGTAGCAGCGCGGCTGGCTTTGCGAATTGCCTCCGCTCGTTTGCTCAGCCGGTGCGCGGCAAAAATAATCAACCCCAGCGGCACAAAGGTTCCCAGCGTCACCAGCGCGTTGATCTGGAACATAATCACCAGGGAAATGACGGCCTGTGCGCCAAAGGCAAACAGGTCATCAAAAACAATAGGCGAATGGGCCATTTGGTCAGCGTCATCGCGCAACGTGCTGATGATTTTCCCGGAAGGCATCGGGTGCCCGCTGTCATCGCGGGGCAGGGCCGCGCCGCCGGGCAGCGCCAAAATGCGGGCCATCATGTTGCGAATCATTAGTGCCATGCCGTGCTGAACCAGGTTGATAGTGCCCATAATGGCGATGAACAGCAGGGCTACGGAGACGACCACGGTAGCAATTTGCCAGCCGACCACCGCCCACATGTCCAGGCTAAAACCTTCCGCGCCCGTTAGCCCGTTAAAGAAGGCGCGCAACAGCAAGCCAGTTACCGCGCCCAAAGAGGTGTGCAGCGTAAATGGGATAATATCCAGCGCGTAGTAGTGCGGGCGAAAGCGGATAATTTGAAGGAAGTATTTGTAGGTTTTCATAGTTGGTAGTCGGTAATCCGTAATCCGTAATCCGTTATCCGTTATCCGGTTTACGGTTTACGGTTCACGGTTCACGGCTTACGGTTCACGGTTTACGCTATCGCTTCTTCAAGCCCGGTTTGTAGCAGGCCGTAAAATTCCGAGTGCGGGTCAGCGGCTAATGCAGCGCGCTGACCATGTTCGCGAATACGGCCGTTGCTCAATATCATGATCTCATCGGCCCGTTGCACCGTGTGCAAGCGATGGGCAATGATAACGGCCGTGCGCCCCGCCAGCAGCTTGTCAATGGCCCGCTCCAGCAGCGTTTCCGTGGCCGGGTCCAGCCGCGACGAGGCTTCATCCAGAATCACCAGCCCCGGATCGGTGAGGAAAACGCGGGCCAGGGCCAAAAGCTGCGCCTCCCCGGCAGAGAGGCTGTGATTGGCGTCTAGCTGCGTGTCCAGCCCATTGGGCAGAGCATCCAGCCAATCACGCAGCCCTAATTCCTCCAAGGCGACAAGGAGACGGCCGTCATCCACCGTGTCATCAAACAACGTCAAATTGTCCCGCACGCTGGCGTGAAATAGCTCCACGTCTTGCGTCACCATGCCCACGCGGCGGCGAATTTCCCCTTGCGTCGTGTGGCGCAGGTCAATCAGTTGCCCACTACCCACCCTTACAGCACCCTGGGTCGGGTCATAGAAGCGCAGCAGCAGCCGCGAAACCGTCGTTTTGCCGCTGCCCGTGCGCCCCAACAGTCCCAGCACCCGCCCTGGCGCCAGCGTAAAATCTACATCCTGCAGAACCGACGCCGGCTGTTGGCTGTTGGCTGCTGGCGGCTCATTAGCAAGTGACAATTGGCTATTGACCATGGGCAATTCATCCTGATAGGCAAAGGACACGCCCGCAAACTGCACCGCCAGCGCCCCATCGGGCAAAATGGCCTGGTCGCCATCTTGCAGAGTTGACTGCTGGGCAAACAGATCAGTGATGCGGTTGAGGCTGGCGGCGGCGCGCTGTAAATCTTGCACCTGTCGCTGAATGCCCCACAATGGCCCGCGAATGACATCAATGTAGTAGAAGATGAGGTAAACGCTGCCAATGGTTAGCACACTGTTGCGGAAAAGTTGGTCGCCCCACAGGTAGGCGACGACGTAAGCCAGGGCAGGCAAAATGATGGGCAGGCCAATGACCCACACGTTCAGGCGCATGGCAGATTGGGTGAGCCGCCAGCGCCGCCGCATGAGCTGGTAGAGGCGGCGCATGATGTAGGGCGCGGCGCGGTTGGTCTGAATTTCTTCGGTACCCGTCAGCCATTCTTCCAGATAGCCGAAGAGGTCGGCTTCCAAAGCGCGCACGGCTTGCCAGCGGGGCACCAGGTAACGGTTGAGCAGGCGAAGGGTTTGCAGGCCAAGGAGAGCGACGGCCGTTACCGACAACCCCACCCGCCAATCCTCCAACCACAGCAGCACCAGCACCCCCGCCACCAGCAGCAAATTACTGCCCAACTGGATGATGAGCTGCGAAAAGAAGTTAGCCAGTTGGTTCACGTCCCCATCCACGCGCTCAATCAGTTCGCCCGGTTTGTGGGTTTTGTGGAAGCTCATGTCCAGCTTCAGGCAGTGCAGGGCCAGGTCGGCGCGCAGGTTATTGGTGGCCGTCCAGGCCACCACTTCGCCCACATAAGTGCCCGCCAGCAAGGCGAGTTGCGCAATAATAGCGATGCCGGTGAACAAAACGGCCGTGCGCACCAACTCGTCCAGCGTTCGTCCCGTTTCCGCCGCATCTAAAAAGCGGCGCACCAACTGCGGGTTGATGAGCTGCAGGGCAATGCTGCTCAGAATAAGTAAAGCGAGCAGCGCCACCTGCCCCTTTTGCGGGCGCATATAGCGCACCAGAAGCTGCCAGTAGCGCCTAAAACCAGGCTGCGGGGGTTTGGGACTCTTGCTGTGCGGTTTGGGGGATAAGCTTTCTTCCATAATCTCGTTATTTTACCGTCATTATTGCGGGCACACTATCAGCACCTTGATAACTTTGTCAGCGGCCGATTATTTCACCCTCTACGCCTGCCGGGTTGATGGGCAGCAGCTTGCCAACAAACAACCACTGGCAGCAAAGTCACGGCCGTTTACCAACCACAGCAACAGGATAGCTGCCCAACCGTTTCTCCGGCATCACGCCACCACACAAATTTTCAAACGGCAAAAAAACGGTCATAATATGCAGCAGGCAGGGACCTGTTAATGCACGCCATGCTATCAAGGTGACAAGACGTGACCGAATCGCAGCTTCTTCACATCACGCTCTTTGGTGAATTTGGGCTGGTTTTCCGCGGGAAACCAGCGCCCAGTTTCAGCGGCGACCGGCCAATTTCTTTGCTGGCCTATCTGCTGCTCCACCGGCACACGGCCGTTTCCCGCCAACACCTGGCCTTCACCCTCTGGCCCGATTCCAGCGATAGCCAGGCGCGGGCCAACCTGCGCAACCTGCTCTACACCCTGCGCCAAACCCTGCCCAACGCAGACACCTATCTGGCAGCTGACGCCATGACGCTGCAATGGCGTACCAACGCCAGTTTTCATCTGGATGTAGCCGAGTTTGAAGCGGCGCTGGCGGCGGCCAAAACGGCCGTATCTGATGACGATAAACTGCACTGGTTAGAAACGGCCGTCTCCCTCTACACCGGCGATCTGCTGCCCGGCAACTACGAAGAGTGGATAATCCCCCGGCGCGAAACGCTGCGGCAAGCCTACCAGGATGCGCTGCATCAATTAGTGAGCTTGCTGGAACAAAAGGGCAATTTCCGCGCCGCCGCCCGCTATGCCCAATCCCTCATCCAGCACGATCCCCTGGACGAAACGACTTACGTACAGTTGATGCGCCTCCATGCCCTCAGCGGTGACCGGGCCGGAGTGCGCCGCGTCTACGAGCAGTGTGCGCTCATTTTGCGCCGCGAGCTGGACGTGGAACCTGGCCCGGCGACCCAGGCGGCTTATGAGCAATTAATGCGCCTGGAAGCACCCGCCCCGCCTGTGCTGCAGCCAGAAATCCGGTCCACCGCAGCACGGCCGTCTGCTTTGCCCGCGCCCGCCACCCCCTTCATTGGTCGCGAAGCCGAACTGGCCCATCTGGCCGAACTGCTGGCCGATCCTGACTGCCGTCTGATAACCATTGTTGGGCCAGGTGGCATTGGCAAGACGCGGCTGGCTTTGCAAACGGCCGTCGGTCACCAGCCCGTTTTTGCCGATGGCGCGGTCTGGGTTGCCCTCGGCGCGCTGCAAACGCCAGACCAGGTCACTACAGCCATTGCCGAGGCGTTGCATTACCGCCTGAGTGGTTCGCGTCAGGCGGAAACGGAGTTGTTGCACCTGCTGGCGACCAAGCAACTGCTGATGGTGCTGGATAATTTTGAGCATGTCCTGCCCGCGGCCAAATTTTTGACGCGTATGGTAACAGAGACAACGGCCGTGAAACTCCTCGTCACCTCACGCCAGGCGCTGGAATTACCCGCAGAGTGGCGCTTTGATTTGGGGGAGCTTCCTGTGCCTGAGGAACTGACGGCGGAAGCGCTGCCCACAAACAGCGCCGTGCAGCTTTTCTTGCAGAGCGCCCGCCGCGCCGCCAGTGCCCAGCCCTTAGACGCTGCCGATTACCCGGCTATTGCCCACATTTGCCGGTTGGTTGGCGGCATGCCTTTGGGCATTGAACTGGCGGCTTCCTGGGTGCGCCTGCTCTCTTGCGCTGAAATTGCCCAAGAAATTGAAAAGAGCCTGGACTTCCTGACCGTCCCGCGGCGCAGTTTGCCGCCACGCCACCGCAGCCTGCGCGCCGTCTTTGATTATTCTTGGGACTTGTTGACGCCGACCGAACGGCAGGCGTTGGCGTGCCTGTCGGTTTTTCGGGGCGGTTTCACGCGGGAAGCAGCGGCTGAAGTTGCCGCGGCTGATTTGCCCCAGTTATCGGCGCTGGTGGACCGCTCTCTGGTGCAGCGCACGGCCGTCAATCGCTACAACCTGCACAATGTCATTCGCCAATATGCCCATGACTACCTACAAGCTGACCCTGCCGTGGGCCAGAAAATAGCTGCCCAGCACGGCCGTTATACGTTGCAATGGCTGGCGGAGCAGGCGGTGATTTTGCGGGGGCCGGGACAGAAAGAGGGGCTAACGGCCGTGGCTACGGAACTGGCCAACGTCCGCACCGCCTGGCAATGGGCTGTCAGCCACCAACAAGCCGACCTGTTACATAGGGCTGCCTTTCCCCTGTATTATTTTTACGATTTACGTGGCTTGCTGCCCGAAGGCGAGGATGCTTTTCGTCGGGCGGCGGTGTCGCTGCAGCAAGCGGCAACCCACCGCCATACCCAGGTAGCGCTGTGCGCCATGCACATCTACCAGGCTTTTTTGAGCTTCCGTACCGGCAAAATGGCGCTAGCCGAAACCTTGCTGCGCCAAGCCATGGCCCAGTTGGAAACTCTGGGTGATGAAGCCCTGCTTGGTTACTGCGCCCGCCATTTGGGCTTGCTCGAATGGTCGCTGGGCCGTTTTAACGAAGCGCTGGCCCTGTTGCAAACCGCTCTAATGCTGGCAGAACGGCAGCAAGATCGGTGGGGGGGGGCCATGGCCCAAGTCTATTTGGGCATGATCCGACAAGATCAGGGGCAGTTAACCGCCGCCCGCCAGCAGCTCATAGCTGCCCAACCGGTTGTCGAAGCGCTAGGTGATCCGCGGTTGCTGGGTACTGCCCTGCTCATTGCCGGGCGCACGAACTTGCTGTTAGGGCATCTTGATGAGGCCGAACAGCAACTAACCACCTGCCTGGAGGTGGCACAGAACACCAAAGATCCCAACAGCATGACTTATGCCACGCATTATTTGGGCCTGGTCAAACAGGCGCAGGGTGATTTGGAGGCAGCGCGGCAGTTACTTGAGCGAAGCATGACATTGTACACGGACTTTCAAGACCTGGTGGGGCTAGAGCGGGCTTGGGTGACAATGGGTTTTTTGGAAATTGCAGCGCAAAATTTTGAGGCGGCACATGCCCACTTTTTGCGGTTTTTGCACAGCAAACAGCGGATGCACTCGGTGCGGTATATTTTGGCGGCGGTGGTGGGCACGGCCGTTATTCGCGCCCAGACTGGTGACTCCTTCACGGCCCTGGTGTGGGCTTTGTCGGTTTTGCAGCACCCCGGCTGCGATTGGGAAGCCCGGCAACGCGCCGAAACATTATCGGCCAGACTGCAAGCCCAGCTTGCGCCCAACCAAATTGCCCAGGCCCAGCAGCAAGCTGAGACGCAGCCCTTCGACGAGATTTTAGCCGGTATTGTTGCCCGGTAACCTGGTTCATTTTCCCCGATTTACCCAAATTTAGTGAAGCGAAACGGTGCATGATTCCTCCGGTTGCGGCCGGTGGGCAAAATTTCGCGCGCCAATATGTCTGCGCCTGGACATCAAACGGCTGGCAAACGGCCGTTAGGTTACCATGCCCCCTACCGCCAGCAAAGAAGGCGGAAATTTCTACCATCAGGATGAACCGATGAACGAAGAACCACAACCAGATTCCCAACTCTTTACGCTTCGGGTGTGGCAGGAAAAAACAGATGACCAGGTTCAATGGCGCGGCAAGCTGCGCCACGTACCCAGCGGCGAAGTTCGCTATTTCCGCGGTTGGGCCGCGCTGATCCCGCTGATGCTGGACATGCTGCGTCGTTTTCCGGACCAGGCCAGTATTCTTCAGCCAGGCGCAGCCGCAGATCAGATCCATTCGCAACAGTGATCCGTACTTGTGACGCCAACTCAAACGTCGGGCAAACGGCTGTCAAGCGTCCAGGGATTATGATCACCGATATCAAACCAAGTTGACGTCATCTGCAGTCATGGCGCCAACCTGAACCAACTTCTTATAAGGATGCAAATGAACGATGTCAAAGCAAACAGAAATAAATTATGGAACAGAGCAGAAGTATGTATCATCTCCCGTCAGTTCTAATAACGCCCTGCGGCAGGTGCTGGTTATAGTATTGGCAATTTTGTTGGGGATTGTTTTGCTCGCTATTGTCGCTCTTGTGTTGGTGCTGACATTCACGATGATAACGAGCAGCAAGACGGTCAGCGCCCAAGCGAATGAAGCACATTCTAGTTATCTGCCCCTGATCGTGGGGGGAACTGCAACCCCGCCACCGCCCCCGCCCACATTAGCCGGCTCGTTGATGTTTGGCGAGGATTCTTTCCGTAGCGCGGCCATAGCCGTTGACGAGCAGGGCGGGATGCACATTGCGTTCAGCCGCATTGCTCCTTTGCTGGCGGGCAAACAGCAGGCTGTCTTGTATGGCTTTTGCCAGCCCACCAGCCAGGCTGACTGTAGTAACGAGGTTGACTGGCAGTTAGCCGAAATTGATAGCCTGGCTGCAGGGTGGCCCTGGGTGCAGTTGGCATTAACGCCCAACGGCCGTCCGCGGTTGCTGCTAATGCGTTCCATTGGCCGGGATGGCGCGCCTTTTGGGGGTTTGCTATACCGTTACGCCGAGTGCAATGCCCATTGTACTGCCCCGCAGAACTGGCAAGCGCTAGACATTACCGACCAAGGCAGCGGTGATGGCCTTTATAACACCGATTACAGCTACCAAAACTTTGCCCTGGACCATTTGGGACGGCCGCGTTTTGTGTATGAAGATCGGGCTAACAGTGCCAGTGCGCACGAAGGCGCCTACTATGTCTTTTGTGATGGCAACTGTACGCAACCAGGAACCTGGTTTGAAACCCGCATTGACCTTTCTGGCGACACGGTTTACGTGGATGAGCACGCGGCGCTGACCTTCACGGCTAACGGCCGTCCGCGAATTTTTGCCCGCGATGGCGGCACCTTTGCCGACCCTTCTAGCAAACTGGTTTATTTGGAATGCAACAGCAACTGCGGCAACAGCGCCAACTGGTCCCTGCCCGTCCGCCTGCTGAGTACCAACTCTGGCAGCGGCATTTACAGTTGGTCCCCAGCGATAGACAACAACGATGGCGTGCGGTTGAGTTTCACGCCGCGCGGCGGCCCTTTCTATTACCTCTGGTGCCATGCCGGCTGCGCGCAGCCTGAGAATTGGGATGGTTACTCCCTGGACCTGGGTGGTGGCAGCGGCGATTACGCGGCGCTGGTTTTGGACCAGTACGGCCGTCCCCGTGTGGCCTACCGTGACTTCAACAGCTTTAGTCTGGCATACCTCTGGTGCGATGGCGCGTGTGAGACGTTGAATCCCCAGTGGCAGGTGACCCTGGCTGAAGATAGCGCGCAAATTGGAGACGAACACCCCATTAGCCCGTTGCCGAACTGCGTGCGCGGAAGCTGGTTTGGCGGCCTGCGCCCGGTCTTGGCGCTGGATGCCCAGGACAATCCCCGCTTTGCCTATGATGGCGAGTATATGATGGAATGCTTGAGCAATCCGGGCAACCCCAATGACCCCAGCACCTACGTTGAGGCCAAGTGGTGGACGTCGCGTTTTGTGTTCTTCCCTCAGCCGCAGGCGCTAACCAGGATGGTAGAGGCGCAGGCAACGGCCGTGGCCATTACCCCCAGCCAGCCAGCAAACCCATAGCCCGTAGGAAAGGCGTAGGCCAACAGCCTGAAAAATCCGCGTCTATTTTGCCGACATTATTTATGGCGAGTTTTCAAACGGTCGCCAAACGCTTGTAAAACGGCCGTTTTGTTATCGTTAAGTCAGCTTAAAAGAGGCGACATGAGGGCAGACTTTTGTTCTCACCCTCACTCTTGTTCTCGCTAATTTCAAAGGAGAAGGAATAATGTCTCGGACGATATCTATCTTAATTATTGGATTTGTAGCCACCATGGTGCTGGGCGTGTTGAGCGTGGCGGCACTGCTGGTAGGGCGCAGTGTCTTTGTCATTGCCGGAGCAGACAGCCAGACGACAACGCCGATGGTGGTTGTTGTCGAAACGGCTGCCAGCACCCAACCCACACCGACAATTGCTACCAGCGCCACAGCAACGGCCGTGCCGCCCACGCCCTTCATTACCCCGCTGCCACCAACGGCGACAGCAACGGCCGTGTCTGTGCTAGATACGCCGGTGCAGTACGTGACGGCTCTGGTGGACGTGAACATGCGTCGCGGCCCTGGCCCTAACTACGACGTCATTGGCTGGGTGGCTGCCGGACAGATGGCCAAAGTGACCGGCGTTAGCAGCGACAGCGGCTGGTGGCGCGTGGCCTGCGCCGATGGCTCAATGGGGAACTGCTGGATCACCGCCGGTTCCCAGTACACCCAACCGGCCAACGCTCCGGTTACTCCAGCGGCCTGCACCAATGCGGCTGCCTTTGTTGCCGACGTGACCATCCCCGACGGCAGCGAACTTCCCACCGGCGTTTCCTTTAGCAAGACCTGGCGTATTAAAAACAGCGGCACCTGTACCTGGGACGGCCGTTACCATTTTGTTCACGCTGGCGGCCCCACCTTAGGAGCAGTGACCGAAATCATGCCGCTGCCGGCCTCTGTAGCCCCCGGCCAGACCCTTGACCTGAGCGTTCAATTTCTGGCCCCGGTTACGCCGGGCAGCTACCAGAGCGATTGGAAACTGCAATCGCCGGAGGGCGCCTTCTTTGGCGTAGGCCAGAACAACGCGCCCCTGTGGCTGAAGGTGACGGTGGTTAGCACACCAACCCTGGATGGCAGCATTTCGGGCGTTGTTTACCAGGATAGGAACCAGAATGGCGTTTACGACAGCGACGAGACGTTGGTGGGCAGTCGCCAGGTGCAGCTTTTCCCTGGCCCGGCCTGCCACGTCACCAGCCCGGCTATTGCTGTGGACGTGACCAATGGCAACGGCCGTTTTCTCTTCCAGGGTCGGTTCAGCGGGGACTACTGCGTGGGGCTGGTGGGTGACCATGGCCTGGATGACGTGCTTGGTATTTCTGTTACCAGCGGCCAAAAGGTAGAAAACATCAACCTGAAGTCGCCCGTCCCCAACGGTTCCATCAGCGGCTATTTGTGGGCAGATTATTGCCTGACCAACGAAAACGGCGATGCTTTGGCTGGCAACTGTACGGTTGATGGTCACGGCGATTACCACGCTGACGGCATGATTCAACCCACCGAAAGCTATATTTCTGGCGTGACCATCTTGCTGCAGGCCGGATCGTGTGCCAGCAGTACCGCTGTGCAGGTAACGGCCGTCACCGACAACTTCGGCAAATATTTCTTCGGGGATTTGCAGCCCGGCATTTACTGTGTCTCCATGAACGCTGCCGCCGGAGGTAACGCCGCCATTCTGTTGCCTGGAGACTGGACTTATCCCGCTCGCGGCATCTGGTTCCAGGACATTGAGGTGGCGCAAGGCGTACAGGTGCATCCCGTCAACTTTGGCTGGGATTATCAACTTAAATGACCAGCCCCGCGGGATAATGGGTCATTTGCCAACACCGAAGGCTGGCAAACAAAAAGAAGGCATTGTCATGGAAATAGGCCGGTGACAAGCGGCCCCCCATCAACTTTTATCACGTGAGGTAAAAAGCTGTGAAAGATAAACCACTATTTTTTATATCAACTTTGTTCATCCTATTCATGCTGGTTGCCTGCAATCCAGCCGGCGGCGCTGAACCGGAGACCGAACCGGTTGTAGCACCAACGACTGGGGCCGAACCGCAGCCAACAGATGGCGAGACAGGGGGCGGGGAAAAGACCACCGCGGATTGCCTTGCAGCCACCACCGGCGCCTACCAGTTGATTGCTGCCGCTCAGGGTATTTGCTTTCTCTACCCGGACAACTATGACGTTTTTCAGGGGGCGGATGGTTCTTTGACGCTCTACGTGCGCTCTTTGCTCAACACGGAAGCACCGTTTGCCAGTATTCATATGGAAGCGTTAGACGGCCGTTCCATCCAGGAAATCATCCCTGACTACCCGTCTGACGTTGACCTGGCTACCATGTCCTTCCTCACCATTGACCTGGACGGGGAACAGGCGATGGTGCTGGATAACCTGCCCGGTCAGGACATCAACCGGCGGGTGATTGCTGTTCACGACGGCCGTGTCGTAGACATCATGATTGCCCGCATTGGCGAGGAATACGGCGAAGTAGGCCACCAGGCGGAAGCGCTCTACCAGATGATTACCGAAACCTTCCAGTTCATCGGCATTGAGCCGGAAGCGCCGTTGTGGGCCGGGCCGGAATGCCCGGATGCGCCGGTGGGCATGATGCTCTTCACCAATGACGTTGATGGGTTCTGCCTGTTGTTGCCCGGTGAATACGAGGTGGAGATAAGTGATGGGCAAACGGCCGTCTACGTTGATTCTCTGATGGATGCTGCCCACCCGCGCCTGTTTATTACAGTGGAACCGGCTAACGGCCGTACCCTGGAAGAGGTCACCACCGCCAAGCAAGAAGAATTCGCCGATTTCGAGGTAATGTTTTCCTTCGGCTACATGCTGGATGGCGTTTTTTCCAACCAGTTCGACCAACTGCCGGGCCAGGACATGAGCCGGCAGGTGGTGTTGGTGCATCATGATCGATTCTACACCCTGACTTTTGTGCCCGACGACCCTTCCATGGGTGAGGTTTACGCTAAGATGCAAACGCTCTATGACACGGTGATGGACTCCTTCAGCTTCCTGGATCCGTCGTAACCTGTTTGTCTAATTGAAAATCCGCAGATTGCGCCAATAAACCTGGCGCAATCTGCGGATTACTCGGAGAGAAATTTACGAATGAGAACTCGATTTGTCCTGTCACTTTTACTCGGCGTTATGCTGGCTGCCTGTGGGTTAACGCCGGAAATTGAACCGCAGCCATCGCCAACCACTGCTGCCACCACCACTGTACTGACGGAAACGGCCGTTCCTGAACCCACGACCGATCAAACACCCGCAGCAACTGCCACCCCTGCGCCAACCGTCGAGCCAACGCCTGAACCGGTTGTGGAGCCAGAAATGGAAATCGATCCGTTTGCACTGGCCCGGCAGCTCATTGAACAGGTTAACGTGACGCCCCCGGAAGGCAGACGAGTAGAACCCTGTGAAGGGCAAGCGCCCCTGCTTTGCGTCCACGATGGCCAGGGAAATATGGGCTTTGTCGAACTGCTCATTTTTCCTGTGACCAGTTACGCCGTGGATCACCCCGTTCGCCTGGTAGCCGAAGCGTTGCCCACTGACCCGGCAGAACAGGAAACGGCCGTGCAACAAGCGCTGACCGCCCTGGCCGAAGAACATTTAGACGTCATCGCTGCCGATCGGGCCATTACCTATCCCGATGATACCTTTACGCCGCTGCCCATAGAACCAGCCAGGGTGGGCGCTCTCCCTGCGTTGACCTTTGGCTTTGTGCATACTAAGGAGACTGGGGAAGTGGTGGAGCGTTACCTCAACGTGGCCGCCTTTGACCGGCACTTTATCTATTGGCTGGGCATCAATTATGATCCCGCCAACGTGTTTACGTTTGTTTCGGATACGGCCGTCAGCCAATTTTCCCCCTTTTTCCTGCATATTGCCGCCAACCTCCCTGTTTTTGCTGACAATAAACGGGGTTTCTAACGCCTGCCAAACGGGGCTTACAGTATGATGCCCGTAACATCTTTTTACAAGGAGCTTTTCAAAAATGGAACATTATCTCGTTGAAACGTCATTGACGGAAGCGGCCTGGCAATTACGGGCCAATTTACAGGGACAGGTCATGTTGTCGGTGGACCCCGGTTATGACGAGGCGCGGCTGGCCTGGAACCGCAAGGTCGTGCAGCATCCGGCGGTCATCGTGGTGGCGGAATCGGCACAGGATGTGGCCACGGCCGTGACCTTTGCCCGCCAGCACAGCCTGGGTGTGGCCGTCCAGGGCACCGGTCACGGCAACGTCCGCCCGGCCGACGATGCCTTGCTTATCCTCACCCGCGCCATGAACGGGGTGACCATTGACCCCATTGCCCAAACTGCCCACGTAGAGGCGGGCGTCAAATGGGGCGCGGTGCTCGATGCCGCACAGCAGCACGGCCTGGCGCCCCTGCTTGGCTCCTCGCCGACGGTGGGCGTGGTGGGCTACACTTTGGGCGGCGGTTTGGGCTGGCTGGGGCGCAAGTATGGCCTTTCCGCCGACAACGTGATTCAGTATGAGCTGGTCATGGCTGATGGCAGCCTGCGCATAGCCACTGCCCAAGAGAACAGCGACCTGTTTTGGGGCCTGAGGGGCGGCGGTGGCAGCCTGGGTATCGTCACCAGCCTCACCATTCGCCTGTTCCCGGTGACGGAAGTTTATGCTGGCAATCTCTTTTACCCGGCAAAGATGGCGCCAGAAGTGTTCCGCCATTACCGTGCCTGGGTTGCCAATGCGCCAGATGACCTCACCTCGTCGGTGCTGGTAATGAATTTCCCGCCCATTCCCCAACTGCCCGATTTCTTGCGTGGCCAATCTTTTGCCATTGTGCGCGGCTGCTTTGCTGGCCCCATTGCTGCAGGGGAAACAATGCTGCGCCATTGGCGGGACTGGCAGCCACCACTGCTGGACGATTTCAAAACCATCCCGTTTAGCGCCGCCGCCACCATTAGCAATGATCCGGTAGACCCCATGCCCGCTTTCAACAGCGGCGCCTGGCTGCGGGAGTTGAGCGACGCGGATATTGAGGCCATCATCGCTTATAGCCTGGGCAAAGATGGCCCCAGCCCGCTTATTTTTGCGGAAGTGCGCCATGCAGGTGGGGCGATCCGGCGAGTGGATGGGGCTACGGCCGTTTATGGCAACCGGGATGCCGAGTTTGTGTTGTCCCTGGTGGGGGTAACGCCAACGGCAGAGGCTCACCAACAACTGGCAGCCTATACCGGACAGTTGAAGGAGGCATTACGGCCATCCCTCACCGGTGGCGTCTACATGAACTTCCTGGAAGGCGTCGAGTCGCAGCAGCGCATCCGCGACGGGCTGGTTCCTGGCGGGTATGGGCGTCTGGCGCAGATTAAGGCGCAGACCGACCCTGACAACTTGCTGCGTTACAGCTTCAATATCCCACCCGCTGCCTAATACCTCACCAGCTGCCTAAATGCAGCAAAAGCCGGGCTTTTCAACCAGAGAAAAGCCCGGCTTTTCGATCATGGGCTTCCTTTATATGGAGCTATTTCCAGGTTGTGGGGCTGCCGGTTGGGGCGCTCGCTTAACCTTGCCATTCTGCCCGTGCCCGTTGACGTGGGCAGCAAACTGGGTCAGGTAGAGATCAAAGTAACGGCCGTGCTGCGCCAATAACTCCTCGTGCGTACCCCATTCCACGATACGGCCGTGGTCAATCACCAGAATCCGGTCTGCATGACGAATGGTGCTGAGGCGGTGGGCAATGATGAAAGCGGTGCGCCCTTGCAGCAGCGTTTGCATTGCCTGCTGGATAATTTGCTCTGTTTCCGTGTCCACGCTGCTGGTGGCCTCGTCCAGAATAAGGATGCGTGGGTCAGCTAGTAGGGCGCGGGCAAAGGCCAGCAACTGCCGCTGTCCCACGCTAACGCGCCCGCCGCGCTCACCCACGTCATGGTTGTACCCATCTTCTAGGCTGCTGATAAACTCGTGCAAGCGCACCGCCTTGGCAGCTGCTTCTACTTCGGCATCGCTGGCATCAGCACGGCCGTAACGGATGTTATCGGCAATAGTTCCCGAAAAGGCAAACCCATCTTGCAGCACAATCGCCATTTGCTGGCGCAGGCTCTCCACCTGCACGTCACGCAGATCGTGCCCGTCCACCCGTACCGTGCCCTCCGTGGGGTCATAAAAGCGCATCAGCAGGTTGATGATAGAGGTTTTGCCCGAACCCGTATGCCCCACCAGCGCCACCGTTTCACCAGGGCGCACGCGGAAATCTACGTCACGCAAAATCCAATCCTGTTCCGGATCATACTTAAAGTTTACGTGTTCAAACTGCACCGCACCGCGAATGGGCGGCATAGGTGCGGCGCCGGGCTTATTCTTAATTTCCGGCGCGGTGTCCATAAAGTTAAAGATGCGCTCTGCGCCAGCCATGGCGCTTAGGGTCATGCCATACAGCCGACTCATGGCGCTGAGAGGCGCCCAGAAGCGCCACAGATAGTTGATGAAGGCGATAACAAAGCCTACGGTCAGCGTCTCGTCAAAGACCATGGACGCCCCGACGACCACAACCAACCCCGTGCCCAGGACGCCAATCAGGTCAATGGAAGGCCAGATCATCTCTTCGGCGCGCACGGTACGCATCCACGTATCTTTTGAGGTTTGTGTCAACCCTTTGAATGTATGCAAATTGCGCCGTTCACGTACAAAAGATTGGGTAACTTGCATCCCCGTCACCGATTCGTTCAGGTTGGTGCTGATGTTGGATACGGTCTTGCGCACGTTTTTCCATCCTGTTTCGATGGAGGTGCGCGCTTTGTAGAACAGAAAGGTCAGCAGCGGAATGGTAACGAAAGCCACCAGGGTCAACCGCCAACTCATCCACAACATGACCGCCAGGATGCCAATGAGGTTGATACCTTCACTGACAAAGGTGACAAGGCCAGTGTTCAGCAGGCGGGCAATGGATTCCACGTCGCTGGTGATGCGGGACATGATGCGCCCCACCGGGTGCTTGTCGTAAAAGCGCAGGCTGAGTCGCTGAATGTGCGTAAACAGGTCGTCGCGCAAATCGTAAAGCACCCCTTGCCCAATAACGGCCGATAGCCAGGTGCGGGTGCGGTTACCTACCCAGCTTAGGAGGTGCAGGGCTAAAATGACGGCTGCTAACTGTTGCACGGCGCCAAAGTTCCCGGCTACAATACCCTCATCTACCACGCGGCCTAGCAGATATGGCTCGAAGAGGGGCACGCCCGCCGAGGCGATGATTGCCAGCCCAATAAGGGTGGTTTCGCGCCGGTAGCGGCCCAGGTAGCTGAGCATACGCAAAAAGTGTTGTTTGTTGAACGGCCGTTGTTCGGCCTCTTCC
>CAZDEO010000022.1:0-68735 GCA_964504445.1 uncultured Anaerolinea sp. | reverse complement strand
ATTTGCTATAATCAGCCGCATCCAGCAAATAAGTGGAATTATTTCATAAAAATAATAAAAAATTTACCGGGTATTTCCAACTGAACCTTTTTCTTGGGAAGAAAACCAGATGACACCTGCACAAATCGAAGCGAAATTAGAGCGGATTTTGTCCCGCGTCGCCAAGCCCGGCCGTTACACCGGCGGCGAATACAACCAAATTGTCAAAAACTGGGAGGACGTGGCGTACAAAGTTGCCCTGGCCTTCCCCGACATTTACGACATTGGCATGTCCAACCTGGGGTTGATGATTTTTTACGACATCATCAACAAGCACCGCAACCTGCTGGCCGAGCGGGTCTTTGCTCCCTGGACGGACATGGAAGAGATCATGCGCGAGCAGGACATTCCGCTATTTTCCCTGGAAACAAAGCACGCCATTCGTGACTTTGACATGCTGGCGATTACCCTGCCCTACGAACAGTTGTACACCAACGCCCTCAACCTGCTCGACTTGGCTGGCATGCCGGTGCGCAGCGTGGATCGTGATGCCAGCTATCCGCTGGTGATTGCCGGGGGGCACGCCTGCTACAACCCCGAACCCATGGCCCCCTTCATTGACGTCTTTGTCATTGGCGAAGGGGAAGAGGCCATTCTGGAGATTATTGGCGTGATGCGCGCCGCCAGCCATCTGGATCGGGAAACGCAGTTACGCTATATTGCCCAGCTTGATGGCTGCTACGTGTCCCGTTTTTACGACGTGACCTATCACGAGGATGGCGCGGTGGCGGCCATTACGCCCAACATGCCGGAAGCCCCCGCCAAAGTGCTAAAGACCATTGTGCCCGTGTTACCCCCACCCGTCACCGACTTCATCATCCCCTTTGTGGAAACGGTGCATAACCGCGCGCCCATCGAAATTATGCGCGGCTGCACGCGGGGCTGCCGCTTTTGCCACGCGGGCATGGTCACGCGCCCGGTACGCGAGCGCCCGGTGGAGGAAGTGCTGGCCGCAATGGACAAAATTTTGCAAAGCACCGGCTATGAGGAAATTGCCCTGCTTTCCCTTTCTTCTAGCGATTACACCCACGTGCTGGAATTGACGGAGAAGATTGGGCAGCGCTTCGGCCATTTAGGGCTGAATATTTCGCTGCCCTCGCTGCGTATCGAGTCGGTTTCCACCCAACTGATGGATAATTTGGGCGACGGCCGTCGCGGGGGCTTTACCCTGGCGCCCGAAGCAGCCACCGAGAAGATGCGTAACACCATCAACAAATACGTCTCCCACGAAGAGCTGCTGGAGACGGCACGAGAGATCTACCGCCGCGACTGGCGCACCATCAAGCTGTACTTCATGATTGGGCATCCGCTGGAAGAGCTAGAAGACGTGCAGGCCATTGCCGATCTAGCCAAAGCGGTGCTGGCCGAGGGGCGCAAGTTCCACGGTAACAAGGCCAGCGTCAACGTGGGGGTGAGCACTTTTATTCCCAAGCCGCACACCCCCTTCCAGTGGGAGCCGATGGACGCGACGGAAAGCGTATACGCCAAGCTGGATTTGCTGAAAGAAGCGTTTCGTGGGCCGGGACTGCGGCTGCGCTGGAACAATCCGCAGGAGTCGGTCTTTGAGGGGTTCCTCAGCCGGGGCGACCGGCGCATCGCAGAAGCGGTGGAGCGGGCGTGGCGCAAGGGGGCCAAGTTTGACGCCTGGATGGAGCATTTTAACCGGCAGGCGTGGGATGAAGCGCTGGCGGAAGAAGGGCTGGACCCGCATTTTTACACCCACCGCGAGCGGCGCATTGACGAGGTGTTCCCCTGGGAGCACATTGACGTGGCGGTGACAAAGAAGTTTTTGACGCAGGATTACCTGATGAGCCAGCAGCAGGAGACGCGGGTGGACTGCCGCCACAACTGCTTTGCCTGCGGCATCTTGCCGAAGCTGCGGGATTTGCGGCGGGAGACGGCGCCGGAGGCGTGGGAGTGCCCGCCGGTGCCGCAGCGGAAGCACCACAAGCCGCTGGAGAAGCCCACGCCGGTAGTGGAGAGTATTCCGCTGCCGCGGCCACGAGAGGTGTTGCCAGATTTGGCATAAACCTGTCTCTATATGGGCAAATTCACCGGGCAAGATTGAATTTGTTGGGCGCGGCTAACAAAGCGATGGTCGAAGGTGAGCATTTGTGCGCAGTGGGCGGCTTGGGCCAGGTGCAGCGCGTCGGCAAAGCCCAGCCCTGTGGTGTGCCAGGCTAAAGCCAGCGCCAGAAGGTCTGCGTCTCTTAGGGTGACGTTGGGCAAGCCGAAGAGCTTGCGCAAGGCGGTCACTATTTGCTCTGGGGTGAAGTGGTAGGCGTAACGCAGCACCCAATCCGGCTTCCCAATTGTGCGCATCCCGCACCCATTTAGGCACAATAATTTGCCCCTTACTAGATAATTTGGTGGTGTTCATCATCAATTCCGCTTTAGGTAAGATTGTAAATTGCGAACGGGCAGCGCGTCAATCATTACCCATTCCCCGCCAATTTGCGCTATTATAGGCCCCCCACACCACCACTGAACGCGAGGTATAGCCTATGTGCGTCCGCATCATCATTACCGGCGGCACCTTTGACAAGTATTATGACGAAATCAAAGGAGAACTAACCTTCAAAAACACCCACTTGCCTGAAATTTTGCGCCGCGCCCGCGTCACGCTGCCCCTTGAGCTGGAGCTAAACCAGCTCATTGACAGCCTGTATATGACCGACGAACATCGCCAGCGCATTCTCGCTTCCTGCCAGCAAGCCCCGGAAGAAAACATCGTCATCATTCACGGTACCGACACCATGGTGGAGACGGCGCGGCTCATTGGTGCGGCGGGCCTGCCTAAAACCATCGTTCTTACCGGGGCGATGATTCCCTATGCCGTTACTGGCTCTGATTCGCTGTTTAACCTGGGCTTTAGCGTGGCGGCGGCGCAGTTGCTGCCGCAGGGGGTGTACATTGGCATGAACGGCCGTGTCTTTCCCTGGGACGACGTGCGCAAGAATCGAGAGCAGGGCGTTTTTGAGCTGGCGGCATGAGGGGATGTTTGTCACCCGCCAAAGGTGCTTTTACTCACATATGCTTGTGAATCATTTCACTTACAATGTCCGATGATGCCCAAGGTGATGCCCAGGGACCGCCCGTTTTCCGTAACTATTACCCTTTGGGGGGTTATTGCCTTTGGCGTATGGAACCTGGGGCGCGGCGTGGCTATCTGGCAATCGCGGGCGCTGCCGCAGGCTCTTGATGTCCAACCTGACCCACTTTTCCGGCTGGTGCAGGCGGTGGTGTGGGCTGTTGGTTTTGGTGGATTGGCGGCGGCGCTATGGCGACAACGGCCGTTTACCCGCAGGCTCATTCCCATTTTATTCATCGTGTATGCTCTGGTCGAGTTAGCCCACTTTGTGTGGCTCATGCCCTCCCCACTGAACCGCCAGGCGTGGCAGCTTCCGGCCAGCATTTACAGTACGGCCGTGCTGTTCAGCAGTTGGGCGCTGAACAACAAAGCGGCTCAAACCTATTTTCATAAAGGAGAAGCACGAGACGAAACGTAACCCGTAACCCGTGAACCGTGAGCCGTAAACCGTAAGCCGTAAACCGTAAACGCACAACGGAAAACCGATAACGGAAAACGGATTACCGATTACGGTCACCCACCTCGTCTCCAGCAACCAGGAACTATGGACAAGATCGAAAAACTCAACCAACTTCGAGCCGAATCTCAGCTAGGCGGCGGCGCCAAGCGCATCGCGCGGCAAAAAGCCCGGGGTAAAATGACCGCCCGCGAGCGTATTGACCTGCTTCTTGATCGCGGCTCCTTCCACGAACTCGACGCCTTTGTGGTGCACCGCGAACGCAAGTTTGGCATGGACCAACAGAAAATTTTGGGCGATAGTGTTATCACAGGATGGGGGACGATAGACGGCCGTCTCGTCTACGTCTTTAGCCAGGACTTCACCGTTTTTGGCGGCAGCCTCAGCGGCGTCCACGCCGAAAAAGTCGTCAAAATCATGGACATGGCCATGCGCAATGGCGCCCCCATCATCGGCATCAACGATTCCGGCGGCGCCCGTATTCAAGAGGGCGTCGTCAGCCTGGGCGGCTACGCCGACATCTTCCTGCGCAACACCCTCGCCTCTGGCGTCGTGCCCCAAATCAGCGCCATCATGGGGCCATGCGCCGGTGGCGCCGTCTACTCCCCTGCCCTCACCGACTTCATCTTCATGGTCAAAGAAACCAGCCACATGTTCATCACCGGTCCTGACATCGTCAAAACCGTTACCGGCGAAGACGTGACCTTTGAAGAACTGGGTGGCGCTTCTGCCCACGCCAGCAAATCCGGCGTCGCCCACGTCGCCACCGAAACCGAGGAAGACACCCTCTACCTCATCCGCGAACTCATGAGCTACCTGCCTTCCAACAACATGGAAGACCCCCCTTTCAAAAAAGGCAAAGACGACGACCTACGCACCGAAGAAAGCCTCAACACCATCGTCCCCGACAATCCCAACAAACCCTACGACATTAAAGACGTCATCAAACTCATCATGGACGATGGCGAATTCTTCGAGATTCAAGAATCCTACGCCCAAAACATCGTCGTCGGCTTTGCCCGTTTAGGTGGTTTCAGCGTCGGCATCGTGGCCAACCAGCCCATGGTGCTGGCTGGCGTGCTAGACATCAAAAGCAGCGAAAAAGCGGGCCGCTTTGTGCGCTTCTGCGACGCCTTCAACATCCCCCTCATTGTTTTTGAAGACGTGCCCGGCTTCCTACCTGGTCTCGACCAAGAACATGGTGGCATCATCAAGCACGGCGCCAAACTCCTTTACGCCTTCTGCGAGGCCACCGTGCCCAAGGTTACCGTCGTTACTCGCAAAGCGTACGGCGGTGCCTACTGCGTCATGAACTCCAAGCACATTCGCGCTGACCTGAACCTGGCCTGGCCTACAGCTGAAATCGCTGTCATGGGGCCAGATGGGGCGGTCAAAATCATTCACCGCAACGAAATCAACGAAGCCGAAGACCCTGAAGCGCGCAAAGCAGAGCTGGTAGCCGAGTACCGCGAACTGTTCGCCAATCCCTACGTAGCCGCCGAGCGCGGTTACGTAGACGACGTCATCATGCCCAGCGAAACCAGGCCCCGGTTAATTAACGCCTTGCACATGTTGCAAAACAAGCGCGACCAGAACCCGCCTAAGAAGCATGGGAATATCCCTCTCTAGACCGTAAGCCGTAAGCCGTAAACCGTAAACCGATTACAGATCACGGATTATGGATTGCCGATTACGGATCACGAAAACGGAACAAACCATGAAACGAGAAGACGGACTCCTAGTAAAAAGATTCAACAAGCTGCTCATCGCCAATCGCGGTGAGATAGCCATGCGTATTCTACGTGCCTGCCACGAGTTGGGCATCAACACCGTCGCTGTGTTTTCCGATGCAGACCGCAATGCCCCCCACGTGCGCTACGCCGACGAAGCGTACCACATTGGCCCCCCGCCAGCCCGCGAAAGCTATCTGGTCATCGAAAAAATTCTAGACGTAGCCAAACGCTCCGGCGCGGAAGCCATTCATCCCGGCTATGGCTTTTTGGCCGAGCGGGCTAATTTTGCCCAGGCGTGCGTAGATAATGACATTGTTTTTGTGGGGCCGCCAGCGCGGGCCATTCACGTGATGGGCGACAAGCAAGAAGCGCGGCAGACGGTAAAAGCGGCGGGCGTACCCATTGTGCCCGGCACCGAACCTGGCCTCAACGACGAGGAAATGATTGCCGCCGCGCCCCAGATTGGCTTCCCGGTGTTGGTGAAGGCTGTTGCTGGGGGTGGCGGTAAGGGCATGCGCCCCGTACACAAGCTAGAAGATTTACCCGACGCCATTGCCGGAGCGCGGCGCGAAGCGATGGCGGCCTTTGGGGATGACGTGGTGTACCTGGAGAAGATGATCACCGAGGCGCGGCACATCGAGATTCAACTGCTGGCGGACAGCCACGGTAATGCTGTGTACTTGGGGGAGCGGGAATGCTCCTTGCAGCGCCGCCACCAAAAGCTAATTGAAGAAGCACCCTCCTTTGTGGTGGACGAAGATTTGCGCCGCCGCATGGGGGAGGTGGCCGTAGCCGCGGCTAAGGCGGTGAATTACGTCAACGCGGGTACCATTGAATTCCTGGTGGACAAGGACAAGAATTTCTACTTTTTGGAGATGAATACCCGCTTGCAGGTGGAGCATCCGGTGACGGAGCTGGTGACGGGCATTGACATTGCCCAGGAGATGCTGCGCGTGGCCCGCGGACGCAAGCTGCGCTTTAGCCAGGAAGACATTCAAATTAAGGGTTGGGCCATTGAGTGCCGGATTAACGCCGAGGACCCATACAACAATTATTTGCCCTCGACGGGAACCATTACCACGGCGCGGCTGCCCACTGGCCCTGGCGTGCGGGTGGATACGGGGGTTTTCCCCGGCTATGAGGTGACCCCTTACTATGACTCGATGATTAGCAAGCTGATATGCTATGGCGAAACGCGGGGCGAGGCGGTACTACGGATGCGCCGGGCGCTGGAGGAGTACCGTATTATGGGGGTGAAGACCAATATTCCCTTCCACCAGCATATGGTGGAGAGCCATCGCTTTTTGACGGGGCAGTTTGATACCAGCTTTGTGGAAACGCGGTTTAGCATGGATGACAGTGTGGGAGAACCCCACGAACTGGAGGCGGCGATCTTGGCAACGCTGGCGGCTCATGAGCAGGGGCAGCAGGCGAGCCAGATTGTGGCGCGTGGCGAGCGGGATACGAGTAACTGGAAGTGGTTGAGCCGCTGGGAGCGGTTGCGGCGGTAATCCGTGGTCCGTTAACCGTGATTCGTAATCCGTTTGCGGTTTACGGGCTATGGTTAACGGGCTCCTAACGAATTTGGATGGAATATGAAATATTATACAAAAGTCCAAGATAAAGAGTATGAGATTGAGATTGACCATGAGAATGAGATTAGGGTCAATGGTGAGCGGTATGTAATTGATTTTCAAAAGCTGCCGGATGCGGGATTGGCTTCGCTGTTGATTAATAATCGCTCTTTGGAGGCGGTGATTGAGGAAGGGGATGGGATTTGGGATGTGCTGATTTTGGGCCAACTGTATGGGGTGAGGGTGCAGGATGAGCGCACTTACCGGCTGGCGCTGGCGCGGGGCACGGCCGTTGACGGGGGTGAGGGTGACGTCCATGCGCCCATGCCCGGCATCATCATTGCTGTGCCCGTGCAGGTGGGCGATGCCGTGAAGCAGGGCGACAAAGTGGTTATTTTGGAGTCTATGAAGATGGAGAACGAGCTGCGCGCGCCTCGCGATGGTGTGGTGACCCATGTGAATGTTGAGCCAGGGGCCAGCGTGGAGAAGGATGCTGTGCTGGTAGTGATTGAGGCCGCGGAGTAAGGGGTCAAGCCTGACAAGCTGACATGCTGAACATGGACGCGCACAACCATTTGGAAGTGGAGGTGAAATTTTGGGTGCAGGAGCTAACGGCCGTGCGCCAGCAGCTTTTGGCTTTGGGGGCCACCCTCAAAAAACCCCGCGTTTACGAACGTAACCTGCGCCTGGATACGCCGCAGGAGGCGCTGCGCCAGCGGGATGAACTGCTGCGGCTGCGCCAGGACACGGCCGTTAAAGTGACCTACAAAGGGCGCTCGCTGGAAGCGGAACAAGAGAGCGAGGCCAAAGTGCGCGAGGAGCTGGAAACGACAGTGGGAGATTGGGAAACGGCCGTGGCCATCTTCCGCCACCTCGGTTTTGTGCCCATGCAAGTGTATGAAAAGTACCGCGAAACCTTCCAACTAGGCCAGGTAGAGGTGGTGCTAGACGAGATGCCCTTTGGCAACTTTGTGGAGTTGGAGGGAATGGAGGCGGCAATTAAAGAAACGGCCGTGCTGCTGAACTTGCCCTGGGAAAACCGTCTTGTCACCAACTACCTGGCCCTGATGGGCGTGCTGCAAGATCGCTATAATCTGCCCTTCCACGACATCACTTTTGCTAATTTTGCTGGCCTCCACATTTCAGTGGAAAACCTGTAGCCTGGTTTTCAAGAGGACCCATCATTTACTCATTTACAGAGGGGACGCACATGGAAAGACCTGACCTGAGTGATTTGCCTGACGACGTGCAGGATTACATTGCCTACCTGGAAGAGGAGCTGCTGCGGTTGCAAAGCAAAACGCCAACCAGCAGCACGGCCGTAGCCTCTGAAGCGGCCGAACCGGAACCCAGCGAACCGCCTACCACCATGCAGGTCATCAGCATCAGTGCCGGGGGCGTGGCCAAGCGCACGCCGCGCCATTTGTACGGCCGTCAGCGACGGGGCGGCATGGGCGTGTTTGACATTGATCTGGCGGAAAATGATGCCCCAGCCCACCTGGTGGTGGCCGATGCTGCCGCCCATTTGCTGCTCATCACCGACCAGGGGCGGGCCTTCCGACTGCCGGTGGCCAGCGTGCGCGAAACGGCCGTGCGCGACCGGGGTGTAGACATCACCGGCCATTTCCCACTGCGCCCCCACGAACGGATTACTGCCGTGCTGCCCGCCGACAACGGCAGCCATCTTGCCCTGGCGAGCGTCAAAGGATGGGTGCGGCTTATTCCTCAGGCGCGTCTTGGCCCCAGCCTCATCCCCGGCCTGAGCTTTTTTGACACGGCCAACTGGGGCAGCGTGGTTGCTGCCTGCTGGACCAGCGGCCAAGATGATTTGTTTATTGCCACGCAGCAAGGCCAGGCCCTGCGCTTTGCGGAACGGCAGATCCACAAAAATGGCAACCTGGGCATTCGCTTGGATGCGGGTGACAAGGTGGTGGCGGTAACGGCCGTTACCGAGGAAGGCAGCGTCTTTCTCCTGAGCGCAGACGGTAAAGGTACCCTGCGCGAGATGAGCACCTTTCGCGCCAACAAAACTCTGGGATCAGGCGGCAAAGCGGCCCTGAAAACTGATGCCCTGGTAACGGCCGTAGCCGTGCAAGAAAGCGACGACCTGTTTCTCATCTCCCAGACCAGCAAAATCATTCGCTTTCCCGCCAGCGACGTGCCGCCCAAAAGCGGCGCCGTCCAGGGCGTTAATTGTATGAACTTACGCAACGACGTGGTGGTGGCTACGGCCGTGACTCATTTACTATCACCAGCATAACTGTCAGATCGATCAATTCTCCGTTAACCAACCAACCAACAAACAAACCAACGAGAGGTCCCCATGTTAGACAAAGCCAACCAACTACAAGATGAACTCATTCGCCTGCGGCGCGACATTCACCAACATCCCGAACTGGGCTTTCAAGAATTTCGCACCGCCGCCCTGGTAGCCGATACCCTGACCGAACTGGGCATAGACGTCAAAACCGGCGTGGGCAAAACCGGCGTCGTGGGGCAACTGGGTACAGGCGACGGCCCCACCATTGCCATCCGTGCCGACATGGATGCTCTCCCCATTCTGGAAGCCAACGACGTCGCCTATAAATCCACCAACGCTGGCGTCATGCACGCCTGCGGGCACGACGCGCATACAGCCATTTTGCTGGGCGTCGCTCACTTGCTCAAGCAGAGCCTGGCCACTGACCAGTGGCATGGCAACGTGCGCCTCCTCTTCCAACCGTCAGAGGAAGCCTTCGACGCCCACGGCATCAGCGGGGCCACAGCCATGATTGCCGACAGCGCGCTGGATGGCGTGGATGCTGTTATTGCCCTGCACGTCTGGTCTGCCGGGCAGTCTGGGCAGGTGTTTATGCAAGATGGCTACAGCATGGCGGCCGTAGACCAGTTCCGGGCGTGGATTCGCGGGGATGGCGGGCATGGCGCCTACCCCCACACCGGCGCAGACCCGCTGTTTATGCTGGGTCCCATTCTCAATGCCCTTTATGCCGTACCTTCGCGGCGCATCAATCCCCTTTCGCCGGCCGTGCTAAGCCTGGGGCAGGTTTGTGGGGGTACTACCACCAACGTCATCCCTAATGAGGTGCAACTGCAAGGAACCATCCGCTCTTTTACCCAGGAGGTGCGCGAGCAGCTATGGGTAGAACTGGAAAAGGCGCTGCGGCTGGCGGAGACCCTAGGCGGCCGTTATGAGCTGCAAATTGAGAAGGGTTACCCATCCCTGTTTAATGATGAGAAGGTGAATGGCTGGATGCGGCAGGTGGCTGAAGAGTTGGTGGGGGAAACGGCCGTGGTCGAAACCGAATTTGGCATGGGCGCAGAGGACTTTGCCTACATGGCCCAGCATGCGCCGGGCGCTATGTTCATGCTGGGGGCGGCCCCAAGCCATGGCCCCACGCGCTTCCACCACACGGACATCTTCGAAATTGATGAGCGCGTCCTGCCCCAGGGAGCCGCCATCCTGGCTGAAACCGCCCGCCGTTTTGTAACCGGGCAGCTTTCTTAAAAGATTTTGCGGCTGCTACACGGGACACAGTTACTATTGGTTCCCGCTCCATTTTTGCTATCATATTCTGGTGGGCAGCAAAGTCAATTTTAAATGTCGCAAGGGTAGATTTGTTGTCCAGGATGTAAGGTGAGCCAATCAATGCTATACTAGGGCCTGTGTGGCCTTGCGGCCTATCCTGTGTAGTAAAAGCAACAATAAATGACCTGTGCTGTGCCCAAACAACGCCAATGCGTTGGTGACCCATAAGCATCTGGGCGCGTGGCAGACGGCTAGCAGCGCAACGGGTTGGAGGCAGATATGAGTTCAGACCATAATTTTGATGAATTGTATTACCCAAACCGCTGGGGGCGTATCATCTTAACTTCGGCTGAAGAAATTGTGGGTGAAAAGGGTATGGCCGCCTTATTAAATATGGCGGGGCTTTCCAAATATATTGGCAACTATCCGCCAGATAATATGAAGAAAGAGTTTTCCTTCACCGACGTGGGGCGGCTGCAGCAGGCCTTTTGGGATATGTATGGCCCGCGCGGCGCCCGCGTTTTTGCCACCCGGGCTGGTGAACAATCTTTTAATGATGGCTTGAAAAGCTTTGGCTCAATCGCTAAAGCGGCGCAAGCGTCCATGAGAATCGGCTCGCTGGAAAAGCGCATGAGCGTGGGGTTGGGCATTTTTGCCAAGTTTTTTAACACGGTAAGCGACCAGCAGGTGCGGGTAACGGAAGATGATGATAATTGGTATTGGCACATTGAGGTTTGCCCCATGTGCGCTGGACGCACTTCCGATCGCCCGGTATGCCATTTGGCGGCGGGGGTGCTGCAAGCGGCGTATGCCTGGGCCAGTGGTGGACACCGCATTCGCGTTACCCCCACGGAATGCATCGCCATGGGTGCAGAGGAGGGCATTGTGACCATGGAGAAGCAAAAAGAGTGAGGCGACGCCAGAAACAGATATTGAGGCCCGGCTGTGTAGTCGGGCCTTTTTGTTTGGGTGGTAGGGCCGGTTTATTCTGGCTATACTTTGTCCTTTGTAGGTAAGATTAGTTTTTTGAAGGAGCGCTTTGTGTTCATTGGCCTTTTGAAAACCATGCGACCACGTCAGTGGCCGAAAAATGGGTTTGTGTTTGTGGCGCTGTTTTTTGATGGCAAGCTGACAGATTGGCCCAGCCTGCTCCATACGCTGCTGGCTTTTTTGCTGCTGTGCCTGATGTCTAGTGCCGTGTATATTATGAATGACTTGGTGGATATTGAAAGTGATCGCCAACACCCGACAAAGCGGAAACGGCCGTTACCCGCTGGCACGCTTAGTCCCCAGGTGGCGGGAGCCGCTGCCGTGGTTTTTGCGGTGGGCAGTTTAGTAGCCGGGCTTGTCATCAGTTGGACCTTTGTTTTCATTCTCTTGATTTACCTGATCATTCAAATTGCCTACACTTTCCGCCTGAAGCACGTCGTCTTGCTCGACGTGTCCATTGTGGCTGCCGGCTTTGTGCTGCGCATTGCTGCTGGCGTAGCCGTGATTGAGGTAGAGCGCTTTTCCCCCTGGTTATACATTTTTGGCGGTTTTCTGGCACTCTTTATGGCCCTGGGCAAGCGGCGGCAAGAGCTGGTGTTGCTGGGAGAGGGCGCGGGCAGCCACCGGGCCATTCTGGAAGAGTACAGCCTGGAGCTGATTGACCGGCTGTTGGGTATTGTGACTACCAGCGCTGTCGTCGCTTACAGCCTGTACACCTTTTTGGCGGAAGGATTGCCGCCCAATCACACCATGATGCTGACCATTCCCTTTGTGCTGTATGGCATTTTTCGCTACCTTTATCTGATTCATATTCGCGGAGAGGGAGGCGCGCCGGAGGAGATTTTGCTGCGGGACCGCCCGGTGCAAATTACCATGCTGCTGTATGCCGCCGTGGTCTTTTTTGCGCTCTACGTAACGCCGCAATTGGGGTAGTTTATGGTTACGGCTTCGGCATCAGGCAAGATTATTTTGTTTGGGGAGCATGCGGTGGTGTACGGTCGTCCGGCCATTGCCGCGCCCGTTTCCCAGATTCGAGCTACGGCCGTTATCCAACCTGGCCCCAGCGCCGGCGTTCACCTGCGCGCCCCAGACCTGGGCCTGACCACAACCCTGGCCGAGGCATCCGCTGGCGACCCTCTGGCGGCGACTTTGTCCCTGTTCCAGCAAGTGACAGGCCTGGCTCAGTGGCCAGACATCACCATTACCATTTCCAGCCAGATACCTATTGCCAGCGGCTTGGGGAGCGGTGCAGCCATTACGGTGGCACTGCTGCGCGCCTTGGGGCAATATTTTGACCAGCCTCACCTGCTAGACAGTGCCCGCATCTCGGCCCTGACTTACGAGATAGAGAAGCTATATCATGGCACGCCCAGCGGCATTGACAATACCGTCATTGCTTATGAACAGCCTGTCTACTTTATGCGCCAACAGCCGCAAAATCTCATAGAAACCGTTCCCGTTGCCCAGCCTCTTCATGTATTGGTGGCGGATACGGGCGTGCGCAGCAGCACCAAAGTGGTGGTAGGTGATGTACGGCAGCATTGGGAGGCAAACCCCCGCCGCTTTGAAGAGATTTTTACCGCTTGTGGAGAAATTGCTGCTGCGGCCCGGCAGGCCATTGAGCGCGGTCAGGTCAGGGAACTGGGGCAGTTAATGACCTTTAACCATGAGTGGTTACAAGAGATGACGGTGTCTGGGTTGGAGTTGGACCAACTGGTGACTGCAGCCCAGGAGGCGGGTGCTCTGGGCGCCAAGCTGAGCGGTGCGGGCCGAGGCGGGAATATGATTGCCCTGGTGACGCCGGAGACGGCAACGGCCGTCAGGCATGCGCTGTTGCAGGCCGGTGCCCGGCAGGTGTTGCCTACGCAGATCAGCCGCACACGATAAGCAGTTCTACCCTCATTCTGGAGAATGGGTTATGATTGGTTGGTTCGTTTGCTGGCTGGTCAGTTGGCGCACATTTGTGCCATAACCGCAAAACCTGACAAACCAGCCAAACAACAAAAAGGGCCAGCCACAGGGCTGACCCACGAGAACCTGCCAGGCAGGACGCTTAACAAAATAGGTTAACTTTTTGCCGCAGTTTTCAGGCAACGAGTACAAACGTATTTCCGTGTTTTACGGCCGTCTTCGTAAAAGGTTGCCCGCTGAATATTGGGCTTAAACAGACGCTTGGTCTTCTTTTGCGAAAAGCTTACGTTTTGGCCAGATCTTGGTCCCTTGCCACAAATTTCACATTTAGCCATAATTTCACCTACCCTGACAAATTAAAAGCGACCATTTTGATGGCCGCTCGCTTTTTAAATATGAGCGCCTAAAATTATAACAAGGAACAAATTTTGTGCAAACCGCAAGCCAGGCTTTTCCACCCTGGCCGCAAGCTTCCTAACCCTTAGGAGTAACCATGCCCACACAAGACGAATCATTGGGAACCATTGACATTTCAGAAGCAACCATTACCACCATTGCCAGCCGAGCCGTCAATCAATGCTACGGCGTGGTTGGCATGTCTAGCAAGAACCTGGTAAACGGTATTGCCAACCTGCTATCCCGCGACAGCAAGCGCGGCATTGAGGTTTCCCTGGAAAACGGTGAGATAACCATTGACGTGTATGTCATTGTTGAATACGGCGTTCGTATTCGCGCCGTAGCTGAAAGTATTCAAAATACTGTGAAATTTCACGTAGAAAAATCCCTGGGGTTACCCGTTCATGCCGTCAATATTTACGTCCAAGGGCTGCGCCAAAGCAAAAAACAAACCTGATTTGGAGAGATGATTGCGTGACAGACAACAATATGCCCCCCCCACAAAAATGGCTGCAATGTAATGGGCAGCAATTCCGCAAACTGGCCCAGGCCGGTATGTTGTGGTTAGAACACCACAGCCAGACCGTCAACGAATTAAACGTTTTTCCTGTACCCGATGGTGATACAGGAACCAATATGCTGCTGACCATGCGCTCAGCCTACAAACGCATTCAAGACAGTGAAGAACGCAGCGTAGGTAAAATGGCTAAAGAGCTAGCCCATGGGGCGCTGATGGGGGCGCGGGGCAACTCCGGCGTCATCCTCAGCCAGATTTTAAGAGGGTTGGCGCGCCAATTGCGAGATAAGGAAACCTTTAACGCCACAGATTTGGCTCAAGCGATTCGGGAGGCGGCCAACACGGCCTACAATGGTGTGATGCGCCCAGTGGAAGGGACCATTCTCACGGTTATTCGCGAGAGCGCCGAAGAAGCTGCCGATGCGGCTAAGAAAAGCCAGGACTTGCGCTTTGTGATGGAGCGGGTGCTGGAACGCAGCCAGCAAGCTCTGGAGCGAACGCCGGACCTGCTGCCAATTTTGAAGCAGGCTGGGGTGGTAGACTCTGGCGGACAGGGTCTGGTTTTTATTTTTGAGGGCATGTTGCGTTACGTGGATGGCAAAATGGATTTGATGGAACAGGCTGAACGGGTTGCCAGGCTGGCTACTCCGGCCCAGGCTTTGGCTGCCCCTGAAGATGGGCAAATTGAGAACCCCTATGATGTGCAGTTCATTTTGCTAGGCAATAATCTGAATGTGCTGGAGGTGCGAAGTAAGATTGACGCCATGGGTGATTCCACCGTGGTGGTGGGGGATGAGGCGACGATAAAGGTGCATATTCACGTGAAGGACCCCGGCGTGCCCCTGAGCTATGGGGCGAGTCTGGGCAAGATCACCGATGTGGTGGTGGAGAATATGCAGATGCAGATGGAGGAGATTATTCAGGCCGGGGCAGGGAGCACGGCCGTTGCCCCTCCCCCTATTCCCGAAATCCACGTGGAGCCGGGGCAGGTTGCCGTGGTGGCTGTGGCCGCTGGTGAAGGGCTGGCGGACATATTCCGCAGCCTGGGAGCCGCCTTCATTGTGCATGGTGGCCAGACCAATAACCCTAGTACCGAAGAGATTTTCCAGGCCTTACAAGATGTACCCACCGACAAACTTATCATTTTGCCCAACAATAAAAACATCATTCTGGCGGCCGAAGCCGCGCGGGATTTAAGCCCTAAGCACGTGGTGGTGGTGCCCACGCGTACCGCCCCCCAAGGTATCAGCGCCATGTTGGCCCTGAACCCCGCTGGCGAGTTGGAAGAAGTGGCCGAAGCGATGCGGCAGGCGTCACAACAGGTAGCCACCGGGGAAATTACCACCGCGACGCGCTCGGTAACCCTGGATGGGGTGGAAGTGAAAGAGGGGGAGATTATTGGCATGGTCAACGGCCGTCTCTATGTGTCTGGCCCCGAAATCTCTGGGGTTCTCTCTGCTGTGCTGGACGGCATGGAAATGGAAGACCGTGAAATCGTCTCCCTTTACTATGGCGAAGACATGACCCAGGAACAGGCGGAAGAAATGGCTGCCGACATTGAAAAACTTTACCCCGACCTGGAAATTGAAGTGCTGCCCGGCGGCCAGCCCTACTACTACTTCATTTTAGGCGCCGAGTAACGGCAGCGTGCCCATGACCATTCGCATTGTCACTGATAGCACCTGCGACTTACCACCAGCCCTGATTGCCGCCTATGGCATCACGGTGGTCCCGGTGTATATTAACATTGGTGAAACCAGCTATCAGGAAGGGGTGGAAATTTCGCGGCAGGCGTTTTACGAAAACCTGTATACCTACCCCACATATCCCACAACGGCCGCACCTGCCCCAGGGGCGTTTACGGCCGTGTACGAAGAGCTAACTGCGGTCGGGGCAACCCACATCCTCTCTCTTCACGTGGCGGCGAACCTGAGCAACGTGTTCAATGCAGCCCGCTTAGGCGCAGAAGCGGCCCGTGGCGCCCCCGTCACCCTCTTTGATTCTCAGCAAATCACCGCTGGCAGCGGGCTGCTCCTCGTGGTCGCTGCAGAAGCCATCGCCGCCGGCAGTACAGTAGAAGAGGTTGTAGCCATGCTGCAGCATTATGCGGCGCGGACTTACGTCTTTGGCGTCATCGAAACCCTGGAATCTTTGCGCCGCAGCGGACGGGTCAATTGGGCTGAGTTTGGCATTGGCTCCTTTTTGCAGCTTAAACCGGTGATGATGATTCACCGCGGCGAAATTACTGCCCAGGCCAAAGTGCGCACTGCTAAACGGGCGCGCCAACATGTGCTGAATCTGGTAGCTTCTCTGCGGCCCTTTTTGCGGCTGGCGGTCATTCACGTGCAGGCTCCGGACGCGGCGAGAGAATTGCAAGAGATGGCGGCAGACCTCTTTCCGCCAGAGCAAGAGCCTTTATTGCTAGAAATTACGCCTGCGGTAGGCACTCATTTGGGGTTGGGCGCAGTAGGTTTTGCCTGTATTCAGGCTGATTGATAGAGATTAAACTATGCAACGAGCATTTAAGAGATTGGAACGCGTTTTAAATTTGGAAGTCAAACAAGGCTATAAGAACAAGGCCGTAGTGGGTGGTATCCGCCAGTTTGCCGCTTATTGGGTGGAGCAAGCCCGTGAGGTAGCGGTGGATGAGGCGGACCGCGCTTTTGTGGAGCAGGCTGCTGATTTGTTGATGACGTACGGCCGTTTGCCCGGCACAGAGGCGCGTGAAAAAGCGGTGCAAACATTGTTAGAAGGGTTACATAAGCGGCAGCAGCGCGTTGCCGACCTGGCGCCCGCTGCCGCCCCGGCCGTAAAACCGCGCCGCGAGTCAAAAGAGTCAGCGCCCCCAGCCCAGGCCGCCCCGCCAACAGCCCCAGAAGCCGCTGTTGGGCCAGAGGATGATGAACTGACCGCCGTGGCAGAAGAGACACCGGCAACGGCCGTCGAGCCAGAACCGATACCCCCGGCCAAACCTGAAGAACCCACAGCCGAACCAGATCCCATGGGCCTGGCCCAATCGGTCATCACCCTCAAGGGGGTAGGCCCCAGCCTGCGCGATCAGCTGGGCAAGCTGGGCGTGGAAACCATTTGGCACTTGCTCTACCTCTTTCCCCGCCGTTACGACGACTACACGCTGATGAAACCCATTAAACAACTGCGCTATGGTGACCAGGTGACGATCATTGGCACTATTTGGGAAACCCGCGCCCGCCGCACGCGCAGCAATCAGGTTATGGTGCAGTCGATCATTAGCGATGGCACAGGCAGCATTCAGGCTACCTGGTTTAACCAGCCCTGGCTGAGCGAAAAGCTGAAAGCGGGTACGCAAATTGTGCTCAGTGGCAGGGTGGACCAGTACCTGGGCCGACCGGTGATGAACGGGCCAGAGTGGGAGGAGTTGGAGTGGGAACCCTTGCGCACCCGGCGCATCGTGCCCGTCTACCCGCTGACGCAAGGACTGAATGGAAACAAGCTGCGCGACCTGGTGAAAACGGCCGTGTCCGCATGGGCACCCCGCATTCCTGATCCCCTGCCGCGCAGCGTGCGCCAGAGCCAAAACCTCTATAGCCTGCCCCAGGCCATTGCTCAAATCCACTTCCCCGACAGCCAGGCAACGCTGCACCATGCCCGCCGCCGCCTCATTTTCGACGAGTTGTTTCTCTTACAGTTGGGGATGCAGGGCAAACGCCAAAGCTGGCAGGCCCATCCAGGCATTCCCTTACAGGCACCGACGGCGGCCTTACAACCCTTTTACGATTCCTTGCCTTTCTCCCTCACGGCGGCCCAGCAGCGGGTCATTGGCGAGATTCAGGCCGACCTGGCCCGCCCTGTGCCCATGAACCGCCTGCTGCAAGGGGACGTGGGCGCGGGTAAAACGCTGGTGGCGGCGGCGGCCATGCTGACGGCCGTTTACGCGGGCGCCCAGGCAGCACTGATGGCCCCCACCGAAATATTGGCTGAACAGCATTTTCGCGGCCTCAGCAAACAGCTTGAACCTTTGGGCATAACCGTGGCTTTGCTCACCGGCAGCACCCCCGCTGCCGACAAAGAGGAGATTTTGGCAGGGCTGGCCGATGGGCGCGTGCAAATTGCCATTGGCACCCATGCCCTCATCCAAGAGTACGTCACGTTTCACAACCTGGCCCTGGCGGTAATTGACGAGCAGCACCGCTTTGGCGTAGACCAGCGGGGAGCATTGCGCAGTAAAGGCGTGGAAACGGCCGTGGGCCAGCCCAACCCGCATTTGCTGGTCATGTCCGCCACACCCATCCCGCGCACCCTGGCCTTGTCCCTCTATGGTGATCTGGACCTCTCCATTCTTGACGAGATGCCACCGGGTCGCCAGGAAATCAAAACGCGCTGGCTGCGCCCCACAGAACGGGAGCGTGCCTATGCCTTTTTGCGCCATCAGATAGCCCAAGGGCAACAGGCTTACGTCATTTACCCGCTGGTAGAGGAATCAGACAAGATTGATGAGAAGGCGGCTGTGGAGGAGTATGAACGGCTGCAAAGCCAGGTTTTCCCGGATTTGCAAGTGGGGCTGATTCACGGCCGTATGCGCGGTGATGAAAAAGAAGCGGCCATGCGCGCCTTCCACCGTGGAGAGACCCATATTCTCGTTGCCACCTCTGTCATCGAAGTGGGCGTAGATGTGCCCAATGCCACCATCATCGTTATCGAAGGCGCCAACCGCTTTGGTCTGGCCCAACTACACCAGTTCCGCGGGCGCGTGGGGCGCGGCGATAAGCAATCCTACTGCGTCCTCATTGCGGACTCCACCTCCGCCGATGCGGAAGAGCGCCTGAAAGCACTGGAACAAACCAACGACGGATTTGCCCTGGCGGAGAAAGATCTGGAACTTCGAGGACCAGGCGAATTTTTGGGGCGGCGGCAAAGCGGTCTGCCCGAACTCCAGCTTGCCTCCTTGCTGGACATGGAGATGGTGGAAACCGCCCGCAGCGAAGCGGTTAAGTTGTTTGCGGCTGATCCCAATCTGGAAGAGCCAGAGCACCAACTTCTCCAAGAGCGGGTGGCCCGTTTTTGGGCACATGCGGGTGACGTGAGTTGACTGTTAGACGATAAAAAGGAAAGAAATTTGAAAAATCGAAAAGCATTGTATCCGGGCACCTTCGACCCTGTGCATTATGGACATTTGAATTTGATGCGCCGGGCAGCGGCCATTTTTGATGAGCTAGTAGTAGGCGTTTATGATCATAGCCGCCCCACAAAATCCATTATCTTTCCTGTAGAAGAACGGATTCAAATGATTCAGGAAGCGCTGGATAACGCGGAAGCCATTTCGGTGGTCAAATATAGCGATATGACGGTGAATTTTGCCCGTGATATAGGCGCCAAGGTTATTGTGCGCGGATTGCGGGTTTTTTCTGACTTTGAATTTGAGTTTCGTATTGCCCTGGCTAATAAACGGCTTAATCCGGACATTGAAACCATCAACTTTATTACTGACGAAACCCATACTTTTTTGAGTGGGTCTACGGTGCGGGAAATTGCTTCATTGGGTGGGGATGTGAGCAGTATGGTGCCCCCGAATGTGGCGAAAGCGCTGTATGAGCGCTTCAATGGGTTTGATGCTGATGAGCTAAATCGTCCTGTGCCGTTGCGTGACTAATCGGGATACCACTATAATAGCGGACATAGGCCCGGCATTGGCGTGGGCATTAGCTATCAAATGAAAAGGTAAAGGCCATGGATATCCAACATCTGGTTGATCGCTTGGAGCAGGTGTTAAACGACAGCTCTAGATTGCCGTTTAGTGCCTACTTGTTTGTAAATGAGGATCGTATCTATAACATTGTGGACCAGATGCGGGTTGCTGTGCCGGAAGAGGTCAAGCGGGCTAATCGGATTGAAGCGGAAAAGGATCGCATTTTGGCGCAGGCCAAAGAAGAGGCCACCCGGATCCGGGAGCTGGCGAAGCAGGAGGCGGGCGAGCTGGTGAAGCGGGATGCCATTACGATTTCGGCGCAGCAGCGGGCAGAAAACATTTTAGAGCGGGCGCGCCGTGACGCCGAGGCGCTGCGGCAGGATGCTGATGCGTATGTGGTGAATGAGCTGTCGGCGCTGGAGGAGGAGTTGCTGCGTTCGCTGGCTGTGGTGCGTAATGGTTTGCGCAAGGTGCAGGGGGATATGCCGCTGGTAGAGCAACCTGCGGCAGCAGAATAATTTGACAGGCAGGGCGCTGCGGCTATAATTGTTGGTCGCGGCCATTGCGCCGTTTTATTTTGTATGACTGTAGCAGGGTTTTCCTGACGATATTTTTGACAAGAGGTTAGAGAGATGGGTGCTGTTCCAAAACGAAGAATTTCTAAGTCTCGCCGTGATAAGCGGCGCACGCATGATGCTTTACGGCCGTATCACCTGGTTCCCTGCTCGAATTGTGGGGAGATGAAACGGGCGCACCGTATGTGCCTGGAGTGTGGTACGTACCGGGGGCGTCAGATTTTGCCACCTTTGGCGGAATAGTGGCTTGTATTGTGGCTGCAGTTGGCAGCCAAAAGGCCGGATTTTGACGGCCTTTTTTTATTTTACTAAAGGGTTGCTCCTTTTGTAGGCTTTAAAAGTGGGTGTTTGGAGTTTTCCCCATTGGGGTACAGCACATGGATGTAGGATGCACGGAAACGGCCGTTATCCTGGAGAAGTGTGCTGTTTTTGTTGGGGAACAGGCTGGGAGCAATGGGAGGTAAGACTTTGGTGTTAGCAGGACAAGTGGCGGTGGTAACCGGGGCCTCCCGGGGAATTGGCCGGGCGATTGCGGAGGATTTGGCAGCGAATGGAGCTAAGGTGGTGGTGAATTATCATGCCAGCGCCGAAGCGGCAGAAGAAGTGGTGCAGGCGATTCGGGCACAAGGGGGTGAGGCCACGGCCGTGCAGGCGGACGTTAGCGAGTTTGCCGCCGCCAAAGCGTTGATGGACACGGCCGTAAGAACCTACGGCCAAATCGACATCCTGGTCAACAACGCGGGCACGACTCGCGACATGCTGCTGCCCATGATGAAAGAAGATGATTGGGATACCGTGATAACCACCAACCTGAAAAGCGTTTTTAACTGCTGCAAAGCGGCCGTGCGCCCCATGATGCGCCGCAAACAAGGCGGGCGCATCATCAACGTGAGTTCTGTGGTAGGGTTGGTGGGCCAGGCCGGTCAGGCCAACTATGCCGCCTCCAAAGCGGGGATCATTGGCTTTACCAAGTCCCTGGCTAAAGAGCTGGGCGGGCGGCAGATTACCGTCAATGCTGTGGCTCCGGGCTTCTTTCCTACGGCGTTAACGGCCGTACTCACCGAAGAAATGGTGCAAAAAGCCATCGAACACACCCCCCTGGGTCGTTTGGGTGAGTTGCCAGAAGTGGCACATCTGGTTACATTTCTAGCATCAGACAAAGCGGCCTTCATCACCGGTGAAGTGATCCGCGTAGATGGGGGTATTGGCATTTCCTGATTTACCCGGATAGTTGACAGATTCACAATAAACAGGACACAGACATGAGTGAAGAACAACAGCAAACTACCAGCTTGGGCCGTATCGAAGTGGCGCCGGAAGTGCTAACTACCATTGCCCACTTTGCTACCACGCGCATGGAAGGCGTACGCCAGATGGCCACCGTGCCGCCAGACGTTGCGCGCCTGTTCCGGCGCAGCATCCAACACGATGGCATTTTGCTCAATCTGGCCGATGAGCAGGTGAAATTTGATATTTACGTTATAATGGAACCAAACGTGAACATCATGGAAACAAGCAAGGCCTTGCAGGCGGCCGTTGTAGAGGCCATTGACACCATGGTGGGTATTCCGGTGAGCGCCGTGAATGTGCACGTTGAGAATGTGGTATACGCGCAAGAATAGCTTGTAAAATGGCAGTTGGCCAGGTTGAATGGTTATGAAAACAAGAAGGCGTGCCCGGCGTGTAACATTAGAGGCTTTATATGAGTATGACATCGCCGGCCATCCTCCAGGTGAAGCACTGCAATATCGCCTGTTGGATGCGCCCATGGCTAGTGCCGGCGTCGAGTTTGCCTCCAACCTGATCCAGGGCGTCGTTGAATACCAACTAGCCATGGACGCGCTCATTGCCCGCTTTGCCCCAGAATGGCCTCTCGATCAGATGGCCGTAATTGACCGTAATATTTTACGCATGGCCATCTACGAGTTTTTGATTTCGGAAGAGACGCCTGTGAAAGTGGCTATAAACGAAGCGGTGGAGCTGGCCAAGATATATGGCGCAGACAGCGCACCCCGCTTTATCAATGGCGTTTTGGGTACGCTGGCTGAGCAAGTTGAGAGTTTGCGTGAAGAGATGTTGGCCGTGCCCGCCCTCGAATGATCCCCTGCTTTGATGCTTACGGACGCATGGTGTCCGTGGGAAAAACGTTATTTCGCCCCGCTGCCTATGGCATTCTAATTGATGAATATTGCCAGGTGTTCCTGGCGCGCGAGCCTGGTAACCCCTATTGGGCGCTGCCCGGCGGGATTTTGCAGCCTCACGAAACCCCACAGCATGCTGTGCGTTACCATTTTCGCCGGGCTGCCGGCATCACGCCGCAGGTGGGCGCGTTGCTGTTTGTGGAGGAGCGGCAACAGTATGCGGGAGAGGGGGAAGCCTGGCAGTTGGCCTCTCTCTATTATGCGCTGAGCCGTCCGATGATGACGGCTGCTTTACCCGGTGAGGTGGATGATACGGCCGTGGAAGGGCGTTGGTTTCCTCTAGCTGAACTATCCCGCAAAGAGCTGCAGTTTGGGTATGAAGCCATCCGCGCCACTCACCGCGCGCGCAGAAGGTTGACGCTTCTATTTTGGGGGCTGACATTGCGAATTTGACCAAACGGTTGAATGGCTGGCGGCTATTTCAGCGCAAAGACAAAAACCCCGTCTACCGCATACAGCAAGGTCATCTCCGGGTTGCGGGCCAGGGCGGCCGGATCAAAAAAGCCGCCCCGCGCGCCCACAAAGACGTGGGTGACCCCCTGCCGCCGCAGCCATGCCGCCTGGGTGGGGTCGCTCCAGTCGGCCACAGCCACGGCCGTTTCGTTGAAAGCCCGCACCTCCTCCGCCAAATCCCGGTTGTAAATGTAGTCGGCCGGGGGCGTGGTGGTTTGGCGCTGGGTTAAGGGCGTCAGCCACGCCCCGCCATCCTGCCCGGCCCAGGTTTGCCCCAGCCATTGCCAACTGCTCACGGCAATGAGTGCCTCAGGCGGCAGGTGGATATCAACCCAGGCTATGCCCGCCAGGTCTGGGGCCTCCGCTAAAATCGTTTGCGGATTGAGGATGTTGACCTGATTGCGCACCCCAAAGAGGAACAGGGCCGCCAGCAGCCCGCCCGCCAGCAAGCTGCCCGGCATTTGCAGCCCCCAGCGCTGCCGCGCCAGCCAGTGCCAGGCGCGGGTAGCAGTCATAACCAACAGCATAGCCAGGGGCAAAAAGAGGGTGATGTACATGCTGTTCAGGTTTACCAGCCAGGTTTCTGGCAGGCCTAACCGCTCCCCTGCCAGCAGCAAAAACAGGCTGGCGACCCAGGCAGCCAGCACCAGGGGTAATGTTGCCCAGGGGCGGCGGCGCAGCGCTCCCGCCAGCACCCAGATCAGCCCCAACGCCGCCGCAAGGATGAAGGCCCGTTCCCATCCTGCATCCAGGTAGCCGGTGGGAAAGGCGTTGTAGCCGCCAGGGCCACCCCTAATGGCCTGCGCCGGTACGGTCACGGCAAGCAGCTGCCAGAGACGGGGCGCGACCAGCAGCAAACCCAGGATGGCAGAAGCAGCCAGGTAACGGCCGTTGCGCCCCCCACTAACCAGCCATACCAGCCCGGCAAAAGGCAAAAAATAAGTGAACACGCGAAAGTGCACCAAAAACAGCCCCGCCACCAGCAGTGCCAGCAGCCACCAGCCCCGCCGCCAGGCTCGCCCACCCCGCACCACCAACCAGGTAAAGGCCAGGGTCAGGGGCAGGATCAGCACGGCCGTCAGCTGCGTCAGGCGGCCCCAGGTGGCGTAGTAGCCGGGAAAGAAAAAGGGCAGCGCCACCAAAAAGGCAGCCAGCAGCGCCGCATCACGCCGCCGCGTCAGCAGCCACAGAGCGGCATAAGTGGTCAGGGGCACCAGGGCGTTGAGTAGTTGCCCCAGGTACAGCAGCAGCGCCGGCAGCGGATGCCCGGTCATCTGCGCCAGGCTGGCGGACAGGGTGTGAAAGCCGTAATGATAAGGGAAGCGATCCACGGGCAGGTAGGCGCCATAATTGCTGATGGTCTGGCCGCTATCGCCCATCACGGCCGTAATCAACCCGTGGCGGCTGGCGTCTACCCAGGGCGGCGTGTTGATGTGCCGCACCGCCAGCAGGCGCACGGCCAGGCCCAGGGTGAGCAGCAGCAGGAGGAGCAGGGGAGCAGAGGGGCGGAGGGGCAGGGGAGAAAATAGCCTCCTTTTTGTTATTCCTCTGCGCATCTCTGCGCTTTCTCTGCGTATCTCTGCGTTCCTTCTTCCCCACCCCAGCCAGAAGACGGCCAGCCAGCCCAGGATGAACACCGCCCACAGAGACCACCCGCGCCAGCGCCCGCCCAGCAGCGTGAAAAATTGCCACAACAAGGGCCAGACGGCCGTGCCCAGAGCCAGGGCCGTGCCCACCCAGGCCGCGCCATCCCAGCGGGGCCAGGGGCGGCGCCACAGCCGCAAGAGCAGCGCGCCGGGCAGCAGCAAAAAGGCCACCGCCAGCAGCAACAGACCCCCTTCCTGGGCCAGCGTTCGCCCCAGATAAGCCAGGGCATCCCCCCAGGTGAGCTGGTAGCGGGTGGTGAAGGTAAGGTCGGCGGGGTGGGACGTGGTAACGGCCGTTTCTGCAGCCAGCGGGCCATAAACCAGCGCCAATTCCCCCCCCGCGTAGGTTTCCAGGCTGTACCCCCACAGGGCCACCGCATTTTCCGCGTCGCCACGAATCACCAGAGTATACACTTGCCCGGCAGAGTGCGGCTGTGGGGAGAACTGCAGCTTGTGTGCCTGATTGTGGGCAATGGTGGCGTTGGGCAAAGTGGCCTCACTGACGGTTTGTCCGCCAGCGTCCTGCAGGCGCAGGTAAATTTGGCCTGCGCCGGGTGTTTCATCAGCGCGGTAAAAGTGAATTTCTAGCTCGTGTAGGCCGTTCCAGCGGGGGGTAAAGGTCTGCTCCAGAGAAAAATTGCCCTGAAGGACGAGAGAGCCTGTATCCCGGCGCTGCTGGTGAATGTCGGTGGCAACAATGGGGTGAAAAAGCGCACGCAGGCTGGCGTGGGGTAATGTGCCCCAAATTCCCCAAACCACCAAGATGACGCCACCCAGAAGAAAAGCCGCCAGACGAGCGTGACGGCCGTATCGCGTTTTGTTGGGCCAATAAGCTTGCCCTATCCGGGTCATGGTTGGGTAGGAAAGGTCGGCAGAAACGTCTGGAAAACAGCCCGCAGCACGAATGTGTCTGCCAGCAAGGTCTCCTGCTGGCGACCGCCAAAGGCGTAAATGCGCGTCTCCACGTTGCTGACGCCAGGCGCAAACCATGTGGGGCTATCCTGCAGCCAGGGCGTTTCAATCATGTGCCAGGATTGCGTAGCCGGGTTGTACTCTTCGCTAAAAAGCACCTCGCTGGTGGGCAGCAGCCCACCCCCTAGCACGTACAGTTTATTGAGTAACACCACGGCTCCGGCCCCGGCCCGTGGCTGCAGCAGGGGGGGGCATTCTTGCCAGGCCTGGCTGGTATTGTCATAGGTGGCACATGTATCCAGTTCGGTAACGCCGTCATACCCGCCGACCACATACAAACTATTGCCAATGACCCCGCCGGCAGCTGATGCGCGGGGTGCATTCATAGAGGGCAAAGCCTGCCAGGTGTCTTGGGCCGGATCGTATTCGTAGGCGGTGTCCAGATAGGTTTCGCCGTTCCAGCCACCAAAAAGGTAAAGACGGCCGTTTTGGGGCAACACCAGCCCGCCACTGAGGGGCGTGGGTAAGGAAGCCGCGGTGCGCCACAAATTGTTGGCCGGGCTGTACACTTCTACCGCACTAAGCGGCTGGCCATCTGCGGCACGCCCGCCAGGGACGTAAATTTCGCCAAAGAGAACGGCCGCAGTGATGTCGGAAACGGCCGTAGGCTTGGGCGCGCCCTCTTCCCAGCGGCAATTAATGGTGTCGAAAATATCTACCCGGTTGACAACGCCTTGGGCATTTTCGCCACCCACCAGGTAAATGTTTAGCCCCACGGCCGCGGTGGCCATGGACGCCCTTCCCCCGTCTGGCAGGGCGTGGCTGGTTAACCAGCGGGAATCGCCCAGGGGGTGTTCGTCGCAAGACGTGGCTGGAGTGGCGGTTACGGTAGGCGCCAGCGCATTTTGCTGCTGCCAGATGAGCAGCCCCAGCAGCACGGCAATGATGACCAGCATCACACCCAGCCCGGCGCTGCGCCAGGGTGACAGGCGTGAAGAACGGGGCACGGCCGTTTCTCCAACGCTCTCTGTTATCTCGGCTTCGTTCTGATTTACGGCCGTAGCCGCTTCAGCCAGAGGGTCCACAAGGGGCACAAGCAGTGCGCCCGCCGTTTCTGGATCCGTTGTTTCCAGACCCGGCACAGCTACTAGCCCTTTTTGCAGGGCCACCGTCGTGGCTTCAGTACGCGAAGAAACGCCCAACTTGGCGTAAATGCGCCGCAAATGGACTTTGACCGTGTTCTCGCTGATGAAGAGGTCCGCTGCGATATCCTTGTTGGAGGCGCCTTGTACCATGCAGGCCAAAACGTCTAGTTCGCGATCGCTGAGAGGTTCACCAAGTTCAGGCATAAGCTTGTTTATAGCGCGTGCTGCCAAAAGTGACAAAATGGTTTATGGTCTTTTGGGCGCAATCACTTCTGGGGTTTCATAGAATGGCGGCAAAAACTGCTGGGTCTGGGTAAAGGGCAGGGTGTTGGTAATGGTTTCTGGAGTAGGCGTGGCGTCGTTGCAGTTGGTAACGGCCGTTTCAATTTTTTCGGTTAGGACAACGCTCCGCCTTTGGCCATTGGCCTCCCGATAATACTCCTGCGCCGGGCACCATTCACCGGCAGCCCCATACTGGTCGCCTAATGCCACCAGCGACTCATACAGTAGGTCGCACGACGACTGGTAAAAAGGCGCTACCAAGCATAAATCCTGAAAATAGCCCACGGCAAACTCCCAATTGACGCCATAAAAGCCAATTCCCTGCAAATACCAGTTAGCCCACAGCCGGTAATCCTCTGCTTCTTGAGGCAGGTCGCCTAAATTTTCCGCCAGGCTCAGATAATACAACCCTAATTCAACCTGCTCCCCATCAACAAGCCGCAGCCCCGAATTCAGGTAGGCATCATAGAGCATTTGGTTGGTTTCCTGGCGTTCATAGTCGGGAAATTGCCGTTGGAAAGAGACGAGGGCGCGTGCGGCTTCTTCCCAGGTTTCATTGGCCATCAGGCGGCGAATGCGCTGTAATTCTTGTTCCGGATCGGAAATTGCCCCAGGGGTGGGCGAAGGTGGCGGGGTGGCTGTGGATGTGGGGGAGACCTGGGGCGCGTTAGGGGTTAACGCAACGTGCAGGGCGCTTTGGGCCTCTTGTAACAGCGCTTCTGCCTGGGCATTGCCCGGCGAGCGTTCTAACACCCATTCCAGGCGCCGGATAGCTAGCGTATAGCTGCCCTGGGTAATGTTCTCCGCAGCTAGCCCCATCTGGCGATTAATCAGGTTGGTTAACGCGGTTTGTTGCTTCTCTACCAGTAAGGCCTGTCCACTTTGCCAGCCCATATAGGCCACCAGCAGGTAAATAGCCAGCATCAAAGAGATGGCCAGCAAAGCCGCCCCAAGTACCCGACGGCCGTGCCGGATTTTCTTGGTGCTGACTGTTTTGTCATCTGGTATCGTGTCGTAGTTACTCATAGGGTAGGCTTTAACATTTCACGATAAACGGCGACGGTTTGGGCCGCAATTTGGGCCTGGGTGTATTGCGCCAGCACGCGCTGTCGCCCTTTTTGCCCCAAGGTTTCCCTTTCAGCCGGTGACTGCATGAGTCGCAGCAGGTGATCACGCAGAACGCCAACATCGCCTTCGGGGAATACCAGACCGGCGTCGCCTATTACGTGGGGGATTTCGCCGCTGTCTGCCCCAACGACGGCCGTTCCACACGCCATCGCCTCCACCAGCACCCGGCCAAACTGTTCCTTCCAATTGGGGCGCGTGCGCGAGGCCAGCACCAATACGTCTAGCTGTTGTAAATAACCGGGCATTTGCCCCGAAGCAATATTACCACCAAAGAGTACCCGGTCCGCAATGTTCAACGAATGAGCTAATTTTACCAGTTCCGGCTTAGCGGGGCCTTCTCCGGCAATGTGAATTTGCCATGAGCCGGGCAGCGTAGCGGCGGCCCGCAGCACGAGATCTTCTCCCTTTTCATACACCAACCGGCGGTTTGCGCAGCCGATGGTGAATACCGCCCGCTCTAGCCGCTGCGGTGGCAGGTGGTAAAGGGCTGGGTCTACGCCAAACTGCGGGATGACCCGGTAAGGTCCCGGGTAGCCTTTGGCCTGCCACACAGCTACTGCTTCGCGGTTGCCCATCAGGGCATAGTCTACCCCTGCCAGTACCTGCTTTTCCAGCAGGCTAAAGGGGAAAGGATAGCGACGGTGCAGATTTTGCCAGCTAAAGAAGAGGGCTTGCGCCCCCACCGCTTTGGCCTGCCGCAGGGCTTGCCAGGTAGCAAAATTATATGGCTCTTCGTCAATGTGTACGATGTGGGGCCGAAATTCGGCCAGGCGGCGGGGTAAAAGGGGGTAGTAGTGCAGGTGGTAACGGCCGTTCCAACGTATCGGGTCAACCACCAGCCGGTAGCCTTGGGTATAATTGCGCTCCAAATCCACGCGCCCAGCGGGGTCATTCCAGAATGGCGGCACCACCACCAACAGTTCCACGTCATCAAAGCGGGCAATCTCTTCTAGCTTTCGCTGATAAGGCCCGACCAGGCAGGCTTTAGACAACATTAGAATGCGCATAGGTGAGTGTGCGAGTATGCGGGCAGGCGTACCATGTTCGCAGGCTCTTGGGTATTTTGCTATACTTGCCCCGCTTTGACAAATAGCCTATTAGCGATTCAGCATTCAGGGAATTAGCCTGACAAGCAAACTTACAAGCTGGCAAGCGCAAGGAATGAACATGGAACGAAGGGTAAGCTCACCGCGGTTGGGGTGGGCTTTGTTGTTGTGGGTATTGGCTACGGCCGTTTTCCTGCGTTTCTGGCAGCTGGGCGACTGGCCGCCGGGGCTGTACCGCGACGAGGCAACCAACGGCCTGGACGCCTTGCGCGTGCTGGAAGGGGAGCACACCCTCTTTTTTGCGGCCAATAACGGCCGTGAACCAGCCTACATCTACCTGACCGCCGGGGCCATTTCCCTGTTGGGCCGCAGCGCGTTGGCCGTGCGCCTGGGCGCGGCGCTAGCGGGCAGCCTGACCACCCTGGTGGTTTACCTGCTGGCAAAAGAATGGTTTGGGCGGCGAGTCGGGCTGCTGGCGGCAGTGCTGTGGGCCATTACCTTGTGGCCCATACACCTCAGCCGCATCGGGCTGCGGGTCATTCTGCTGGCTCCCTTGCTCGGGCTGACCTTTTGGCTGGGCACGCGGGCGTACCGGCGGCGCAATGGCTGGCTGTGGCTGGCCGCGGGGCTGGTGTATGGAGCAACCTTTTACACCTATTTGGCGGCCCGGTTTACGCCGGTTTTGCTGGTCGCCATTGCCTTGTATTTGAAGGTCAGAAATCAGGCGTCAGGCGCCAGGTATCAGCGCAATAAGCACTCACCGCACACCGCTCATGGCTCACGGATTACGGATTACGGCTCACGGATTACGGATTACGGCTCACGGATTATGGATTACCTATTCTTCGCCCTCGGCACGGCCGTTACCCTGTTTCCCTTCGCGCTATTAGCTGCCCAACAGCCAGAGATCTTGCTGGGGCGTACCGGGCAAGTGTCGGTGTGGAATACGGCCGTTAACGGTGGCGACCTGTGGGGCACGCTGCTGCGCCAGACGGGAGCGGCGTTGGGCATGTTTGTCTGGCGCGGCGACCCCATTTTGCGCCATAACCCGGCGGGGCGTCCCGTGTTCGACCTGTTGATGGCGCTACCCTTTCTCTTGGGCGTGGTGTGGTGCTTGCGCTACTGGCGGCGTCCGGCGGCAGGGGTGCTGCTGCTTTGGGTGGGTATTATGCTGGGGCCAACAATTTTAGCTGCGGATACGCCTCATTTTTTGCGCGCGGCTGGCGTATTGCCCGCCGTCGTCATTTTACCCGCCCTGGGGTTAGCCCAGATAGCGGATTGGCTGCGGCGGCCCTGGCTGGCGGCGCTGGTGGTGGCGCTGCTGCTGGTGGGCAGCACGGCCGTTACCGTGCGCGATTATGCCCATTACAGCCGCAGCCCCGACACCGGCTACCTCTTTGAGCAGGCTGCCCGCACCCTGGCCGAGCGCATGAACCAGGACGGCCCCAATACCACCTTTTTTGTGGATGAACGGTACTGGTCTGGCTGGCCCTCGCTGCCCTTTTTGGTGATGAACCCCAACGTAGACCGCTATTTGTCAGAAGCGGGGCTGCCCGCGCCGCTGCCCCTGCCCGCGCACTTGTTTGTGTGGCCCTATGGTAATGTTGATTTTGTGCAAGAGGCACTGCCGCCTAGGGCGCTGGTTTGGGTAGAAGCTGGCCCCCTGGCGCGGGGCGACCTGGAACCGGAGGCCTACCCGCTGTACGCCACCTACCGGGTGCATGAAGCGCAGCCGCTGCCACCACAGGCCATCTTTGGCGGCTTGCTGCAGTTGCAAGCTGCGCAGGCTGTTTTGTATGATGGAGGGGTGCAGGTAGATTTGATTTGGCTGGCGGAAACGGCCGTTGTCCCCCCGCTCACCGCCTTTGTGCACCTGGTTGGCCCTGACGGGCTGGTGGCCCAAGACGACGCACCACCGGCCAGTGGGCTGTGGCCGTCTGACTGGTGGCGGCCCGGTTTACAACTGCATGAGCGGCGCACTATCCCCTTACCCGCCAGCTTCGACCCAACTGTTCATTATGTGCTGGTGGGCCTGTATGACGCCGCGCAAACTCGCCTGCCGTTGGTGGATGGCAACGGCCGTGCGGCGGGCGATAGCTGGAGAGTGGATATTGGAAAATAAGAAGCGGAGATTGAAGAGGGGTTCACTTTTCAAATTTCCATCTTTCGTCTCAATCTTGTTGTTATTTTTACTGGCAGCGCCAGCGTTGGGCCAAGAGCCGCCGCTGCCCACGTCTACGCCGGATGCCAACGGCATCATCTATGCGGTGGTGCAGCCCAATGATTCGCTGTGGTGGATTGCCGGGCGGCATGGGCTGACTTTTGCCGAACTGCTGGCGCTGAATGAGGGGCTGACGGAGAACACCCTCATCCGGCCCGGAGATTTGTTGATTGTAGGCGTGGTGGAGCCGCCCGCCACGCCCACCGTGCCCCCTGTGCCCACGGCGACGCTGCCGCCGCCGACGCCGCGCCCTACCGTACTGCCACCGCGCACGGCCGTTTGCCTGCTGGCCTTCCACGACGATAACCGGAATGGGGTGCATGATGCCGGTGAAGGGCTGCGCCCAGGGGTGGCCTTTACCGTGTATGACGCGACGGCCGTAGTCGCCAACTACATCACTGATGGTGTCTCGGAGCCGCACTGCATTGAGGGGCTGCGCGGGGGCGCCTACCACGTGACCCGCTCCGTTAATGCGCAAGAGGTGCTAACAACTGATGGTGATTGGGCCATTAGTTTGCAGGTGGGCAGCGTGGCGCAACTGGCTTTTGGCAGTTATGTGCGCCCGGCAGCGGGGGCAACGGCCGTAATCCCGGCCTCTAACATGCCAACTCCAGACACTAACTCTACGCCCCAGCCTACAACTGCCACATGGAACCCCGGCGCAATCTTTTGGGCCGCCGCATTAGTCGCTATGATCTTGCTGGTGGGTGTGATATTCTTGTTGATTTGGAAACAGTTGAGAGTGAACAATGAATAATGAACAATAAATTGTGAATTGTTCATTACTCGTTACAAGGTGATGTTATGAGAAAGATGAGTTTCGTGTTGTTTGTTGTAATGATGCTGGCGCTATTTTTTGCTGCGCCGCGTGAGGGGGCAACGGCCGTGCAGGCCCAAGGCGCCAACTTGCTCAAAAACCCTGGCTTCGAGGCCCCCTACCCGGCGAGCAACAACGGCGGGGCGCAAGATTGGATCCGCTGGCACCGCGAAAGCACCCCAGACCTCTTTGGCGACTGCACCAACGGTTACTGGAAGCTACCCCGCTGGGGGCAGGCCACCGATTTTGTGTACGAAGGCAGCAGTTCCCAATACATTGGTAACAATTGGGACACCTGGTCAGCCGGTATGTGGCAAAACGTGAGCGTGACGCCAGGGGCTACCTACGAGTTTTCCTTCTACGCCCGCGGGCGTGGCGCTATGGAAGGGGCGCCCGCCCCTTCGTATACCGGCCTGAATATGAACATTCGCGCCGGCATTGACCCCAACGGCAGCGGCCTTTGGTCGGATGGGGATGTGGTGTGGGGCACAGCGGGCAACGCCCATGACCAGTGGGTGCGTTTCTCGGTACAAGCTACCGCAACGGGGAACACCATCACGGTCTTTACTTCGGCTGATTGGGCTGTGCGTGGCGTCAATCAATGCTACAAGTTCCTGGACACCTATTATGATGCCGCCCAGTTGGTGGAAGTAGGCCCGCCACCCACGAACACCCCTCCTCCGCCCCCACCAGCAACCAATACGCCTGTGCCGCCCACGGCCACGCCCACGCCGGAATTTACGCCCACGCCCACCAACACGCCTACGGTGACGCCCTCCCCTACGCCAACAGGGGGCCGCGTGTGCGTGAATGCCTTTGCGGATGAAAACGGCAACGGCGTACGCGATGAGAACGAAGGGTATATGGCGGGCGTGACCTTTAGCGTAGCCAGCGCAGAGGTACGGATTGGCGAGACCATTTCTACCGGAGAAGAGTCGCCGTTTTGCTTTGAGGGCGTGCCCACAGGGACGTACCAGGTCACGCAAATTGTGCCCGGCGCGTTGGAAATGACCACGGCCGCCAGCGCGGCCATTAATGTGGAAGAGGGCAAAACGGTGGGCCTGGAGTTTGGCAGCCGGATACCACCCCGGGGGGAAATTACCAGCACGGACACGTCTAGCCCGGACACGGTTGCCAGCAACACAGAACTGCCAACGGCCGTTGTGCCCACCACCGCCCCGGAACCGGCGGCAGCTGACGAGGGCGGCTCCTTTGCCTGGGTGGGTCTGGCGGTCATGGTTGTGGCGGTGCTGCTGCTAGGCGTGCTGCTGTTTGCCGTGCTGCGACGGGCCTAGCGCAGGGCTACCCTGTCTCTCAGGTGCTTGTTGGCCGGGAAGCGATTTAACTGGTTTGTGGCGGCTGTTGGCGTGTTGGCGCTGGCAGCCGCTTTCCCTTTGCTGGCAGAGCCAGGGCTGCTGAATACCCGCGGCGGCGGGGACAGCCCTTTTTTGCTGCAACGGGTGCAGCAGTTGGAAACGGCGCTGCGGGATGGGCATTTTCCGGTGCGCTGGATGCGGGATGCCAATTATGGGTATGGGTATCCCTTTTTTAACTTTTATGCGCCGCTTTCCATTTACATCACGGCCGTTTTCCGCTTCATGGGTTTTAGCTACGTGGGGGCGATTAAAGCCGCCCAGGTAGCCGGGTTTGTGGTGGCGGCGGGGGGTATGTTTGGCCTGGCGCGGCGCTGGTTTAAAAGCAAGTGGGTGGGGATGGTAACGGCCGTTGCCTATACCTTTGCCCCCTTCCACATGGTCAACGTGTACGTGCGCGGCGACTCCCTGGCCGAGTTTTGGGCCATGGCCTGGTATCCCTGGCTCCTTTTGGCCGCCGATGGGGTAATTGGCGCGGAGCAGGCCGCGCCCGGCAAAGGGCGGGCGGTGGCCGGGCTGGCCCTGGCCTATGCCGCCCTGGTGTTAAGCCACAACATCTCTGCGCTCATTTTTTCCCCTTTCCTGCTGCTTTACATTTTGCTGAAATGGTCAAGGGTCAAGGGTCAAGGGCCAAGGGCCACTTTTCGGTTTGCCAGCGCTAATTTCTTGCCCCTGGCGATGGCTTTGCTGCTGGGTCTGGCGCTGGCGGCCTGGTTTTTTGTGCCCGCCCTGGGCGAGCAGTCGCTGGCGCAGCTTGGTCCGGTAACGGAGGGGTATTTTCATTACAGCAACCATTTTCGCGGCGCAGATTTGGTACAGGGCGGCTTTTTCTTTGACTATGACGTGGCGGGGGGCAGGGCTTTTCGCATGGGGCTGGTGCAGGCGGCAACGGCCGTGCTGGGCCTGGTTATCTTGATAGCCAAAACAAGAGGAAAGCGTTCTCCTGCTCCTCTGCTCCTCCACTCTTCTGCCCCCCTGCTCTTCACCATACTAACCCTGCTCGTTGCCACCTTCATGATCACGCCGCTGTCACGGTCGTTGTGGGACCATTTGCCCCTGCTGCCCTTTACCCAGTTCCCGTGGCGCTTTTTGTCGGTGCAGGCTTTTGCCGCAGCGCTGGCGGCGGGGGGACTGGCGCTGTTGCCACCTAGACGGGTGGTGGCGCCGCTGGTGGTGGCGCTGCTGGCTGCCAGCGGGCTGGGGGCGCTGCGCCCTGACCATTTACCCCTGACCGATGCCGACGTGACGGCGGAAAAGCTGGCCCAATATGAATGGTTTACGGGCAACATTGGCACCACGGTGAGCGCAGAATATTTGCCGCCCACGGTGACGCCCCGCCCTTACACCAGCCAATGGTTAAACAGGGGGCAGCGGCACGAGGTGCGGGCCTTGGTGGGAGAGTTGGCGGGCAGTGAATTGGTGCGCTTTTCGACGACGCAGCAGGTGTGGCGGGTAACGGCCGTTGCCCCCAGCACGGTGCAATTTACTACCCTGCACTGGCCCGGCTGGGGGGCGCAGGTGGATGGCGCGGCGGTGGCGATACGGCCGTCGCCGGGCAGCGGCCTCATCGCCCTGGACTTGCCACCGGGTAACCACACGGTGACGCTGCGCCTGGCGCGCACGCCCCTGCGCCTGGCGGCAGAGGGGGTCTCGCTGGGGGCATTGGCGCTGGTTTTGGGGCTACTGTGGCGGGGGAAACGGCCGTTGTGGCGACAATGGATGTTGGCGTTGGCGGGGATAGCCGGGCTGGCACTGGTGGCCTGGCTGTGGCCCCAACCCACCCTGGCCAACACCGATTTGACCTGGGATTTTGCCCAAATGGGCTACCTGCATCACGCGCCTGCGGGGATTCCCTTTAGCAACGGGGCTACGCTGCACGAATACCGCTATGACCGGGAAACGGTAGCCCCCGGAGAAACCCTGACAGTGCAAATGACTGCCAGTGGGCTGGAGGGGTATTTTACGGAAATGGCGCTGCTGACGCCGGCAGCGCTGCGCTGGGACGAAGCGGCGGCTATGCCTGTAGCGCGCGCGCTGCCGCTGCGCCAGGAATCGTTTTGGGCGTATGCGCTGACTATTCCCGAAAATGCGCCGCCCGGTTTGTATGTTCTCCGCCTGCAGGTGGGAGATTTGCCGCCTTATGGGGCATTGACCTCTTCTGGCTTGCGGCGGGGGGCGTTGTATTTGCGTCCGGTGCGGGTGCTGGCGGCAAATAGTGAGCGGTCTGAGATAACCGGGGAGCTGGATGTGAAGCCGGTTATGGTGCAGGCTGGGGCTGGCTGGCTGGCGGTGCAGTTGGCGTGGGGGACGGCACGGCCGTTAAGCCAAAACTACAACGTCTCTTTGCGCCTGCTGGATGAGGCGGGCAATTTGCGCACCCATTTTGACACGCAGCCGGGATATGGCTTTTTGCCCAGCAGCTTGTGGCTGCCGGGGGTGTGGGTGGATGATTGGCTGGCTATGGCGCTGCCGCAGAATATGCCGGAACGGGTAGCGCTGATGGCGCAGTTGTATGAGATTGGCGGGGAGTCGGTATTGTATCGGCGGCTGGGCAGGCTGGAGCAGACGGGGCAGGTGTGGCGGTTTGTGGAAAATGAGCGGTTGTTTGCTTTGCCGGAGGGGGTGACGGGGGCAACGGCCGTTTTCTTGGCTGAGGAGATGCCGGTGTTCGCTCTTCAAGGGTATGAGTTGGTGGAAATGGAAACGGCCGTGACCCTGACCCTCTATTGGCAGGGGTTGGCAACGATGGCGCGGAACTACACCCGCTTTGTGCACGTGCTGAATGCTCAGGGGCAGCTTGTGGCCCAGAACGATGCCATGCCTCAGGCTAACAGTTATCCCACTAGCCAATGGCTGCCTACGGAAGTTGTACCCGATGCGGTGACACTGGACTTGTCCACCCTGGCAGCTGGGGAGTACCGGGTGCTGGTGGGTTGGTATGAAAATTTGGGGGAGCAGTTTCCGCAGTTGGTAGCTAGGAGGGCAACGGCCGTTGCCCCTTATCCAGACAACCGCGTCCCCCTCTTCACCATTACCCGTTAACGCCGGCTACTGTTCCAAAAAGTTGACCGCTTTCGCCACGCTATCTTTGGGGCTAATTTTCACCTGCATGTCCGCCAGCTTCCCTTCAGCATCAACCACAAAGTGGCTGCGAATGATGCCCATGAAGGTGTTGCCGTACATCTTCTTTTCGCCCCATACGCCATAAGCTTCAGCCACGGCGTGGTCGGGGTCAGAGAGCAGGGTGTAGGGCAGATTCTCTTTGGCCTTCCATTTTGCCAGCTTGTCTGGCTCGTCGGGGCTAATACCTAGCACGGTGGCGTTAGCAGCCTCAATAACGGGGAAGCTGTCGCGGAAGCCGCACGCCTGGGTGGTGCAGCCAGATGTGCCGGCCTTGGGGTAAAAGAACAGAATAACTTGCTGCCCACGAAAATCGGCAAGATTTACCGTTTTCCCTTCATCTGATACCAGTGCGAAGTCTGGAGCTATTTCACCAATTTGTAACATACATCCTCCATATAAAATTTAGCCTGTTGAGTAAGGTGCCGGTAACAAACCGGTCAGGAATTTAATAGGTAAATGGCTGACACCACCTTGTAAGATAACTGGCTCTGATTTTTATCCTGCTACTTTGGTGCTATTTACCAAAAACTCGACACAGTTTATCATGATCCAACAAAGGAGTTTATGTTGAGGAATAATTCTAATGAAAAAACTAGCTATATTGTTTTCGCTTTTTACTCTACTATTGTTAGCGACCCCAACCTTTGCCTGGTCTGGAGTAAGTGGCGCGGTTTATGATGCCTATGGTGCGCCGTGGCAACATGGTTTTACCATTTACATGATTGGCACCGTCGATGGCGTGCCCAATCAGTTACTGAATGGGGATGGAACTGTCATTCCGGCTGGTCAGCATACGTTTCGTGTGCTTTTTTCAACTTCACCTGACAATAATACGGCCGTTTCCCTACTCATCCGCTTTAATGATGGGGGTAATGGTAGACCACCATATCAATCATTTCCGGATTTGTTTATGCAAAGCAGGGAGACCCGCAGTTATTTCCCAATGGATAACATCAGCACAAATACCGGCCCCACGGTTATTAATCTGCAAAGCGCCGGTGCCACCCCGAATTCTTTGCCTGGCTTCGTCGCCAGCCTTTTTGCCGTCCTGCTGCTATTAACCTATGTAAAAATACAGCGGCGGAGTGGATAACAGCAGCGTCTTTTGGGAAAGAAAAAAGCCCCCCATTGCGCGGGGCTTTTTTTGTGGATATTCGCTGGCTTATGCAAATAGGGCCAGCACTTCATCCAGCCGCGCCAACGTGCGCGTGCGGCCTAAAGCCACCATAGACTCAAACAGCGGCGGGGACACCTGCTGTCCGGTGAGGGCATAGCGCAGTTGCCCTAAGAAGGGGCCAGCTTTGCCATTTTCTGTGGCGCTTTCCCCTATTTTCAGCAGCCCGGCACTAAGTGTTTCCAGATTGAAGGGCTCCACCGTGGCGACAAAGTCTCGTGCTTGCTGGTAAGCCAATTTGGCGGCTGCGTAAGGCATCTGCTTGTGGGTCAGGTCAACGGCCGTGGCTTGCAGCGGCACGTCAGCAAATAAAAAGCGCAAAAACTCAATGGCCTCCGGCAGCCGCTTCAGCCGTTTGCGCATCGCCGGCATCACCACCAACAGTGCCTCCGCGTTTACCTCAAACCCTTGGGCGTCCAGGAAAGGCTTGACCGCTTGCGCCAATGCCACCGGTTCCATTTCCTGAATATACTGCCCATTCAGCCACTCTAGCTTGCTGTAAGGTAGCCGTGACGGAGCAGGGTTAATATTCTCCAGCTTAAAGTTGGCAATGGCTTCCTGAATGGTAAAAATTTCACGATCATCGCCTGTGGCATAGCCCACATTGGCCAAAAAGTTCACCACCGCCTGCGGCAGGAAGCCTGCTTCCTGGAACTCCTCCACCTTTATCAATACCTGCTGCCCATCATCATCAAAGGATTGGGTACGCTTGCTAAGCTTGCCTTTTCCGCTGGGGTTCATCACCAGGGATAGGTGGGCGTATTGGGGTATTTCCCAGCCAAAAGCGTGGTATAGATTGATGTGCAGGGGGGCGGTGTTAATCCACTCATCGGCGCGCATGATGTGGGTAATGTCCATGAAGTGGTCGTCTACCACGTTGGCCAGGTGGTATGTGGGCAGCCCGTCAGATTTGAGCAAGACGGCGTCGATAATCTGGCTGTTTTGGTAGGTAATGGGGCCACGAATAGCGTCGTGAATGGTGGTTTCGCCATCTTGGGGCATTTTGAAGCGAATGACGTATTCTAGGCCAGCCGCTTCCTTTTCTGCAATTTGGGCCGGGATGAGGTGGCGGCAACGGCCGTTGTACCCCAACGGCAGCCGCTTCTCTTTCTGCTCCTCCCGCATCGCTGCCAACTCCTCCGGCGTACAAAAACATTTATACGCCTGCCCTTGCGCAACCAACGAGTACGCCCATTTCTGGTACAAACCAGCCCGCTCCGTTTGCACATAAGGGCCATAAGGGCCGCCCACGTCAGGTCCCTCGTCCCAATCCAGCCCCAGCCAGCGCAAGCCATCCATAATCGCCTCAAGCGCCCCAGGGACTGTGCGCTTCTGGTCCGTATCCTCAATGCGTAAAACAAATTGCCCGCCATGCTTGCGGGCAAACAGCCAGTTAAACAAAGCCGTACGTGCCCCACCAATATGTAAATACCCCGTGGGACTAGGGGCAAAACGTACTCTTACACTCATCATTTAGCCTTTGTTGGCTAGCCGTTAGCTGTTCGCACTTGGCTAAGAGCTAACGGCTAATCGCTTACTTTACCCAAAGTCTTGTTTGCGGTGCCGCATGAGGACCGATTGTACCACACCAATAGCAATGAACAGCGTGATCAGCGAGCTACCCCCATAACTAACAAAGGGTAGCGTCAGGCCAGTAACCGGCAACAAACGCACATTCATGCCCACACTCACCATTGTCTGAAAGAACAGAATTGCCGCAATGCCAATGCACAACAGCTTCCCCACGGGATCTGGCGTGAGATTGGCGACCCGCAGAATGCGCCAAAGAATAAAGCCCATTAAAGTTAGCACTATCAGTGAACCAAAAACCAGGCCCATTTCTTCGGTAAGCACAGAAAAGATGAAGTCGGTATGCTGTACGCGCAGAAAGCCCAGCTGGCTTTGCGTGCCTTGCAAATACCCCTTGCCAAACAGCCCTCCCGTGCCTACGCTGATAACGGCCTGATCTACGTTGAACACATCCTCTTCATCAGCAGCCTCTGGGTTGAGGAATGTGGTAATGCGCTCTTTTTGATACGTAGCCAAATTGGGGTAGATCAAGCTGATCCCAATAAAGCCAACAATGGCCAGAGTGACAAAATGAGAAAGCGGCAACCCCGCTAGCCATATCATGACAAACCAGATGACCAAAAAGAGAATAGACATTCCCAGATCCGGCTGCAGAAAGATAAGGCCTACAGGCAGGCCAATGTAAGCCAGTGTTGTCACCGTATTGGAAAATCGGTTGATACGGCTGCGACGCTGGGCCAAAAATTGGGCAAAAGTAATTGCTAAAAAAATCCGGCCAAATTCTGAGGGTTGAATTTCAATAAATCCCAGGTTAATCCAGCGGCGAGCATCGTTGTTAATTTGCCCGGCGACCACCACAAAGACAAGAGATAGTACGAGTACGCCATAAATGTACCAGTGAGCGGAGGCAAGGTAGCGATAGTCGATACTGGCAAAGACGAGCATGACCACGACGCCCCCAATAGCCCAGTAGAATTGGCGCATAGGGTGTTCTTCCAGGGCTGGGGCGCCAGTCACCGCACTACGAATCATGAGAATGCCGTATGCAGTTAACAACAGCACGGCTGCAGCTAGCCAAATATCAAAATACCGCCAGACAGATGTTCTATCAGTCATATCAGTATCATTTTAATAAAATAGAGTAATTTGGCGATGGTTTTTACAAAACCCTAAGGGGACACAAAACAAACTTCCCACCCCAAAGATGAATAAGGAGGCTAATCGGTTGCTGCGCTTAAGATACTTGCCGAGATGATTACCGACCGTTACTGCCGGGCAATGGAATTTCAGCTACCAAAAAGCTTTCCGCGCCTTCTTGATTTAAGTTCACTTCTACGGCTGCGGGATCAATAGCCAGGTGCTTGACTATGACCTGAATGATGTCATCTTTGATGATTTCCAATAGCCCTGGTGAAATATCATTGCGATCATGAACCAACACCATTTGCAGCCGTTTCTTGGCGACCGAGCTACTCTTTTCCTTTTTTCCAAAAAGCTGTCCTAGCCAACTCATACTCTTGCCTCCCTTAACGGCTGCCCATCAACCCTTTCAACCAGCCTCGCAAACCAGGCCTTGCAGTCAGGTCCAAAAATGGCACGTCTTGCCCTGTGAGACGTTGTGCTACGTTGCGAAATGCCTGACCGGCGCTCGATCCATTGATGCTGGTCATAGCGATGGGTAGACCCTGGTTGGTGGAAACCAGAATGGATTCATCTTCAGGAATGACGCCGATAAGCTGAATGGCGAGGATATCCAGTACATCTTCTACAGAAAGCATGTCGCCACGGGCAACCATAGTGGGCTTGAGGCGATTGACAATGAGGTAACCTGGCCCCTTTTCCTCTGCTTCAATTAGTCCGATGATGCGGTCGGCGTCGCGCACGGAGGAAACTTCTGGATTGGTGACAACGAGTACTTGATCAGCGGGGGCGATGGCGTTGCGGAAGCCTCGTTCGATGCCAGCTGGGGAATCTATGATGATGTAATCCATTTCCTGGCGCAGTTGGTCACAGACCAAAATCATATCCGAGGGACTGACGGCCATTTTGTCACGAGTTTGGGCAGCGGGGATGAGGTAAAGTTCTGGCTGCCGTTTGTCTTTGATCATGGCCTGGCGCAGGCGGCAGCGCCCTTCAATCACGTCAACGAGATCGTAAACAATGCGGTTTTCTAGCCCCATGACGACATCTAGATTACGCAGGCCAATGTCGGCGTCAATGGCTACCACACGCTTGTCTAGCATGGCCAGGGCCGAGGCAAGGTTAGCGGTGATGGTGGTTTTGCCCACACCCCCTTTACCAGAGGTAACTGTTATCACTTTTGCGCTCATGAGATTCTCCATACCGGATGCCAGGTAACTGTTTTGTGTGATGAGGTCTGTGTACCTGATTCTTATTTTGTTTGCCAAGATTCGGCGACGATTTGCCCGTTGCGAATGGCTGCTTGTTCTGGTTCTGGTTTGCGGCGCCGGGATTCGGGAGGAATAGCGATCTGATCGGCTATACGGAGTTGGGTGGGACTGAGATCGAGGGCACAGATGACGGCCGTTTCGTCACCCAAGGCCCCAGCGTGAACCAGTCCCCGCAGCCGACCCCACACTAAAACGTCCCCGGCAGCAATAACCTCGGCCCCGGGATTTACGTCTCCTAAAACGATGATGGCTCCATCATGATGCACGGAGCGTCCGGACCGCAGGGTTTCTTTAAGGACCAATGCACCAGAGATGGTGGTTTCTGCCAGGTAGTGATTGTCGTTGCGGGCAGCCACGGCCAGGGTGTTGCCTTCTAAATCAGTTTGGCTACCAGGCAGACGGATCGCTAGCTCCAGTTCGCGGGCGGCTGTTTTGGTTGTTTCTTTGTTAGACAGCACCGTCCAGAGCAGTAGGCGGTTTTGGGCAAAAACCTGTTGTATTTCGGCAAGCTGTTCGCGCTGCAACGGCCGTTCCCCCACATCTAGCGCAATGCGACTGCCTTGTAAAAATTCTTGCTTTGCTGCCAACTCAGCGTCTAACTGGGCCAATACCTCTGTGTACAGACCATCACCCAGGGTTACCAAAAGTCCATCTCGAATGCCTTTGATACGAATTTCGCTGGTTGTTTGTTGATTCATAAACAGTTAGAACCCATACAATGCCTGTATGGGCACTGCCAGGAAATGCGGGATATTACAACAAAACTAATTGTTGAAATAATACAACAAAACCGGGTAGATTGCAAGAGGTGGACGGTGTGTCTGGTCAGGTGTGCATTCTGACGGGGCGGCGCCGCGATCCCCAGGTTCCTGGACGAGCTTCAAAAAAACCGGCACAGGGAGCGTGGCACTGCTGGCAACGGCCGTCTGCATCAAGCCCCCATTCGCTCAATTCGTACCAGTTGCGGCCAATCAGTAAATGGCCGCAGGCGTGGCAGTAAGTAGATTGCCCACCCTTATCATGCACGTTGCCCGTGTAGGCATAGCGCACCCCATTCTCCAGGGCAATGCGCCGCGCTTTAACCAGCGTAGATGACGGGGTGGGTGGCACATTGCGCATTTTGTAGTCAGGATGGAAGGCGGTAAAGTGCATGGGTACGTTTGGTCCCAAATTTTCCACCACCCACTGCGTCATTTCGTGCAGCTCCTGGCCGCTGTCGTTCCAACCGGGAATGATGAGAGTGGTAATTTCTACCCAAACCTTGGTTTCATGCTTCAGGTAAAGCAGCGTATCTAGCACAGGTTGCAGCCCGCCGGCGCACAGTTTTTGGTAAAACCCTTTGCTAAATCCTTTTAAATCCACGTTGGCGGCGTCCATGTGGGCGTAAAAGTCGCGGCGTGGCTCTGCATTGATGTAGCCGGCCGTCACGGCCACCGAGTATACACCCAACTCGTGACACGCCTGGGCTACGTCAATGGCGTACTCTATGAAGATGGTGGGGTCGTTGTAGGTGTAAGCGACGCTGCGGCAGCCCAGGCGGACGGCCGTGCGGGCAATGGCCTCTGGCGTGGCGGCATCAGCCAGGGTGTCAATCTCGCGGGATTTGCTGATGTCCCAATTTTGGCAAAATTTGCAGGCCAGGTTGCACCCGGCGGTGCCAAAGGAAAAAATGGGTGTGCCGGGTAGAAAGTGATTGAGGGGTTTCTTTTCAATGGGATCGACGCAAAAGCCGCTAGAACGGCCGTAAGTAGTCAGCACAATCTGGTCGTCCTGGACCATGCGCACAAAGCACATGCCCCGCTGCCCGTTGTGCAACTTGCATTCTCGCGGGCACAAATCACACTGGATACGGCCGTCGGCCAACCTGTGCCAGTAATGGGTAGCAACCGTATGGGCGTCCATCTTACCACTCCCTTTTGCCGTACAGAAACCGCTGTACGGCGTAAATTGCGCCTTTATTTGCATTATACTATAAGCAAGTTGGTTGGATGGATAGTTGGTTGGTTGGTTCACAAACTCAGCCAAACCAAACAGGAAGCAACTATGTCTCAGATACGCCAGCCGGCGGTTGCCGGTACCTTTTACCCCGCTAACGCCCGCCGTTTGCAGGAGATGGTGCATGGTTTTTTGGAAACGGCCGTTGCCCCCCCAACGCCTCCCTGCATCCCCAAGGCCATCATTGCCCCCCACGCCGGGTACATCTACTCTGGCCCCATTGCCGGGTCGGCATATGCACAATTGGCTCCCCTGCGCGGACAGGTGACGCGGGTGCTGCTGCTGGGTCCAGCCCATACCCTATACCTGCGCGGGTTAGCCGCCCCCAGCGTCACCCAGTTTGCCACCCCCCTGGGTGAGTTAGCCGTAGACCAGCAGGCCCTGGCCCAAATTTTGCCCCTGCCTCAGGTGCGGGTGCTGGACGCCGCTCATAGCCGCGAACATGGGCTGGAAGTTCACCTGCCCTTTCTGCAGCTGACCCTGGGTCAAGATTTCCAGCTGGTGCCGCTGGTTGTGGGAGACGCAGACCCGGCTGAGGTAGCTGAAGTGTTGGCACAGCTATGGGGCGGTGCAGAAACCCTCATTGTCATTAGCTCAGACCTGAGCCACTATTTGGGTTATGAGGCGGCACAGAAGCAGGATAGGGAAACGGCCGTAGCCATTCAGCAGCGCAACCCGGCAGCCTTGGGCGAAAATTCCGCCTGCGGGCGCGTGCCCATTGGCGGGCTGCTGCTGGCAGCGCGGCAGCATGGCCTGCACGCCCACCTGCTAGATCTGCGCAACTCTGGGGACACCGCCGGGCCAAAGGACCGGGTGGTGGGCTATGGGGCGTGGGTGGTGGGGTAAAAGCGTCCAGGACGAGCTGGCCTAAGCGTCATCAACCTAAAACGCCTCCAGCGTGCCCCACCGTTTTGCCCGCACTTCAAACCAACGAAAGAGCAAAAATCCGGCCACAGCATAAGCCACACCTATCAGCGCTTCCCCACCAAGCAAAGGCCAAAGATCAGCTAGCGGCGCGCCATCCACCGCCAACCGCACGGCCGCAATGCCCCGCGAGAGCGGCAGGCTGGCGGAAATGGCCTGTACCCACTGCGGCAATGTCTCCAGACGCACATTTGCGCCTGAAAAAATAAACAGGGAAAAGAACAAAACATTGGCCGCAAATTCAATGTTGCGCGTAATTAAGCCCAGAGAGCCGATAATTAGCCCAAGGCCAGAGATGCTGAAGGTGGTGATGAGAATGGTAACCGCCATGGCCGGGAAATTTGCCTGGGTCAAGTCTAAATTAAAGAGCAAAATGCCCCACAAGAACCCAATCACGATACCAACCATGCCATCTATGATGTGCATAAAGCCGCGGCCTAAAAACAAAAAGAAGCGATTGGCGGGCGTGCCAAACAGATAAACCAGTGTCCCATTCCAGCGGTCACCCCAAATACTCATGGCGACGCCGTAAAGACCGCTCAGGGCTACCGTCTGCATCGCATTGCCAATGACGTAAAAGGTGGCATCTTCCTGGCTGGACGCAAACCGGCCCAACAGCACGAAAAAAATCATATGAAAAAGGGGGGCAATAATCTTGGAGGCCAGATAGGTTGCGGGGCGCAGCCAGACGAAGAGGGCAATGAAGGAGAGATAGGCCCCCAAAAAGAACAGGCGGATATTTTTTAGCGCTTGCCGGGCCATTTACATCCTCCCCAAGGACGCCTCTACCCTTGCTCTATACAACATGCGCCGGAAAAGATATTGGGAGAGCAATAAGTAGAGGATTGTGAAGAGCACCATCATGCCGCAGGAGAATAAGATGTCGCTCAGAGGGGCGCCGCTGGTGGCGCCGTGCAGGCCACGCGCTACCCAATAGGGGGCTAAAATGTAGCTGAGGGGGGTTGTCCACCCTGGCAGCAGCGCCACGGGGAACAAAAACCCCGCCAGAATGTAAACAGGAAATTCCAGCCCGTTATGAAAACGGTTAATGTCGGCATTCAGAATAAAAAGCGCCGCCAAAACCAACCCGGTGCTGGCGTACGCAAACACGGCCGGGATCAGGGCCAGCACAAACCAGACCGGCTGCGCAATTTGGGGCAGATTGCCAAAAACCACCCCTGCCAGCGCATAGCACACCACTATAGACGACAAAGATTGCACCACGTTGGCCAGATTTTTACCGAGAACAACCGTCTGGATGGGTGCCGGAACGCTGACCAATATTTCTAGGGTTCCGGCATAGCGCTCTTCGGTAATATTTTGACCACTGATGAAGAGCACGGCCGTCCACAAACCAGTCATCCCCGTTCCCACAACAATATAAACCACGTCACCGCGGCCTTGATCGCGCAGCATCCAAAAAGCCAGCAGCGCCAGAATCATGGGCTGGATGACGAGGCCAAAAATGACGAAAGCATCCGTCAGGTTGTGGCGCAGAGCCATCTCAAAGGCCAGGGCCACAACCCGCAGGTGGGCACGGATCTGCTTGAGGCTCATGCGTCACCCCCAACCAGGCGCACATAGGCGTCCTCTAGCGTAGGCTCACGCACAATAACCTTGCCCACGTTCACGCCTTTCAGCAAGGCAAGAATTGGCGAAACCACTTCCGCCCCCTGCGCCGATTGAATCAACAACACCTGCTTCTGGTTGCGGTTTTCCGTAGAAACTGTGTCCACATAAGGCTGTGCGCGCAGGATATCCAGCGTATCGGCGGGAATGCCGAACACCTCAATCTCGATCACAGATAAATCCTGAACGTGATGTTTGAGCTGATCCGGTGATCCGGCGGCAATAATCTGCCCCTTGTTGATCACGACAATACGCTGGCACAAAAAATCAGCCTCATACATGTAATGGGTGGTCAGAAGAATAGTTTTTCCTTCCCCTTGTAAATTGCGAATCATACCGCGCAGCTCCCGCGCGCCCACCGGATCCAGGCCAATCGTTGGCTCATCCAAAAATAAGACTTCGGGATCATGCAGCAAGGCGCGGGCAATGTGCAGGCGCTGCTTCATGCCGCGGGAATACCCCTCCACCCGTTCTTGCGCCCGATCTGCTAACCCTACCAGGTCTAGCAGGTACGGAATGCGCTTTTGCGCTACGTTTGGTTCCATGTGGTACAGGCTGGCAAAATAGCGCATGTTATCCAGGCCAGAAAGCCGCCAGTAAAGACCACGCTCGCCGCCAAAAACAAACCCAATGCGCTGGCGCAGGCTTTGCGCCTCTTGCACAATGTCCTGGCCTAAAATGCGCGCCGTGCCGGATGTGGGTAACAGCAGAGTGGTCAGCATTTTGACCATGGTAGTTTTGCCGGCCCCGTTGGGACCTAGCAGGCCAAAAAGCTCGCCCTTTTGCACGGTGAAGGAAATATCTTCTACGGCCACGATTTCTTTGGTTTTACGGCGGAATGTTCCGACAGTGGAGGTGTAGACGCGGCGCAAACGAGATACCTCAATAATGCCCATACTCCTGATTCCCCTTTTTGCAGGTTTTATAGATAGGTAATGGCTGCAAAGTTTGCCCGGAAGTAAATAAAACTATACAAGCAAAATTGAGAGATGCAACCCCCCTTTGACTTTCCTGCTATCTAATCAACCCCGCTACGACTACCTTGTCATCAACAGGCGTTCCGGAAGCGTCCAGCACTGGCAGGCGGCGCAGGTCAGCCAGCAGATACCAGCCTACAATCAGCCGATATTCGCCGGACGGCAGGTCAGCCGCAAGCTGCACTGTGTACGGGTCGCGGATGGTTTCACCCGGCCTCCACTGGCTGGTGGGGCGCGTGCCCTGCACGGGCCAGGCGTCTACCTGCCCCACAATGCGGTCATTGGTGTCTAGCACCTGCACAAAGACGGTGTAATCTTCTGCCAACGGGGCCAGTCCTTGCCACGTCAGGGTGAGGGGTAGTTGCCCACCTGCTTGCATCTGCGTGTCGGCTATGGCGATGTCTAGCAGAGCGATTTTGTCAGCAAAGTTGGTCGCCCCCTGTGGCAGCGGCACGCCGCTAACCTCGACTGTGCCCAGGGTACAGGCATCGCGCCCGGTTTGCAGCCAGCCACACACCACCTGCCCCGGCTTGCCTTGCACAATGAGGGGAAAACGGCCGTTTCCCACCCCATTAAACACAACTTCGTAAGAAATTGGTTGTTGGTTGTTGGTTGCTGGTTGCTGGTTGCTTTTTACTGATAACTGATTACCGATGACTGATAACCGCTCACCAGAACCCGTTAGCAGCACGGGCAGGGGTGTTTGCGGCCGAATTTGCGTTGGGAACTGCGCCCCGCTGAGGGTGGCGGAACCAAGCTGAATGCGATACGGCCGTGCCAGCTCCAACGCGCCCGTTGCCGGTAGCGTCAGCGTGGTCACCGTCTGCCAATCTAGTGCCGCGGCGGGGGTGAAGGGCGGGGCCACCGCCACCTGCAGCGCCAACGACTGCGGCAGCGCGCTAACAGGATGGGGCAACAGGTGAAAATCAGGCACAATCTCCCCGGCGCGCCAGGCCAGGGTGGGGTAATTGTTGTGGGCGGGATGCTGCCCGGCGGCGTTGAGGGGCGGCTGCCCCTGCCAGCGCGCGTACACGTACCAAAACTGCTCCGGTGGCGTGGCGGCTTGCCAGTAAAGGGTAACGGCCGTGGTGCGCGGCGCATATTCACTTTCCGGCACAATCTCATACCCCGCCAGCTGCATAGGGCCAAAGCTGAGGGTGGTGGGCGTGGCGGCGGCGGGCAGGGTGGTTAACGGCCGTGTACTCACCTCCGTCAATGGCCCCATAGCACGCAAATGGTAGATACCCTCCAGCCCTGGCAGGTAGCGGGCCAGGTACACAGCCTGCCCCACAGCTAACCGTGCCTCCAGCTCGGCGCGGTAGGCGGCCTCGTCGGGCAGCACCATGATGTCCAGGTCGGGGCGCACCTCCTCGGCTTGTTGCAGGTAGTACAGTGGGGCAATTTTCTCGCTGTCGGCCAGGATGGCGCTGTTTGGGGCCAGGGGCAGATGCAGTACGGCCGTACCCCACGCCACCAGGCCATCCTCCCACGAACGGTCCACCTGGGGCCAGGTAGAAACCGCCAGCAGCAAAATGGGCAGGAATAGGAGGGTGAAGATTAGAGATTGGAAGTTGAGGCGGGTGGTACCACTCTCCAATCTCCACTCTCCAATCTCTACTAAAGCTGCCGCGCCCGCCGCCCACCACACGGCCACCACCACCTGGGCGCCCAGTAAAAAGACGTTGAGGTCGGGCACGTAGTAGTTGAGGGCGTAAAAGGTAAAGCCCAGCCAGGTGACAAAGAGCAGCAGGGCGGCGCGGCGCTGGCGAACTGCCAGATAGATGAAGCCCACGCCCGCCACCGCCAGGTTGAGCCAGCCCCAATTCTCTAAAAAGAGACGCCCTACAATTTCGTAGCGGGTGGGGTCGTCTAGCCAGGCGCGCCACTGCAAAGCGCCCTGGAAACGGCCGCCCATCACCCAATCTGCAAAACGCGCCCAGCCCATCGGCTCCCCATTGACGGCCTGCCAGCGCAAGGGCAGGTAGGCGTACAAGGTCAGGGGGACGAGCAAGGCCAGCAAAAGTTTGAGGAGAGATTGGAGATGGGTGGTGAGAGATTGGGCGCGGCTGTGATAAAGGGCCGCCAGGAGAATGATAGCGGCAGATGGAAATAAAAAGAGTGTTGTTAAATGGTTGGTCAGCCCCAACCCCAATAAGAAGGCCAATTCTAACAATTTGCGCTCCCCAACCTGCCCTCGCCAATCTCCAATTTTCACCATCATCCACAACGTGGCACTAATGATGAGGGCGTGCAGGGTGTACACCTCTGCTTCAACGGCCTGGCTCCAGAAGGTGGGCGTGACGCCTAGGGCCAGGGCGGCGAGCAGGGCGGGCAACGGCCGTTGCCACAGCCGCGCCGCAATGAGATAGAGGAAAATGAGAGCAAGGAGGGCGTAAACGGCCGTGCCCACATTCAGCCGCCACGCCACCGCGCCAAAGGGAATGATCTCCGTCCACAGTTTGCCCAGCAGCAAGTAGAGAGGGTAGCCGGTGGGGTGAGCAATGCCCAACTGCGGCGCCACCACCTGAAACTCAAAGGTGTCGGCACGCCCCACCGTACGCCCCAGGGTTAGCAGGTAGATGGGGGCCAGGGCAAGCAGGATGAAGGATAAAGGATGGATGATGAAACGGCTCCCCATGGACCATTGGCTATTGACCCTTGACGATTGACCATTACCTGTTGGCCACTGCCTTCTAGCCATCAGCACAACGGTCAGCCAAAGGGTGGCTGCAAAAACAAGGCGGCTGCGGGTCAGGTCAACGGTGGGGTCAAAAAGCCAGAGCAGGTTGAGCAGCAGCGGCAAAACGGGCGCCGGGCGACGAATGACGAGGGCGGCCAGCGCGGTGATGATGAGGGCGAAGGTCAGGGTGGGAAACGGCCGTGCCAGCCACAGCCAATGGGGAAAAGCCGCCTCATACACCAGCCGGTTCGCTGCTAAACCAGCCACAAATAAAGGCACTCCCACCCCCAACCAACTTATCCAGGTACGTAATTTTTCAGCCATCACCTGTCAATTGTACCCACCGCCACCAAAAAACTACCTGTCACGGCGAGATTGGCCCCAATTGCCCGCCCTTTCTACAAGCCAAGCCGGTAACGCATGTAATCTAGGGGTTCTGTGGGGACGCCCAGGTCGTACAAGACAGGGGTTAGCTGGCTGCGGTGTTCGGTGGCGTGGTTGATGACGTGTTGTAACAGATCGGCCAGGCGCAGCGTGTGGGGAGTTCCGCTGGTGTTACGGTATTCAATGAATTGTTTGCAGTCTTCGTCGCTGAGCCATTGTAGGTAGTTGGCCCAGGCGTGACGAATGGGGCTCCATGCCTGGGCAACAGCGGGAAAGTTGGCGTATTGAGTCGGATTGAGAAGGCTGGTTGGGCTTTCACCCTGGCAGCGAGCAAACCAGATTTGTTCGGCAGCCATGCTATGGACAAGAAGGCTGTGAATGGAGTGGTGGAAGACAGGGCGAGTTGCGTGGTAGGTTTCGTTGTCTAGTTGCCCAATACTTTTGAAGACGTGCTGCCAGGCCCAGGTATTGTAGGAGAATAGACGGCGCATTTGATCAGAAATCATCGGTTCTGCTCCTTTGGATAGGGGGCATTTGCATGGTGCATGATTGTATTATGCTCTGTTTAAAAGGTGCAACCTTATGGCGATAAGTTTGGCGAGGTTGGGCATGGAATGGGTGGGGAAAAGATGGGAATAGGCAGCAAAAAAGCCTCAGGCCAGTGGCGTGAGGCTTTTTTCTTTGGCGGTGTTGCCAGGTATACGTTATGCTTTTTTGAGTACGGGGAGGCCGTTACGGCTTTCGGAAACGGTATAGCCGGACGGTACATTGTCGATGGCGCCATCTTTTACTTCTTTAGCGAAGAAGTAGATGGTTTGGGAACGGCCGTTCTTCAATTGGGTGTCACGCTGGTGCAGAAAATAGGTACGTCCTTTGGAATTTGTAAAACTGTATGCCATTATTTACCTTCCTTTATTTTGGTAATTTCCTCTCGCAAAACCGACGAGTCGATTTTTCCTTTAGAGTCTCCACATCTTAGAGCAAACTCCCCTGAGAGGCAAGCTTTTTATACTACTTTAGCCCAAAATTCACCTCTGGAGACCCTTTTGACGGGCAAAATGATGGCTGTTATACTCTCCTTCGTTTTGCAGCTGACAAAAAGATAGTTCAAAAGGAATCGAATGGCGGACAAAGACAAACTGGTCTCGCGCAGCGAAGATTTTAATGAATGGTACAATACCGTAGTGCTGCGAGCTGACATGGCTGACTACGGGCCGGTACGCGGCACCATGATCGTGAAGCCTTACGGTTGGGCTTTGTGGGAAAATATCCAGCAGGCGCTGGATCGACGGTTCAAAGCTACCGGTGTCGAAAATGCCGGTTTCCCCATGTTCATTCCCATGAGCTTTCTGCAAAAAGAAGCCAAACACGTGGAAGGGTTTGCGCCTGAGCTGGCAGTCGTCACGCATGGTGGCGGGCAAGAGCTGGGGGAACCTATTGTGGTGCGCCCCACTTCTGAGACGATTATTGGGCATGCTTATGCCAACTGGGTGCAGAGCTATCGTGATCTACCCATTCTCATCAACCTATGGAATAGCGTGGTGCGCTGGGAACTGCGCACGAAGCTGTTCTTGCGTACGCTGGAATTTTATTGGCAAGAAGGACACTCCGCGCACGCCACCAAAGCGGAAGCAGACGAACGCACGCGCATGATGCTGGACGTGTATGCGGATTTTGCCATTAACGAGGCGGCCGTTCCTGTTATTCGGGGTGAAAAGTCGGAAATAGAGCGCTTTGCCGGGGCTAACCAAACCCTGACCATTGAAGCGATGATGGGTGACGGCAAGGCGCTACAGTCGGGCACCTCCCATAATTTGGGGCAAAATTTTGCGAAGGCCTTCGACATTCAATACCTGGACCCTAACAATGAGCTGCAATATGCTTGGACGACCTCCTGGGGCTTAAGCACGCGCTTTGTGGGCGCCATCATCATGACTCACGGCGACGACAGTGGGCTGGTGCTGCCCCCGCGGCTGGCCCCGTACCAGGTGGTGATTGTGCCCATTTACCGCAAAGATGCTGAGAAAACGGCCGTGCTCGCCACCGCCCACCGCATGCAGCAAGAGCTGGTAGACGCCGGTGTACGCGTGAAAATGGACGACCGCGACAACCTGACCCCCGGCTACAAGTTCAATGATTGGGAGCTGCGTGGCGTACCGGCGCGCATTGAAATAGGCCCCCGCGACATTGAAAAGCATAGCGTGGCTTTGGCCCGCCGGGACGTGCCGGGCCGCGAAGGCAAGCAGTTTGTCGCGCAGGATGGCCTGACCGCCACGGTGCAAGCCCTGCTTGCCGAGATTCAGGCCAACTTGCTGGCTCGCGCCACCCAGTTCCGCGACGAAAATACCCACGAGATGACGAACTACGAGGATTTCAAAACGGCCGTAAAAACCGGGTTTGCCCGCGTCTGGTGGGCTGGCGACAACGCCGAAGAGCTACAGGTAAAAGAAGAGACCAAAGCCACCATTCGCTGCTTCCCCCTGGAGCAGCCAGAAGGCCGCGGCACCTGCTTCTTTACCGGGCGACCTGCCAGCAAAATCGCCATATTCGGCCGTGCTTATTAACCTAAACAGGGAAGATCTGTGAATGTGTGCAAGGGGCAGGCCATTACCTGCCCTTTTTTGTACCAAAGGGGATTGTGATGCGACTTTCAAAAGCGTTTGGCAAAACTTTGCGTGAAGCCCCGGCAGACGCCGAAACGGTTAGCCACCAGCTGCTGATCCGCGCCAACTACGTGCGACCGGTGGGGGCGGGCATTTATACCTTCATGCCGTTGGGTTACCGCGTCATCCGTAAAATTTGGCGCATTTTGGCGGAAGAAATGGACGCCATTGGCGGGCAAGAGATGTGGATGCCTAACCTGCACCCCGCCGCGTTGTGGCAGGCCACCGGGCGCTGGCACACGGTAGACGTGTTGATGAAGGTCGCCGCTGGCGGTAATCGGGAATATGCGCTTTCTGCCACCCACGAAGAGGTCGTCGTAGACCTGGCTTTACGCGAAATTGAAAGTTACCGCGATTTGCCGCGCATGGTGTACCACATTAGCAAAAAATTCCGCGACGAGCCGCGGGCCAGAGGTGGACTGCTGCGGCTGCGCGAGTTTGTGATGAAGGATGCCTATACGTTAGACACCAGTGAAGCGGCTTTGGATGATTACTACCCCGCTATGTTGCAAGCATACCACACTATTTTTGCCCGCGTGGGCACGCCAGCGCGGGCTATTAATGCTGACGTGGGGGCCATGGGGGGGAAAAGCTCTCACGAGTTTGTGGTGCCCCTTGAAAGCGGGGAGGATACCTTCATTGCTTGTACAGGATGCGCGTATGCCGCAAACGTGGAGGCGGCGGTTTTTGTACGCCAGGGGATTGCCCCAGCCACGCTGGATCAGTTGACGAAAGTGGCGACGCCGAACTGTGCAACCATTGCTGATGTGGCTGCTTTTGTGGGCGTGCCTACCAGCCAGACGCTGAAGGCGGTCTTTTACTGGTGGACGCCGGAAAGCGAGTTGGTTAGGGGGGAGAAGGGCAACGGCCGTTTCCTCTTTGCCCTGGTGCGCGGTGACCTGGAAATTAACGAAGTTAAACTGCTGAATGCTTTGGGCGGTGGTCTGCTGCGCCCCGCCACCGATGCAGAGATTGTGGCTGCCGGGGGCGCACCGGGCTACGCGTCTCCTGCTGGTTTAGCGGTTGCCCCCAATCTTGCCGCCGAAGGGGTGTATGTGCTGGCTGACGAATCCATTACAGCCGGGGGTAATTTTGTCGTGGGCGCCAATGAAGATGGCTATCATTACACTGGCGCCAACTATCCCCGTGATTTTGCCGTGAGCCAGATAGCCGATATTGCCCAGGCCGACACAGGCCACTTGTGTACCAACTGTGGCGGGACTTTGACTGCGCAACGCGCCATTGAGGTGGGGCATTGTTTCAAGCTAGGCACGCGGTACAGCACGGCCGTTAATGCTACCTATCTGGACGAAAGGGGCCAGCCGCAGCCCATTTTTATGGGGTCCTATGGCATTGGTTTAGACCGGTTGATGGCCGTGATCGTAGAAAAACACCACGATGCCGACGGCATAATCTGGCCGGAAAGCGTGGCTCCTTATCAAGTCCATTTGCTGCACTTGGGCAAAGGCGTGGAGGTGTTGGCCGCAGCTGAGGCGCTCTATACTACTTTGCAGCAGGCGGGTTTTGAGGTGCTCTACGATGACCGCGAAGCTAGCGCCGGCGTCAAGTTTAAGGACGCCGACTTGCTTGGCATCCCCTGGCGGGTGACGGTGAGCAGCCGTAATTTGGAGCAGAATAGTGTGGAGGTGAAGCGACGTAACGCCGCAGAAGGTCATCTGGTGGCGTTGGCAGAGCTGCATACCTTTTTAGGCCAGAGATGAGTGGCGAAGGGGTGGCTGTTTTCTCCCCATTCTTCCCAACTTCCCTATCCCGTCTGCTGCTACCCTGCCAAAATATGTTATGATGTTCCAGGTAACCGTAATGTGGGAGACCAAACATCAACAAAGCTGTGACTATTCAAGATCAGAGCACCTCTATGACAGATACCGGCAGATTTGCATATCCATACGTCAAACAGATACGCGTACTGATCGTCGAAGATAACAACGATGATTTGGAGTTGGTTTTGCGTACTTTGCGCCAGGGCGGTTACAAGTTTCTATACCGTCAGGTAGTGGATGCCCCCAGTTTGCTCTTGGCCCTTGAAGAAGAAGCTTGGGACCTCGTTCTGGCTGACCATGTGTTGGCCCGATTCAGCGCTCTGGCCGCGCTGAACATTATGCGCGAGCGTGGGTATGACATTCCTTTTATTATTGTCTCAGAGGACATTGGTGAAAAAGGGGCATTAGCTGCCATGCAGGCGGGCGCGCATGATTATGTTGTGAAAAATGACATGATTCGCCTGGTGGGTGCTGTGCGTCGCGAGATTGCTGAAGCGTCTGTTCGCCGGGAGCGTGAAGAAAAGCAAAAATATCTGGATCAGCTTAATCAAATTACTTATGCTGCTGCCACCATTTTAGATGATGAACAAATGTTGCATGTGCAGGCCAACTTATTGATGAAGCTGCTGCGGGCAGACGGGGCATATATTTCTATGTGGGATGCCGCTACAAAGCAGGCGATACCAGTAGCGGCGCATGAAGATATGCACAAACTATATCGGTCTGTGCGCTCAGATAAAAATGAAGCAACGCTGACGTCAACCGTGGTGCAAACGGGGCGTATGCTGGTGATTAATGATGCTAAGAATTCGGCATATGTCAGCCGGCGTTTGCTGCAGATTTTACCTGCGCACTCGCTGCTGGTGTTGCCCCTGGCTGTGGGGGAGCAAAAGTTGGGGGCGGCAATCATTGCGTTTTCTAAACCGCATTACTTCTCTACAGATGAGATTTCGCGGGCGGAGCAAGCGGTGGGGCAAATTTCGTTGGCCATGGCGAGAATTCGCTTGTTGGAGGGGGAGCGTAGGCAGCGAGAGTTGGCTGAGACGCTGCGTGAAGTGGCGGCTGCGTTGAACAGCAGCCTGGATCGTGAGCAAGTGTTAGCTTTGATTTTGGAACAGTTGCGGCGAGTAGTGGCTTATGATAGTGCGTCTATCATGCTGTTGCAGGGGGAGGTGTTGCAGAGTGTGGCTTATCGCTCTTTGCATCCTCAGGTGAAGCAAGCGATGGAACTACCGGTGAATGATTTGCCGCACATTCAGCAACTGCTGGATATGTGTAACCCGCTCATTATTGCGGACACGGCCGTTGACGGCCGTTGGCAGCCTGCACCAGAAACTGATTTGATTCGCTGTTGGATGGGCGTACCAATGATGATTCAGGACCACATTGTTGGCATTCTAAATTTGAACCATACCGAGCCGGGGTTTTATGCGGCTATGGATGCCCAGGTGGCTTCCACCTTTGCCGGGCAGGCAGCGATTGCCATTGAGAATGCGCGCCTCTACGCGCAACAGCAAGCGTATGCGGCCGATTTGGAACGGCGGGTGGCGGAACGGACCAAAGAGCTGGCGTTGGCGAATGCGCGCTTGCAAGAGTTGGACCGCTTGAAGTCTAAATTTGTTTCTGATGTTACCCACGAACTACGTACACCGGTAACCAGCTTAAAGCTGTACCTGGATTTGATCCAACAGGTGACTGGCGAAAAGCAGGAGCGATATATTCAGGTGGTAAAGAGCCAAGCAGATCGTTTGGGGACGCTTATCTCCGATATTCTTAGTTTGTCGAAGCTGGAACAGGAGAAAATGGCCGTTTCCTTTGCCGCTTTAGACTTCAACCAACTGGTCCTACAGGTAGTGCAACAGTATCGTCCACAAGCGCAGGCCGCCAATTTGTTCTTGAAATGTGAAACGGCTGCCGATTTACCTCCGGTTTGGGGGCATCAAACGCAGATTGAACAGGTGGTTACCAATTTGGTTGTAAACGCCATTAATTACACCTCCCAAGGTGGCGTATGGGTAACAACGGCCTGGGATGCTGCCACAAAGATGGTGCAACTGACGGTGAAGGATACGGGTATGGGGATTTTGGAGCAGGAACGGCCGTTTCTCTTTGATCGCTTTTATCGGGGTGAGCGAACCGGTCAGCTTTCTAAACCGGGGACGGGTTTGGGGTTGGCCATCGTGCGCGAGATTGTAGAAGTGCATCACGGTAAAATCGATCTGGAAAGCGAGGTTGATGCCGGGTCTACCTTTTTTGTGTGGCTGCCTCCGGCATGACAACCGGTTGTGGCCAAGATGGATGGGATCATGAGTGCACACGTGGTGTTGGTTGATGAGGAGTTGGCTTTGCATATGGTGGTGACGGCTACCTTGCAAAGCCACGGTTACCGCGTAACAGCCGTTACGCCCGGCACCGCCACAATCCCAGATGACACCGATCTGCTCATTCTTAGCGTGGCCCCACCCCAAATTAAGACAACCCTGGCCCGACACCTGCCTCAACGTGTCCCTATCATCGCCCTCGTGCCCGATCACCAGGCGGGTAGCCGCGCCTTGACGGCCGGCGCCGATGATTACCTGTGCAAACCCTTCAACCAATCAGAGCTTCTGGTCCGCGTGCGCATCCAACTGCGCCTAAAAGAGATAGTCGAACGCAACCAACAGTTACAAGACAGGCTTGATCACATCACCCAAGAGCAGGCTCAGACCACGAACCAACAGCACACCCTGGTTGAGACCCTGCGCCAGATTATGCAAGCCTCCAACAAAAGCCTACAGCGCGACGACGTGTTGGAACAAATTCTAGACCAGCTAGCCCGCGTACTTCCCTACGACAATGCTTCCATCATGCTTTTGCAAGACAATTATTTGCAAAGCGTTGCCCAGCGCAGCATTCACACCGGTGGACAAAAAGGTACCAAGGTTCCTTTAGACAAATTCTGGCACCTTCAGCGCGTTTTCGCCTCGCGCGCCCCGGTGATTATTGGCGACACTACCCAAGATCCGCACTGGCAGCCACTGCCCAAAACCAGCCACATTCGTTGCTGGATGGGTATTCCGCTCATTATCCAGTCAGAAATTGTGGGCATACTCAATTTAAGCTGTGACCAACCCTACCGGTATGGTGAAGCCGAGGCGGATATTGCTATGATCTTTACCAGACAGGCCGCCATCGCCATCGAACGTGCTCGCCTCCAAGACCAGGTGCTTAATGAAGAACAGCGCCTCATTGAGCGTACGGAAGCCTTGACGGAGGCCTATGTGTGGCTGCAAGCCCTGGGAGAGTTTAAGTCAGAACTGCTAGATAGCATGACCCAGGAACTGCTGAGTCCCGTAACAAACCTGGCATTGTATTTGGACTTGTGGGAACACACGCAGCCCGAAAAACAGGTTCACTATTTGCAGGTGCTTAAGGAACAAACGCGGCACCTGGTGAAATTGGTAGAAGGTTTAGTTCGCCTGGCCCAGGCAAACTTGCTGCGGTCTTCTTTAGATTTAACCCTGGTTGACTTAAACAGCGTCGTCTTGGCTGCGGTGAATGCCTACCGGCAACGCATGGTCGCCTTGGATCTGGCGCTAAACATTGATTTGTTGCCCAAGCTGCCTGCCGTGCGTGGCGATTGGCAGCAATTGGTAGAAATGTTGGTCCATATGCTAGATAATGCGGTTTCTTTTACCGTTCAGGGCGCTATTAGCGTAAGGACCTTTGTGGATGCAGAGCAGCACGTGGTATTAGAGGTGCAGGACACGGGAATGGGCATTGCTGTTGCTGATATGCCCCACGTTTTTGAGAATTTTTATCGTGGGGAAGAAGCCGTACACGGGGGCAAGTTGGGCGTGGGTTTGGGGCTAACGCTGGTACGGTTCATTGCCCAAGTACATCAAGGGGTTGTGTCTTTGCAAAGCACCGAAGGAGAAGGCACAACCGTGCAGGTACGGTTGCCCCAAGCCAGGTGAGGGTTGTTTTTGAGGTTAATTATTTGAAGGAGATGAGATGATGCAACGACAACCATGGCATGAAGTAGCTCAAGACTTGGTAGCTGTGGCCATGGGCCGCAAACCGGCAACCATGGTGATTCGCAACAGCCGTTGGGTCAACGTCCACAGTGGCGAAATTATCCCGTACACAGATGTTGCCATTTACAAAAGCCGCATTGCTTACGTGGGAGAGGATGCCGGGCATACAATTGGCCCAGAGACGATGGTGGTGGAAGGCAACGGCCGTTACCTCATCCCCGGCTTGTGCGACGCCCACATGCACGTCGAAAGCGGCATGGTCACCGTCACCGAATTCGCCCGCGCCGTCATTCCCCATGGCACCACCAGCATGTTCATTGACCCCCACGAAATTGCCAACGTGCTAGGCCTGCCCGGCGTGCGCCTCATGCACGACGAAGCGCAAACCCTGCCCATCAACGTCTACGTGCAAATGCCTAGCTGCGTGCCCAGCGCCCCTGGTCTGGAAACCCCCGGCGCGGCCATCGGCCCAGAGGAAGTCGCTGAAGCCATGACCTGGCCCGGCATTATTGGCCTGGGGGAGATGATGAACTTCCCCGGCGTCTTTATGGGTGACGCAAAAATGCACGCCGAAATGGCGGAAACCATGAAGGCCGGCAAAGTGATCGGCGGGCATTACGCATCACTAGACTTGGGCCACGCTTTTCATGGCTATGTGGCCGGTGGCCCCGCCGACGACCACGAGGGCACGCGGCTGGAAGATGGCATTGCCCGCGTGCGCCAGGGCATGAAGGCGATGCTGCGCCTCGGCTCTGCCTGGTACGACGTGGCTACCCAGGTAAAGGCCATCACCGAAAAAGGGCTGGATAGCCGCAACTTCATCCTCTGCACCGATGACAGCCATTCGGGCACGCTGGTACACGAAGGGCACATGAACCGCGTGGTGCGCCACGCTATTGCCCAGGGCCTTAAACCGATGACGGCGATTCAGATGGCCACGTTGAACACGGCCGTACACTTTGGCGTCGAGAAAGATATTGGCTCCATCACCCCTGGTCGCTATGCGGACATCATTCTCAGCAGCGACCTGGCTGCGCTGCCCATTGAGCTGGTGATTGCCGGCGGAGAGGTGGTGGCGGAAAACGGCCGTCTCACCGCCGATCTGCCTCCTTACCCTTACCCCGACTTTGCCAAAAACAGCGTCAAACTGGGCAAAACGCTTGCCGCCAACGACTTCAACATCCCCGTCCCCCAATCGTCAATCGTCACTCATCAATCGTCAATTTCCGCCCGCGTCATCGGCGTCATCGAAAACCAGGCCCCCACCCGTGCCCTGGAACGCGATCTACCAGTACAAAATGGCCTTGTGCAAATGGACCTCGCCAACGATGTCTGCCAGATTGCCCTGGTAGAGCGCCACAAAGCCACCGGCGGCGTGACCAATGGCTTTGTGCATGGCTTTGGCTTCAATGTGCCCTGCGCCGTAGCCACTACCGTCGCCCACGACAGCCACCACATGATTGTGGTAGGCACAGACAAGACCAACATGGCCCGCGCCGCCAATCGTCTGGGCGCTGTGGGCGGCGGCGTGGTGGTCTTTAAGGACGGGCAAGAAATTGCGCTGGTAGAGCTGCCCATTGCCGGCCTCATGTCTAACGAACGCGCGGAGATTGTGGCCGACAAGGCGGCCCGCATGGTGCAGGCTATGGCGGCCTGCGGTTGCACGCTAAATAATGCCTATATGCAGCTTAGCCTGCTGGCGCTGGTGGTCATCCCGGAACTGCGTATTTCTGATATGGGGTTAGTGGATGTGACCCGGTTTGAGGTCGTGGATTTGCTGGTGGGCTAACGCATCCCGACCCTAAACCGGTGGATCCCCAACAAAAAACGCGCTCAGGAGAGTTAGCTCTTGAGTGCGTTTTTTGCTATTTCAGGCTCTGCTTATTGCCCCAGAAGCGCGTTGGCGGTGACGATGGCTGGATTTAGGCGATCCAGGCTTTGGTTGATGCTTTGCCGGGCGTTGCCATATGCCTGCTCATTAAGCACGCCACCGCCACTGGTACAAAGCGATGCTACACCATCATTTCTAGTGAGGGCGTTGCCGATGGCGAAAATATATTCGTTATACACGTTTTGCCAGGCAGGAGGAACCCCCTCGTAAGTGGGGCTAACCAACAGTTGAATGTAGTAATCCATGTATTCGCCACAAGATTCGACCGAACCGTTGTATAAGCGGTCCAGCAAGCCCCCCATTTGCTCCAGAATCCAGCGCGTGTTGACCATGCTGTCGCGCAGGCTGGTGCCATTAAAGGCGCCGGGAGCGAAGGGGTTTTCCGGGGTGGCGGTTGGCGCCGGTGTGGGGGTGTTTACGGGAATCGGCGTAGGCGGGGCCGGAACGGCCGTTAACTGATCTAGATCGATTTCTATATCCATGAGGGATGTGGCCAGCCATCCTTCTTCACCATCTGGGGTAAGCACCACCAGCCACTCCCCATCGGTACTGCGCCCGACAACTTGCAAAACATCATCACGCAGAACAACGCTGGTTGATTCATAGACCGTACCCGGACCCCGGCGCAAATTCGCGCTGCTGATGTTAATAGAGGCAAGATAACCGGCTTGCAAGGGTATGGTCAGTTCGTTAACGCCGTCGCCCACCTCCAGCGTCGTGACCTGTTCCAGGTAGCCCCCGGCACGGACCGTGACCGTTAACGTGTTTCCTCCAGTCAGATCTGCAAAAGCGGCGCGGCCGTCAGCACCGGTTGTTTCGGTCATGGTGACAACTTCGCTGCCTGTTAATTGCACCAACGCTCCCGCAATCGGCGCGCTATTGGCCTCATCTTCAACGCGCAGTTGCGCCAGCGGCATAGGCGTTGGTGAAGGCGTCATGGTGGGTGTTGGTGTGGGGGTTTCCGTGGCTGTGGCCGTAGGTTCTGGCGTTTCGGTAGCCGTGGGCACGGCCGTTGGGGGCACCGCTGTGTTGGTTGGTGCCGGGGTATCTGTTGCCTCTTCTTGAGGCAGGGCTGCGCTCACTTCTGCGGTTGGTGTTGGATTGCCTGACTGGCAAGCCACCAACAGTAAAAGAAGCAGCAATACCCAGTATTTCCACAAGCTGTGCGCGGGCATAAGTTTTCTCCTCGGATGCAGTGCGACTGGTTTCCCCAAGACGCATGAAAGGACAGAGTATGATTATTGTCAATGAAGAGTATCCGTTTTCATAGTGACGAATGACTGAGAAGGAACTGATGTTTGTCATATAACGCCGTTTGGCCCCAGACACGGTTGTTTTTGCCTATCATCTCTCGCCCCTAACCTCTTCAGGTGACGGATGTCACCCTTTGGCCATGACATTTGACAGGATTGCCCAATTTTACTTGACGGCCGTTTCCCCTCACGCTAAAATTTGTCATACAACCATACGATATGACAGGTTTCATGCTGAAACGAACCCCTTCCCTCACTGAACAGGCTAAATCCCACATCAAACAGCTTATCCTGGATGATGCGTTTGCAGACGGCCGTATTCCCTCCGAAACCGATCTGGCTGCCGACCTGGGCGTCAGCCGCACCACCATCCGCGACGCTCTGAGCCGCCTGGAAATCGAGGGGGTTATCTACCGCAAGCAAGGGGCCGGGACCTTTGTCAACGAGGCCGGCCTGCAGATTAAGTCCCGTCTGGATGAGGTATGGTCTTACGAAGGGATGCTAGCTGCCCACGACTACACCCCTTCGACACGCGTTCTCAGCGTTGGCACCCAGGCCGCCGCCGCCGACATCGCCGCCGAATTGAACCTGGCCGAAGGGGCAGAACTGCTGGTGGTGCGCAAACTGTTCCTGGCCGACAACCAGCCGGTGATTTTAGCTTATAACTACATCCCCACCCGCTACATTGAGAAGCCTTACACCACTGAAGATTTTGTGATGCCGGTGTATGAGTTTATGTGGGAATACGGCCGTCAGCAGTTCAGCTACTATCTGTCGGAAATCGTGCCTATGGTGGCCGAGGTAGATCTGGCGCAAACCCTCCACGTTCAGCCCCAGACACCCCTCATCTCGCTGTACGAGATTGGCTATAACGATGCCAACGAACCTATATTGAAATCGTCATCCTGTTTTCGGGATGATTTGCTCCGCTTCCGCCTGATTCGGCGGCCTGCGGTGTAAGGCGATTTGTTTTTCCAACTTAATCCCATCAAACCGGGCGCGGTACGGCCGTTGCCCACCATTTACAAGGAGAAAGATCATGAGAAGTTTTGCAGGTCGGGACATTCTGTCCCTCAAAGATTTTGAACGCCAAGAGTTTTTCCGTGTCTTCGAGATCGCCGAAGAATTAGAACCTATCGCCCGTAACCGGCGGAATACCGATTTATTGAAAGACAAAACCCTGGTTACCGCCTTCTACCAGCCTTCCACCCGCACCCGCCTGGCCCACGAAGCAGCCATGATCCGCCTTGGCGGCAGCGTCACCGGCTTCTCCGACGCCAAAATGACCCGCGCCGGCGACTTCTACCAGGAAACCATCAAAGACACCGTCAAGATGCTGGAGTTCTACGGCGACGTCATTGTCATGCGTCACTTCCAGCAGGGCGCTCCCCACGAGGCCGCTAAATGGGCCAGCGTGCCCATCATCAACGGTGGCGACGGCTGGGGTGAGCATCCTACCCAAATCCTCACCGATCTCTACACCGTGCTGCGCGAAAAAGGGCGCATTGATGGCCTAAAATGGCTGGCTGTGGGCGACATGCGCATGCGCACCATGCACTCCCTGGGGTATGGCCTGACCCAATTCGACTGCCCCATCACCTTCGTTTCCCCCGAAGGGCAGCGCCTCAGCGATGAAATGAAGGCTGATTTCAAAGAGTATGGCTTGAACTTCAATGAGGTCGAGCACGTCGAAGAAGCTATCGCCGAAGCTGACGTCATCCTCGTCGAGCCAGTGGTGCAGCCTGACTACACCAAATCCCGCGACGAGCGCACTGGTGAAGTAGGCTGGACGCCCTCCAACTACAAGATCACCAAAGACTTGCTAGTCAACAAAGCGAAATCAGACGCCATTTTGCTGCATTCGCTGCCGCGCATGGACGAGATTCCTCCCGATGTGGACATCACCCGCTGGTCGCGCTATTGGCAAGAAGCCTTTAACGGCGTTGTGATGCGGATGGCGTTGTTGGCGCTGGTTTTGGGAGCGACTGAGTAAAGAAGCTATTAGCCTTTAGCTTTTAACCATTCGCCAAGCTGAAAAAGCTAAAAGCGAATGGCTAACAGCTAACAGCTTTTAAGGAGAGTAAAAATGCAAACCGGTTTACGAGGACGTGATTTGATTAGTGACCTCGATTTCTCCAAGGAAGAGGTCGAAACCGTATTAGATTTGGCTTGGGATTTGAAGATGAAGCGGGCGTTGGGCCAGCCCCACGCGCTGCTGCGCGACAAGGTGTTGGCGATGCTCTTCTTCTTCTCCAGCACGCGCACCCGCGGCAGCTTTGAAGCGGGCATGGCCCAATTGGGCGGCCACGCCGCTTTCATCGAAAGCCGCACCACCCAGATTTCCCATGGGGACACAGAGACGGAGATGGGTGAGATTTTCGGCCGTTACTTCGACGGTATCGCCATTCGTCACGTCACTTATGGCACGGGCAATCGCTACCTGAATCTGGTAGCTCAGGCTTCCCGCGTGCCCGTGCTGAACATGCAGTGCGAGATTTACCACCCGCACCAATGCCTGGCCGACCTGATGACCATCATGGAAAAGAAAGGGCGCAACCTGCGCAAGAAGAAGATGGTTGTCTCCTGGGCGTATGCGTCGTCCTACCTCAAGCCCATGTCGGTGCCCCAGTCGCTCATCTTGCAGATGCCCCGCTTTGGCATGGATGTGGTGCTGGCCCATCCGCCGGAATTCGAGCTGATGCCGGACATTATGGACCAGGCCCGCGAGATGGCCCGCAAGTACAACACCGGCTTCGAGGTTGTCCACGACATGAAAGAGGCGTGTGAAGATGCGGACGTGATTTATGCCAAATCCTGGGGTCCGCTGCTCACTACCCAAGACCCGGAAGAGGGCAAGCGCATTCAAGACAAATATGCCGATTGGGTTGCCAACGACGAGCTGATGGCCCTGGGCAAAGATGATGTCATCTACATGCACCCGTTGCCGGCAGACCGGGACATTGAAGTGATGAGTTCGGTGTTGGACGGCCGTCACTCCGTCGTCTTTGATGAAGCAGAGAACCGCCTGCACGCCCAAAAAGCAGTTATGGCCCTTACCATGTCATAAATTGTCAATTGCTAATAGCCAATGGTCAATTGTCAACGGCGCTTGTTGACGATTGGCAATTGACCATTGACCATTGACAATTTTGGAGGATTCCCACTATGAACAATAAACTCGCTGTCGTTGCTGTCGGCGGCAACTCGTTAATCACCGACAAACATAACCCCGACGTGCCCCATCAATGGGATGCAGTGCGCGAGACGTGCCGCCACCTGGCGGATATGGTGGAAGATGGTTGGACCCTGGTGGTGACCCATGGCAATGGGCCGCAGGTGGGCTACATTTTGCGCCGCAATGAGTTGGCCGCCCACGAAGTACACCCCACGCCGCTGGATGTGATTGGCGCAGATACGCAAGGTTCCATCGGCTACATGCTCCAACAGGCGCTGCGGAACGAGCTTAACAGCCGCGGCATTGATAGACCGGTCGTTTCTGTGGTCACGCAAGTGTTGGTGGACCGGGATGATCCCGGTTTCCAGAACCCGAACAAGCCGATTGGCGGTTTTCTGACGGAGGAAGCGGCGCGGAAGTTTGAGGAAGAAGGGTGGCAAGTGGTCGAAGACGCGGGCCGGGGCTGGCGGCGCGTGGTGGCTTCGCCCATTCCGCTGGAAGTGATCGAGCAAGACGCCATCCAGACCTTGACCAACGCTGGTGATATTGTGATTGCCGTGGGTGGTGGCGGGATTCCGGTGGTGCAAAACAAGAAGGGTGAGCTGCGCGAGTTGAGTGGCGTCTATGCCGTCATTGACAAGGACCGGGCCAGCGCGCTGTTGGCGCAGCAGATTGGGGCGGATTTGTTGCTGATTAGCACGGCCGTTGAAAAAGTCGCCCTCAATTTTGGCAAACCAGATATGAAATGGCTGGACCGCATCACCCTGGCCGAAGCCAAAGCGTACCTGGCCGAAGGCACCCATTTCGCCGCTGGCAGCATGGCCCCCAAGATTGAAGCCGTGGTCAGCTTCCTGGAAAATGGTGGCAAACAAGCCCTCATCACCGACCCGGCCAACATTGCCCGCGCCCTGAAAGGCGAGACGGGCACGTTTATTACGCCGTAGACCGTGAACCGTAGACCGTAAACCGTAATCCGTTTACGGAATACGGAACACGGAATACGGAACACGGAATACGGAATACGGAAAATGGACCACGTAAAACACCTCAAATGTCTCATCTGCGGCAAGGAGTATGCGCCGGATGAGGTGGAGTATATTTGCCCGGATCATGGCAACGATGGCATTCTGGATGTGCACTACGATTATGAGCTAATTGGTTCGCGCATTAGCCGGGAAAGCCTGGCGGCCAACCCGGATATGACGGTTTGGCGCTACAAGCCGCTGCTGCCGGTGCGACCGGACGCGCCCGTGCCCCCGCTGACCATTGGCGGCACGCCCTTGTACAAAGCAGACCGGTTGGCGGCCGAATTGGGCTTGAAGCATGTGTGGGTGAAAGACGACGGCCGTCTCCCCACCGCCTCCTTCAAAGACCGGGCATCTGTTTTGGCGGTTGTGAAGGCGCAGGAAAAAGGCGCGGCGATCATCACCACCGCCAGCACCGGCAACGCCGCTGCCGCCCTCAGCGGCATTTGCGCCAGCGTCAAGCAGCCCAACGTCATCTTTGTGCCAGAGAAAGCACCCCCGGCCAAAATCGCCCAACTGTTGGTCTTTGGCTCGACGGTGATGCTGGTGAAAGGCACCTACGACGACGCTTTTGAGCTGTGCCTGGAGGCGGCAGCCGAGTATGGTTGGTATAACCGCAACACGGCCTATAACCCGTATATGACTGAGGGAAAGAAAACGGCCGTGTACGAAATCTGCGAGCAACGCCACTGGCACGCCCCCGACGCCATCTTCGTCAGCGTGGGCGACGGCTGCATCATTGGCGGGCTGCACAAAGGGCTCAAAGATTTGCTGGCCCTGGGCTGGATTGACCAGATGCCGCGCATCTACGGCGTGCAGGCGGAGGGCAGCGCCTTTATGTACGAAGCGTGGCGCGACGGCGAAGACGTACTCACCAAAGCGCCTGTCTCCGGCGTCACCGTCGCCGACAGCATCAGCGCCGGGCTGCCCCGCGACCGCATCAAAGCAATGGCGGCCGTCACCGAGACGAACGGCGCCTACATCTGCGTCAGCGACGACGAGATTCTGGCTTCTATCCCTGCGTTGGCCCGCGCCACCGGCGTCTTTGGCGAGCCGGCCGGGGCGGCTGCCCACACCGGACTGCTCAAAGCGGCGGAAATGGGCCTGGTCTCGGCCGATGACCGTATCGTCGTTCTCAACACCGGCAACGGCCTGAAGGATGTAGTCGGGGCGATGAAGTCGGTGGAGATGGTGGGCACGAAGGCCAGCCGCGTAGAACCAGACCTGGCGGATTTGCGGCGGGTGATGGCGGCGCTGTAGTATACTTTACGCTCGATTTGTTATACAATGTGCATACATTCGTTATACAAAGGAGAATGAGCGATGGCGAAAACGGCCGTTATCACCACCCGCATCGAACCAGAACTAAAAGCAGAAGTGGAAGCTGTGCTAGATGAACTAGGGCTGACAATCTCGCAGGCGATTTTGCTCTACTTCAAGCAGATTGCCATGCAGCAGGGAATCCCTTTTCAGTTACATATTCCACCAGCAGCAACAGATTCAGCGACATTGCTAGACCTGGCAGGTATTATCCAATCAGGTTATCGAGATACATCGGCTAATGTAAAACATATTGTGGCGGAAGCTGTGTCGCAAAAATATGAGTGATGCCTGACAAAAGAACGCTGCTGGATACCGGTTTTTTATACGCTGTCTTTGATGCCGACGATCAGCATCACGTCCAGGCGGTTAAAGTGCTGGCTGAATGGCGGGGTGAGATGTTGCTGCCAACGGCCGTTCTCGTCGAACTCGCCTATTTACTGCAAGCGCGCCTGGGCCATCCCACGATGCGCTATATCATGCAGCGCCTCATGCAGCAATCCTGGTACATGGTCGCCATCACCCCACCGGATTTACTGCGAATTAACAACCTGCTGACGCAATACGCCGACGCAGAATTAGACTTTGTAGATGCAACCATTGTCACCCTGGCCGAACGTTACCAGGTACAACACATCTTAACCGTTGACCGGCGCGATTTTTCTATCATCCGGCCACATCATTGCGATTATTTTGAAATCCTACCCTAAAAAATTTAAGGAAAAACCATGAGCGATTTAATTGATTTAACGATCCATGACGAAGCCAAGCTGGAACGCGCCATCGAGCGTGCCCGCGAGCAAAACATCATCATTCCCACCTTCAAGCAGATGATCAACCCCGACCTCATTCCCGATGCCATCAAAGCGAAGCTGGAAGAGGTGGGGCTTTGGGATTTGAACCCGCTGAACCTGTTCCGCATCACCTGGCACAATGAACCTAAAGAGAGCGGCGGCAAATTTGGCGGCGTCAACTACCTGGTGTTGCCCAAAGAACTGACCGGCATAGACGCCAAAATCGTCGTCTTGCTGGGCAAATGGTTCCCCACCGGGGCGCACAAAGTCGGCGCGGCCTTCGGCTGCCTGG
>CAZDEO010000021.1:0-69615 GCA_964504445.1 uncultured Anaerolinea sp. | reverse complement strand
TACCCCAACCGCTGTCATTGTTGGGGTGGGTGGCGGACATGGGGACGGCCGTTTCCGCCAGCCGTTGCCAGACCGCTTCCTCTGTCAGGTTCGCATTTGCCGACAGCATCAGGGCGATGGCGCCCGATACGTGGGGCGTGGCCATGGATGTGCCGCTGGCATAGGCATACTGGGCGCCAGGATAGGCCGACAAAATGCGTGTGCCTGGGGCAGAAATGTAGGGCTTGGGCAGGTCTGTCAATGGGGATGGCCCGCGGGACGAAAACCAGGCAATTTCATAGGCATCGTCGCTTGCCCCTACGGCTAAAGTTGAGGGATAGCTGGCTGGCGCACCAACGGTTTCCGGCCAGGGGCCGGCGTTTCCCGCCGAGAATACAGGAATAATACCCGCCGCTTTTAAGACGTCTATGTCCTCAACCAGGGCTGTCCAGTAGGGATTGCTGCTGCCCCATGAGCCGTTGATGATGTTGGGCGCCAATGCCGGGTCACCCGCAGGAGCCAGCAGCCACTGAAATCCAGCGTGGATGGCGCTTTCGTAAATATTGCCGAAAGCATCAGCAATGGCAACCGCAATCCACTGGGCGCCGGGGGCAACGCCAATGTGGTTTTGGCCCACGGCCGTTCCCGCCACATGGGTGCCGTGCCACATCCAGTCTACAGGCTCCAAAACAGAAGGGTCGGCGGCGTTAAACCAGTTGCCTTCATGTTGATAACTGCCATTGCCTAAATTACCTCGGTAATTGTTGTGCAAATCAGGATGCAGCCAGTCTACGCCGCTGTCCATAATGGCAACGGTAACGCCCTGGCCATCAATGCCCAACCCATGCCAGGCATAGGGGGCGCGCACTTGGGAGACGCCCCAGGCTGTATGGGTGGTGTTCGGATCGCTATCCATGCTGGCTAGAATGGGTTCCTGGATGGCTTCATTTAGAGGAGTCTGATTGAACTGAAATACCTGCTCTTCGCGTACGGAGGCTACAGCCGGATGTAGGGCAAGCTGGCGCAGCGCTTCAGGATCGCCTGTTACCCCAATGGCGTTGGTTATCCAGAAGGGCTGAATGCGGCTAATGTGACCGGTTTCTTGTAGTTGGGTGAGGAGGGGTTGAACAGCTTGTTGGCTGGAAACGGCCGTAGCCATCAGCAAACTCATCATTGCCTCTCTGCGGGTTACCAAACTATCCACCTGCGTCAATGGCGTTAAGTCGGCTTTAGCCTCAAACAGAACCATATAGCGCTGTTCGCTGGACTGTGCTGAAGAAATGCCCCTGCCCGCCGGCTCACCAAATCCGGGCGTTTCTTCTACACGCGGCGAAGGTTGCCAGGCCACACCTTGCTCCCAAAGCAGGGTCAATCCCAGGCATCCCCAAAATAAGGCCAAGACAACATAAAGGAACCGCTTCCTATTCATAGTATATAGATTATATGAAGAATTTGAGAAATAGCGGCACCAATCCTTTGTTTTGTGCTGGCCCCTTTCAAAAAGTTCGACTTGCCCGAACTGTTTTGCTATGACAAAACAAAAAAGGCACCCTAGCGGGTGCCCTTGGAATGGTTTCATGTTGGCAAGCTGAATGTTGGAATTGATTAGAACAACCCCCAATCTCCGCCAGCCCCTTCCTCCATCATGGAGGGATCCCATAATTCTGTGCCAATTTCCACTTCCACACCCCCACTCATGACGTCATTACCCACGACCCGTACCTGCTCAATGAGCTGGGGGCCATAGGGGCAAAAGGGTGTGGTTAAAATCATGGTGATCTTGGCACTATTTTCTCTTTTATTAATGTCAAGGTTTCGTACCAGACCCAATTCAACAATATTTAATCCAATTTCTGGATCAATGACACTACGCAAGGATTCTAGCAATTCTTCTTCTTTACTGATGATCATCTTTTTCCTCAATTTACCCTAATCAACTTCTACTGCCACGGTTGCCGGTTCATTTGTGGTGAATGTAAACTGGCAGCAGTCTGCGCCGGCAAGCATGCAGCTATGTTGTGTGATTGGTGCTTGGATGACGTTGACGATTAACTCTTTGTCAAAAATGCAAATTTCTGCGTGCTCTTGCCCAATTGAATAATAAGGGCAATTGTACTCTGTCAGGCGATACCCATCTTGGGTTTTTTCCCATTTGGCGAGGAATCCTTCATCTTCTAGAAGACGAACAAGATAATCCAAACGGTGTTCAAATGGAAGATGTTCAAAGTGTGGCCGGTGTTCATCAATGACGTTCTCTACGACGCCTCTGAAAACCTGCTCGACGGCCTCTTCGGGCAAAACTGTTTTAAGCTCTCCGAGAAGGCGGGAGGTGAGGCGCACATATCTTTTGGGAAACAGCTCCTGGCCTTGGGTACTGAGGCTATAAACGTAGTACGGCCGTCCAACTTTGCGGCGCACGCTGCTGGCTTCGATCAAACCCTCTGCCAGTAATGAGTTGAGGTGGTGACGCACGGTGACTGGAGACACATTGGCTACTTCTGCCAGTTCTTCGACCTTGGCCTGACGCGAAGCTTTAATAGTCTCTAAGATAATGTCTCTGGTGCTTTTCCGCTGGTTGTTACTTGTCATTTTCACCGTTAGAATCCCTTGAACAAGAGTCATTATAGCAATGGCCAGGAAAATTGTCAATTTATGCTATTTATATCATTATTATCATAAATATTGACGAGCTTGGCCAGACATGCTATAATCCGCCTTGTCCATATGATGTCAACATTATGTCCGTTAGTAGGGCGATATTAAGGAGCTAACATACTAAGATGACCGCTTTAGAAATCAAGAATTTACATGTTTCAATTGGAGAGCAACAAATCCTCAAGGGTATCGATCTGTTAATCAAATCTGGGGAAATTCATGCTTTGATGGGGCCAAATGGCTCTGGTAAGAGTACCTTGGCGTACACCCTGGCCGGCCATCCAGCTTATGAACCCAGTGCCGGGCAGGCCATTTTTGGCGGTGCGGATTTACTTGAGATGGAAGCTGACGAGCGGTCACGGGCCGGTTTGTTTCTGGCATTTCAGTATCCGGCATCTGTTCCAGGGGTGACGCTGGCAAAATTTTTACGCCAAACCATCAATTCGCGCCGCCAGGCCGAAAACCCGGAGGATAAGGGTATTTCCATTCCCGCATTTCGCCGTTTGCTAACGGAAAAAATGGACATGTTGGGAATTGACCACAAATTTGCCGGCCGTTACCTGAATGAAGGGTTTTCCGGTGGTGAGAAAAAGCGTGTGGAAATTTTGCAGATGGCTACTGTGGAACCGAGGATAGCCATCATGGACGAAACGGATTCTGGCTTGGATATTGACGCCCTGCGTATTGTTTCCGAAGGTGCCATGCGGCTGAAAGAAGAGCTGGGCATGGGGATATTGGTAATTACCCATTACCAGCGCATTTTGAACTACATCAAGCCCGATTATGTACACATCATGCTGGACGGCCGTATTGTTGAAAGTGGTGGCCCAGAATTGGCCTTGCACCTGGAAGAGCGGGGTTACGACTGGATTCGTGAAAAACAGGGTAGTTTAGCGGAGGCGTAAAATGGCTGATATTGTCGAACGTGAATTGACCGAAGAAGAAGTTGTAGCCGAAGTTAATGCAGACTATGCAACCAAGTATGGCTTTGCCGATGTTGAAGATTATGTATTTAAGGCCGAAAAAGGGCTGACAGAAGAAGTCATTCGGGCGATGTCCATGATGAAAGGGGAGCCAGAATGGATGTTGGACATTCGTTTGAAGGCTTACCAGCATTTTTTGGAGCGCCCCATGCCCGATTGGGGGGCTGACCTATCGGGTATAGATTTTGGCGACATTTATTACTATATCAAACCCAGTGACCGACAGGGTGACAACTGGGAAGATGTGCCCAGCTACATTAAAGACACCTTTAACAAGTTGGGCATTCCTGAAGCCGAGCAAAAGTTCCTTTCTGGTGTCGCCGCGCAATATGAATCAGAAGTGGTTTACCACAACATTAAGAAAGAGCTAGAAGAAAAGGGGGTCATCTTTTTGGGCATGGATGACGGCCTGGCAAAATATCCGGACCTGGTGAAAGAGTATTTTGCTACGATTATTCCCCATAATGACAACAAATTTGCGGCGTTGAATACGGCCGTATGGTCAGGCGGCTCCTTCATTTACGTCCCCCCAGGGGTGCATGTGGATATGCCCCTGCAAGCCTACTTCCGCATCAACGCCAAAAACGTGGGCCAATTCGAGCGTACGCTCATCATCGTGGATGAAGGCGCATACGTTCATTACGTCGAGGGCTGTACTGCTCCCATCTACTCTTCCGACTCTTTACATAGCGCCGTGGTAGAAATTGTTGTGAAGAAAGGCGGCCGTTGTCGTTACACCACCATCCAAAACTGGTCGAACAACGTGTATAACCTGGTGACCAAGCGCGCCGTAGCCCAAGAAAACGCCACCATGGAGTGGGTAGATGGCAACTTGGGGTCTAAAGTAACCATGAAGTACCCGGCCGTTTACCTGACAGGCGAAGGCGCTCATGGTGAGATTCTCTCCATCGCCTTTGCGGGTACCGGGCAACACCAGGATGCCGGTGGCAAAGTTGTGCACGTGGCGCCCAACACCACCAGCCGCATCATCTCCAAGTCCATTAGCAAAAATGGTGGACGCGCCTCTTACCGGGGATTGCTGAAGGTGAATAAGAACGCTGAGAATTGCAAATCCAACGTTGTTTGCGACGCATTATTGCTTGATGAACACAGCCGTTCAGACACATATCCCTACATTGAGATTGATGCCGAAGACGTCAATATTGGTCACGAAGCCTCGGTCAGTAAAGTGGGTGAGGAGCAGCTCTTCTACTTGATGAGCCGCGGTATTTCGGAGGAAATGGCGACCTCTATGATTGTGAACGGCTTTATTGAGCCTTTGGTAAAAGAGTTGCCCATGGAGTACGCCATTGAGATGAACCGCCTGATTCAGTTGCAGATGGAAGGGAGCATTGGTTAATTAATTGTCAATTGCTAATTGTCAATTGTTAATTGTTAATTATCGACATGAATACATTTACGAGAGAAGCTGTAGAAAAATTGTCGGCCTCGCTGCAGGAACCGGAATGGATGTTGGCCTTTCGCCTGCGAGCCTTTGACGCATACCGCGCTTTGCCGATGCCGACGACGAATGATGAAGCGTGGCGGCGTACCGATATTCGCCGCCTGAAGTTAGATGAGATTGGTCCCTCGGTGAATGGAGATGCGGCGACGGAGGCGGAGATTCCCTCTTTTCTGAACCAGCAGCTTACGGCCGATAAGACTGGTGGTAATTTGCTGCAAGTGGATGGGGTGAGCCGCCATTATGAGCTTTCCGAGGAGTTGGCGGCCCAGGGTGTGATTTTCTGTGATATGCACACGGCCGTTGCCCAACATCCGCAACTGGTGCAAAAGCATTTCATGACCGAAGGGGTGCAGATTAGCGAGGGTAAGTTTGCGGCATTGCATGGCGCTTTTTGGCGTGGCGGCACTTTCCTTTACGTGCCCAAAAACACCAAAGCCGTCGCCCCCTTCCACTCCGTTTTGTGGAATGAAAACGGCCGTACCTTCACCCACACCCTCGTCGTCATCGAAGAAGGAGCCGAAGCCATCTTCATGGACGAGTATGCTTCCGCCAGTGGCAAAGAGCAGGCTTTCCACAATGGCGTCATTGAGTTGCTGGTGCGGGACAATGCCAGCCTCATTTACGCCGGGCTGCAAGATTTTGGCAACAATACCTGGCAGTTCAACCACGAGCGGGGGCGTGTGGGCCGCGATGGCAAGCTGGACTGGGTGACCAGCATGATGGGCACGCGCCTAACCAAAGCGTTCCAGACTATGGAACTAGACAATGTGGGCGCCTGGGGGCGCATGAGCGGCATTTTCTTCACCAACGGCCGTCAGCACCTGGACCTGGACACCCAACAAAACCACAACGCCGCCGAAACCGTCAGTGACCTGCTGTACAAAGGCGCATTGAAGGACAAGTCGCGCACCGTGTGGCAGGGCATGATCAAGGCCCTGCCTGGTTCGCAGAAAATTGACGGCTTCCAGGCCAACCGCAATCTGATGCTAGACAAAACTGCCCGCGCCGACTCCATCCCTGGTCTGGAAATTGAGGCGGATGACGTGAAGTGTACCCACGCCTCGGCCATTGGTAAGTTAGATCAGGATGAAATCTTTTACCTGATGAGCCGCGGCATTCCGTACAATACGGCCGTAGAGATGTCCGTGCAAGGGTTCTTCGATCCCTTGATGCGCCGCATTCCATTTGAGGGCGTTCGGGACCGTATCTTCAGCCGGATTGTCGAGAAAATCAATATGTAAGTTGTCGTAAAGACACGTACCATCAATTCCGTACCATGACAAAACGTGAAACGTGTGTTGGCAACGGCCGTATACGTTTCACGTTTTTTGTTTCCACCACAAAAAAAGGAGAAATTTATGAGCAACAAAGGTTATGCACATCCCGAAGTGTTGGTCAGCACCGCCTGGGTAGCTGAAAATCTGCAGAATACCAGCAAAATCCGCCTCGTAGAGTCCAACGAAGATCTGCTACTGTACAGCACCGGACACATTCCCAATGCCGGCCACATAGATTGGGTCGCCGACCTCAACGACGCCATTCGCCGCGATTACCTGGACGAGGAAGCCTTTGCTGCCCTCATGGCCAAAAATGGCATCAGCAACGACACTACCGTCGTTTTTTATGGTGACAAAAACAACTGGTGGGCCACCTACGCCTTTTGGGTCTTCAAGCTCTTTGGCCACGCCGACTGCCGGGTGATGGATGGTGGGCGTAAAAAATGGATCGACGAAGGGCGCGAACTGACCAAGGAAAAACCCACTTTCCCCGCCACCAGCTACAAGCCAGCCGCCCGCACCGACTATAAAATCCGCGCCTTCCGTGACCAGGTGTTGGCGCACATCCACGCCAATCAGCCTTTGGTAGACGTGCGCAGCCCACAAGAGTTTTCTGGCGAACTGCTGCACATGCCTGGTTCGCCCCAAGAAGGGGCGCTGCGCGGCGGGCACATTAAAGGCGCCGTCAACGTCCCCTGGAGCCGCGCTGTGGCGGAAGATGGTACCTTTTTGCCTGCTGAGGGCTTGCGCGCCATCTATGAGGAAGAGCAAGGGCTTGCGCCCGACAAAAGTGTGGTGGCCTATTGCCGCATTGGCGAACGGAGTTCCCATACCTGGTTTGTGTTGACATACTTGCTGGGTTACCCCAATGTGCGCAATTATGATGGTTCCTGGACGGAATGGGGCAACCTGGTGGGTGTGCCGATTGAGAATCCGTCGAAACAGTAGCAGGTGGGCAGTTACAGGTTACACGGAATGTGCCCTGTGACCTGTAACTTGCACTGATTTTGGTCATTATGAAACAGATAAGTTGCTTCTTCACTAACCTGGCGTCTACGCTGTTGTGGACGATGGCCAACCCCCGAGGTTTGGGGCAAACTATTGTGTAGGCTGGGGGACAGATTATTGCCGTGGGGCGGCAGTTGTTGACGACAAAACCGACAGAGTCGGCCACGGCCGTTTCTTTTACGCTTCCTTTTCAGGGGCAATGGGTGGTGGTAAACGGGGGTGTTGACCGACAAATGGAGCCTGGCAGCCCAGCGCTATGCATATGATTTTGTGATGCGTGGTGCAGCCCAAATGGGGTTGGGGGGATTTTCTTACTTCGGTGGGCGTCTTTTTGTTAGGCATGTTGGGTATCGGCTATATTCTAACCGACGTATTCGGTGGGTTGTTGCGCCTGCTGTTTTAACTTTCTATTTGCGCAAACCTTGTTCCGCATTACAATCTAAGCATGCTAGACGTTCAAAAAATTCGGGCAGATTTCCCTATTCTGGATGTAGAGGCATACCCTGGTGTGCCTCTGGTTTTTTTAGATAGCGCTGCCTCCTCGCAAAAGCCCACGGCCGTTTTGCAGGCCATGGACCAATATTACCGTACCCACCACGCCAACGTGCACCGCGGCATCTACCGCTTTAGCGAAGACGCCACCAACGCTTATGAAAATGCGCGCAAAAAGGTGGCCCAGTTTATTAACGCCCCTGATCCAGCTGAGGTTATCTTTGTGCGCAATGCCACCGAAGGGTTTAACCTGGTCGCCTACAGCTGGGGTGAAGTCAATATTCAGGCCGGTGACGAAATTTTGCTGACGGAGATGGAGCATCATGCGAACCTGGTGCCCTGGCAAATGCTGGCCCAGCGTAAGGGGGCGGTGGTGCGCTACGTGCCCTTTGATGACAATGGGGTCTTGGATCTAACGAACCTGGACACTTTATTAACGAAGCGGACGAGACTGTTTTCTTTCACGGCCGTCTCCAACGTCTTTGGCACTATCAATCCCACCCGGCAGCTCATTGCCGCGGCGAAAGCGGTGGGGGCAACCACCATGGTAGACGCCGCCCAAAGCGTCCCCCACATGCCCGTAGACGTGCAAGCGTTAGATTGCGACTTCCTTACTTTTTCTGGGCATAAGATGTGTGGCCCCACAGGCGTGGGCATTTTGTACGGCAAGCGGCATCTTTTGGAAGAAATGCCGCCATTTATGGGCGGCGGCGACATGATTCGCCGCGTCACTCTGGAAGGCTCCACCTGGAACGAGCTGCCTTGGAAGTTTGAAGCCGGTACGCCCAGCATTGCCGAAGGGATTGGCTTGGGAACGGCCGTAGACTACCTCACCAGCATTGGTATGGCCGACATTCATGCCTACGGACAATTCCTCACACACTATGCCTTGGAAGCCCTCAGTGAAGTGCCCGGCCTCAAAGTGTGGGGGCCGCCAGCCTCGCAAAAAGGGGGCGTGGCCGCTTTTACCTTAGCCAACCTGCACCCCCACGACATTGCCGAGCTTCTTGATAAAGACGGCATTGCTGTACGCGCCGGTCACCACTGTGCCATGCCTTTGCACAAAAAGTTGGGTCTTTCGGCCACCACCCGCGCCAGCTTCTACATTCATACCACCACTGGCGAGATTGATAAACTGGTGGAAAGCGTGCACCGCGTCCGCCAAATCTTTAGGCTATAATAAAAGCAGGCCGGAAGACAAATGAGGCATACCCATGGACAGCAGCTTTTACCGTGAACAAATCATTGACCTGTATGAGAACCCGCTCAACTATGGCAAGTTAGAGCCGGCAGACATTTCTTATGAAGAGGACAACCCCTTGTGTGGGGATGTGGTCCGTATTGATGTGCGACTGGATGAAAACGGCCGTGTTGCTGAGGTAGCCTGGAGCGGAGACGGCTGCGCCATCAGCCAAGCCTCCGCCTCATTGCTTACCGAAGAAATCAAAGGCATGACCTTAGCTGAAGTCAAGAACTTTCCCAAAGAGAGGTTGCTAGATCTGATTGGCGTACAGCTTAGCATGGCCCGCGTTAAATGCGCACTCCTTTCCCTGAAAGTGCTCAAAGCCGGTGCCTATGGCATTCCAGACCCCGACCAGATACGGAATTCACAAGACAGCGCATAGTAAAAGACGCGTAAAGGAAAACACACCAGCATGACAGAATTTGTAAAAGTCGCTCACGTAAACGACATTCTCCCCGGCGAACGCTTATTTTACGAATTCGCGGAAGAAACCGTCATCATCTTTAATGTAGACGGCAAGTATTACTGCATTGCCGACTTATGTACACACGATGCAGGCCCTTTGGAAGACGGGAAAATTGAAGGATTTGAAGTAGAATGTCCGCGCCATGGGGCACGCTTCGACATTCGCTCAGGGCAAGCCACTTGCCTGCCCGCCACCGAACCTGTTCCCACCTATCGGGTCGAAATTAGGGGCGAGTACATCTACGTTGAGTCTCCGGATGATTGGTAAATAAACAACATAGAATATCTTTGGCGCAGTCGAACATACTGCGCTTTTTTCGTTTGACACCCTACTGTAAATTGCCTATAGTTACAGCAGTTTTAGAACAAAATTCCTACATTGGTGCCAGTTAGGGCGCATCTACGATGAAAGTTTACAGCTTACCAACCAACTTTTACCCAGGCTAATTACAAATGGAAATAGGACTCGTAAAACAAATCGACATTGACCAGGAAATGCGCGAATCGTATCTCAGCTACGCCATGAGCGTGATCGTTTCGCGAGCCTTGCCTGATGCCCGGGACGGCTTGAAGCCCGTGCAGCGGCGTATTTTATATGCTATGTATGACATGGGGCTGCGCCCCGACACCCCATACCGAAAGTCGGCCCGCGTTGTTGGCGAAGTGTTGGGGAAATATCATCCCCATGGTGACCAGTCGGTTTATGATGCCATGGTCCGTATGGCTCAAGATTTTTCCATGCGCTACCCTTTGGTAGATGGTCAGGGAAATTTTGGCTCCATTGATGGTGATGCTGCGGCAGCAATGCGTTATACGGAAGCGCGGATGTCGGCGATGGGCTTCGACATGCTGGAAGACATTGCCAAAGATACCATTGATTACACGACTAATTTTGATGATTCTTTGCAAGAACCCATGGTTTTACCGGCCACTATTCCCAATTTATTGGTGAACGGGTCTGCGGGCATTGCCGTGGGTATGGCCACCAGCATTCCACCCCATAACCTGGGGGAGGTTATTGATGCCTCGGCTTATATGTTGGACAGGTGGGAGAACCTGGATGATGTGTCGATTGCTGATCTCATGAATTTCATTAAAGGTCCTGATTTTCCCACGGGTGGGTTGATATTTCGCCATCGTGGCCAGGATGATGAGACGGATGCCATTGCCCACGCCTATGCCACGGGGCGCGGGCGCATTACGGTGCGGGCGAAGGCCCACGTGGAGCAAATGGGGCGGAATAAGTCGCGCATTGTCATTACCGAACTTCCTTATCAGGCAAATAAGACAAATTTATTGGGGCGTATTGCTGATTTGCACCGTGACGGCAAGATTGAAGGGCTGACTGACTTGCGGGACGAATCGGACCGGAACGGGATGCGCATTATTTTGGAGACCACGCGTAATGTGGAGCCGGAGGAGGTGTTGGCAGAGCTTTTCCGGCAAACTCCTATGCAGAGTACCTTTAGCGTCTCTTTGTTGGCCCTGGTAAATGGGGAACCGCGGGTGCTGACGTTGAAGCAGGCTCTGCGGGTTTATTTGGAGCACCGGCTGGAGGTTGTGCGGCGGCGCAGTGAGTATGATTTGGAGAAGGCGCGTAACCGGGCACACATTTTGGAGGGGTTGATAATTGCTCTGGATAATCTGGATGAGGTTATTGACACGATCCGGCGGTCGCGCACGGTGGAGACAGCACGGGCTAATTTGATTAAGCGCTTCAAGCTGACGGAGGCTCAGGCACAGGCGATTTTAGAGATGCAGCTGCGTCGGTTGGCGGCTTTGGAACGGCGGAAGATTCAGGAGGAGTATGAGGAGAAACTGAAGCTCATTAGCTTTTTGGAACGGCTGCTATCTCGGCCGGATTTGATGCGTGGTGTGGTTAAAGATGAACTGCTGGCGGTGCGAGGGAGGTATGCCGATGTGCGCCGCACGCAAATTGTGGATTCTACCGATAGCCCGGTAGTGAGTGCCAGCGATTTGCTGCCTGATGAGCAGGTTTGGGTGCTGGTAGGGGAGAAGGGGACGCTGGCGCGGACGACTTCACCGGAAATGGTGAATGTGCCGCGGAAGCCCATGGAGCAGCCTTTTGCGTTATTGGAAGCGAATACGCAGGATGTTTTGTATTTGTTTGCTGCTGACGGCCGTGCAGCGAGTTTGCCGGTCTATCAGTTGCCCCAAGCCCGGGAGCTGGGTGTGGGGACCCATTGGGCAGAGCTGACGGGTTTTTCGCGGCGGGACCACCTGGCGGCTGCTTTGATACGGCCGTCTTCCGCCCAGGGGTATCTCTTTCTGACGACTCTTGGTGGCGTGGTCAAACGCATTGTCCTAGAGGATCTGCCCGGAATCACTTCTGAACCTTTTACAGTTATGAATGTGCCTGATGAGGATGCTTTGGGCTGGGCTGTTCTAACCAGTGGCGTGGGGGAGGTCATGTTGGCAACAGCAGCCGGACAAGTTATTCGCTTTGACGAAAATGACGTTCGTTCTATGGGCTTGCCTGCCGGCGGTGTCATGGGTATAAAATTAGCCCATGAAGCTGATGGACTGGTAGGCATGGATGTGGTAAAACTTGAAAGTTACGTTTTTAGTATAACGGATAATGGATTAGCCAAAGCTACGGCGATAAACGAGTACCCGACCCAGGGGCGGTATGGTCAGGGTGTGATCAATGTGCGCTTACCCAAGGATGCCAGTGAAGTGGCTTCTGTGGTGATTGGAAATTTAGATACATTGGTGATTGTGCGTACAGCGATCGGTTCCACAAACAAAGTGCGCTTGAAGGATGCCGTCATCGGAAGCCGAAATATCAAACCGCGACCTCTTTTGAAAATAGGTGATCGTAATCGTGTTACGGGAGCGGTTAAGACGACAGCCAGGCCGGAATTGTTTGCAGAGGAACAGGAAACGGCCGTGGCCCAACAAATGTCTTTCCTTGCTTCCACCTCTAACTAATAGACAATTTAAATAAACATCGGACAAATAGCTGAATAACCGTATTTGTCCAAAAATGTACTCTTAAAAAACGAATTAACTAAATGGGATGCAAAAGCCTCAGCTAACACATTCAGCTTAGGAACCAGATGATTGTGGCTCACCTTTTCCCGCGTTAACTTCCAGACATGTTCCTGCGGATTTAAGTCCGGTGAGCCAGGCGGAAATTTCATCCCTTCGATTTGAGGATGAACCGCTAGAAAGTCTCTAACTGCTTGCCCGCCATGCCATTTGGCACGGTCTCATAAAAGCAGAATCGGTCTGTTAGGGTAACGCTGAACCACTTGTGCTAGAAATAAAGCGGTGGTTTCGGAGTTCATCGTCTGGGCTTTCATTGCTGTCTGTTCTCCAGTTGATAAGTTGAGACAACCATAAAAGTGAATCATATCCCGTTGGGTGTCCACTCTTACGCTAGGAGTTTGCCCTACTGGCGCCCACACTCTCATAGTGGTCGCTTGCAGATAGAGGCTGGCTTCATCTTCGGCTAAAATGACCGTTTCCGGTGCTGTTTGGACGATGTCCATCATTTTTTTTCGAGCTGTTCCTCAAAATCAGCCTGTTTAAAGACGGATTTTGATTTGAAAATCTTTTCGGTTCGTTGATAACTGAGTCCACATTCGGTCAACAACGCCCAGTAAGAAGCCGGACTTTTGTAGATGACTTCATATTTTTGGTATATCAGTAATTTGAGGTCAACCGCTGTCCAGTGCGCCCCAGAACTGGTCGCGCACTCATTCCCTAACAGTTGCCGCGGACTATATTGATGCACTTGGCTCTTGATAGCGGCTTTTTCTGTTGGGGTCAACTTGTAGTGGTTTCCACCACCACGTTGATCTTTTAAGCCCGCGACCCCATTCAGTTGGTACTTTTGCACCCATTCCATCAGACTGGTGCGACCACAGCCGATAAGGTCAAGGATACTCTTAGTCGAATGGCCTGTACCATACAAGCGCACAGCGAGCAGTTTTTTACTGTAATTTACATCTTTACTTTGATGGTAGGCGGCTTTTAACTGCCCCACTTCTGTTGTTGTTAAGGTGAATTGTCGGTTTGCCATCTACATATTGTACGGATTTAATTTAATTTATCTATAAGAACAAAACTAAACGACCATAGTAAGCCCTAGTGCCCAGACGGAGAAAACAACATGAACTTCACGGATAGATGGGAAACAGATGAAGAAACTGGCGAGCAATTTCTTTTTACAGTAGAAATGCAGCGCAAACTTCAGCAGGCTGGACTTCCAACAGAGCCAGCATACATGAATCAGCTTGATGAAGAAGTACCTGCAAAATCAGCAAAAAGTGACACTTCGGCCCCCGCGGCAACCCCAAAGTCACAACCTCACGAAATTACCGGCCCTAGAACAATTCAAATTGACCCGCAAACTGGCAAATATATCGGCCAGGTAAAGTGGTATAACACGCGTAAGGGGTATGGTTTCATTATGCGTGGAGAAGGCGAAGAAATATTCTTCCACAAAAGCAGTTCCGCCGGCACTTTTCAGGAATTACAAGATGGGCAGTGGGTGTTGTACGATGTAGAAGACACAAAAAAAGGACCAGAAGCCACTGACGTTGAGCGTTATGAAGGTACTATTCCGGACTAAATTACACTAAGGAGTTATGATGACTACGGAACGTTTTGGTGTTTATACGGCCAGGGGAAATCCCCTAACCGTTTTAGGAGATCCCCTGAAAGTTGGCGATACCGCGCCTGACTTTAGCCTTATTGCCAATGATATGAGCAAGGTGACTTTGCAGGATACAGCAGGAAAAGTCCGCTTAATTTCGGTGGTGCCGTCTGTATACACTGGTATTTGCGATGCTCAGACAAGACGATTCAATCAAGAAGCGGCGTCGTTGGGCGAGAATGTTGCTATTTTAACCGTTAGCGCAGATTTACCTTTTTCCTTGAGGAATTGGTGTGGGGCTGCCGGGGTAGACCAGGTGCAAACTCTGTCAGACCATTTTGACATGAATTTTGGACTCAATTATGGTACTTATGTGAAAGAGTCACGCTTGGAGCAGCGGGCAATTTTTGTTGTGGATGCTAATGATATTGTGGCTTATGTGGAATATGTACCGGAGATGGGCCAACACCCAGATTACGAAGCGGCTTTGGCTGTTGTGCGCCAGTTGGCTTAGATAGATGACGCCGTTACAATGATGATAGCAGCCCGGCTTGTCCGGGCTTTTTTTGTTTATTTTTTGTTGAAAACCAGTTCCTTTAATTTAAAAACGTCGCTGGCCATAATATCAGGAATGATAAGAGCGTCGCGGACCCGTGCTGTGCCTTCCTCAAATTTGAATGCCGTGAGACTAATGTATACATCGCGGGCGCCGGTGAAAAACTGAAAAATTCGCCAAATGGGGTTCGGAGACCAATTTGTGTCAATGACTTTGGGCAAATCCCCCATTTCGATGTTGTCAACCAAAGGCCAGGCACCTTGTTGTGGCAAAGATATGATGAGGCGTTTGTTTGTTTTTATCAGGCGCCATTGGTGGAATTCAATATATTCTCGTGCGCCTTCAATGATTGTAAGCAGTAGTAGAAAAGCTGGGATCAGGCTAATAATACTGTTTTGTGTCCCCAGGTAGAAAAGTGCGGTAAGAACGAGTGACGCCACGAAGATCCAAATGAAGTAACCGAAAACGATATTGCTAATTAGTTCACGATACCAGGCCAAACGAATTTCTATTTGCTTTTCTTCTTCAGGTAACAAGTTAAGGGATAAAATCTCAGGTTCTACGTTTTGCCGGTATTTTTCCGGGATGCGATACCAGAACTTGCGCAAGAGCCAGTTCTGAAAGCCTGAGCGCGCTTCAGTTTCCTCGTCTCTTGGCTGAAATGGCTCGCCAGAGTCTGTTTCTTGCGTTACCATGCTTATGGATTCGGGGCAGGTATGATTAACACCTGCCCAACTTGTATCAGATCGCCAATAATTCCGTTTGCAAGTCTTATGTCTTCTGGTGTGACGCCGTAGATTTGGGCTATTTTAGTAAGGGTGTCACCAGCAACGACTGTATACTGTGTTGGTCCGGTTTGGCGGTTAACTGGGGGAATGGTAAGCTGGCTTTGCCCTGGTATGGGGGTGGCGGTTACGACTAACACTTGTACGGCCGTTGGCTGAGGTGCAAGTTGTTCGCCATTGCCGACCCTATTATTAAATGCATTATCCACCACTCCCTCACTTTCTTGTATAAATTCTTGCCATTCGGCTGAATTCGTGCCCGCCTGGAGTAGGTCTGTTGCCCATCCTGCAAGAAAAGAGGTGATCAGCCAGCTAACGACGACAAAAACCACCAAGATGCCAATGAAATAAGTGAGCATTTCGCCCAGTTTTTTAGACGGCAGGGATTGGCGTACGATGAGATGATAAGCAAGGAATACACCAATGATGAGGGGCAGAAATTTCAGCAATTCGGTCAAATTCATAATGGTACTCCTTTCAAATGGGATGCTGAAAAATGGCGTATAGGATGGTTAAGGTAAAAAGTGTCTGGGATCAACGAAGGTTTCGTTTATCTTATCGTAAATTGAGTAATGAACATGGGGGCCTGTAGCAAATCCTACCGCGCCCATAACACCAACAGCTTGTCCAATTTCCACAAATCCTTCTTTAACGATATAAGAGCGAGGGTGCAACAACCATATTATCCACTCCTCATTTTCAATGCGAATAGTGCTATTGTACCAACGATCTGTGTAAGTGGTAACCTCGCCCGGCATAGGGGCCTGCAAGAGGGCTGTGCTATTTTCGCTACTGATGTCTATGCCAGGGAGGTTGTATGAACATCCATGAACATCTTGCGTCAAAATAGGATTTTCGGCAATGGGGTTAAATCTGGGACGCAATGATGGACGACCCAGAAGGTGCGGAGAGGCAAGGCAAGTTTGATGCTCTAGATTGCGCGTCTGAGAAAACTGAAGTTGCTGGTTATCATCGGATGTTTCCCAACGCCAGGTGATTAATTTTTCATAGAGGCTATCTGTAATACGGGTACTCGCGTCTAAAAGGGCAATAGATAACGGCCGTTCTTCTTCATCCAGCTGGGAAATGATAAGGCTTTGTACTGCCAGGTGCGTTGGCCATGCCCCCAAAGAAGTGACGCGCACGGTTCCCAACTCAACATCAGAATAAACCATATTTTGGTATGCCGCATTGTAATTATTCATAACGTAGGCAGACTGCTCGGGATTAAGGCGGTTGGCTGCGCCGGTACCCGCATTGTAGGCCAAATAGCACCGCTTCAGGGTGTTGGGGCTTTGAGTTTGGTAGGTAATCTCGGGGCAACGCTTTTTGAATTCTTGGGCGCCAATTAACAGTTGCTCTCGCACCTCCAGATCAGATATGGGGCCAGGCGTGAAGCACGGCCGTTCACCGGATCGCACCAAATCATAAGTGCCCATAATGCCCACACAATTGGCCGGATTCTCCGCGCGCATACTGTTTTCTTTAAACCATAGCACCAGCGGAACTTCCCGTGGAATATCGACCTGACGCCCAATGGCATTGGCCACAGGTGCCCATTTGACAGCCATTAATTGCACACTATTGGGCAGCGCATACTGCCCACGCATATACAAGCTTCCACCTGTTAATAACCCCAATCCCAACAACACCAACAACAAAGTATCATACACCCCACGCAAGATACCCACCGCCAACAAACGCGGTTCAAGGCCCAGAGCAGGCGCCAATTCAAGCTGCACCCACGTTTGCAGCCAAGCAAAAGCCTTCATTGTTGATGACATAACACTCACATTATAATTTCGCATAATGTTGAGTCAAGTCATGTCAATCATTTATTTTTAGCACACAGCTAATTCTTGGCAATATTGGCAAGCCGGGGATCCAGGGCATCGCGCAGCCCATCGCCCAATAGATTAAAAGCCAACACGGTAAGCGAAATTGCGACTCCCGGCGCAAAAACAAGGTGAGGGGCACTGAACAACTGGTTTCTTTCCCGACCCAACATAGTTCCCCATTCAGGGGTTGGCTCCTGTGCCCCCAATCCTAAAAATGACAAAGCTGCCGTATCTAAAATTGCCGTAGCAAAACCCAATGTCGCTAAAACAATCAAGGGGGGCAGGGCATTGGGCAAAATTCGACCAAACAAAATCTGAAAATGGCTGGCCCCAATGGCGCGGGAGGCCTCCACAAAATCTGCTTCACGCACCGAGATAACCGTCGAGCGGATCACCCGAGCATAACTTGGAATGCTCACAATGGCTACCGCCAGCATTGCGTTCGTTAAACTACGCTCTTGCAGCACAAAAACAATTGAAATGGCTAGCAAAAAAAAGGGGAATGCCAAAACAATGTCCATGATGCGCATGATCACATTATCAACCCAACCTCCCGCATAGCCCGCAAAAGCACCCAGCAGCGTGCCCGATGTAGCTGCAATCAACACAACAGTAAAACCAATTTGCAATGATACCCGCGTACCAAAGATGATGCGGCTAAAAACGTCACGTACATTCCCATCAACACCTAAAATATGTTGCGGCTCATCCTCTGGGCAGCCCAGCAGGTGAATGCAGGGTCCCGTGCGTTTTTTGATGTCTTCTATACCGATGAGGCTTTGCGTTGGATCGTAAGGGGCGATAACTTCCGCAAAAAGCGCAAAAATCGCCAATATTCCTAAAATAAGCAGCCCAACTTGTGCCGATCTCTGCCGGAATAACCGACGTAATGTCAACCGCCACAGGCTATTAGAGCGATAGTCCCGAATATCTGCTACATTGTCGCTAGGAATTTCCACAACTGTTGACATAACAAACTCTATTTTTCGTTAATGGCGCGCCCAACTGCTGGATTACTGACGCATCAGGTTAGTCTAAGCGAATACGCGGATCAAGAAATGCATACGATACATCGACTAAAAAGTTAAACAAGACATAAATGGCGGCAATAACTATCACAAAACCTTGCAAAACAGGAAAGTCTCGGGACAAGATGGCCTCAACGATACTGCGCCCTACACCCGCCAACCCAAAAATGGTTTCGGTTAAAACAGCACCACTAAAAATTGTGCCTAACTGCAAACCAATAATGGTGACAACTGGGAGGAGCGCATTGCGCAGGGCATGTTTAAAGATAACTTTAAAGCGCGATACGCCTTTCGCTCGCGCCGTACGTATGTAGTCCAAGCCGATTACTTCTAGCATGCTGGAGCGCGTGATTCGCGCAATAATAGACGTTGGAATGGTACTCAACGCCACAGCTGGCAAAATAAGGTGCCGAATTGCATCCCCAAATACTTTCCAATCCTGGGTAATAAGCGCATTAAAAATGTAATGATTGGCAATGAACTTGTATAAATGGAATTTGATAGATTCATCCTGGCTGACGGACCAGTCAAAAACCTCGTAAAAAGGCACAGGGGACAGGCCGGCGGTTATGCGGCCTGAAGGAGGCATGACAAAAGGCGTGTCTCGTAGGGTAACAGCAAAGAGGTAGATTAGCATTAACCCTAAAAAAAACACGGGAATTGAAACGCCAATATTGGCGCCAATCATGGTGAAAACGTCTACGGGTGAATTGCGCCTTACAGCCGAAAGAATTCCGGCTGGCATACCTATCGCAATGGCTAATATCATCGCGGCTACGCCCAGTTCAATTGTCATGGGCAGGCGCTCAATGAGGATGATGGAAACTGGTCGGCTAAAACGAATTGATTCCCCCAGGTCTCCATGCAGCAATAAATTGCGCATGAAAATGCCGAATTGAACGGGAATGGGTTCGTTCAATCCATGATTTTCAATAAATACTTCACAAGTAGCCTGTGTGGCTTTTTCCCCCAGAATTGCCTTACATGGATCCCCTGGAATAGAACGGGCAAGGATAAATGTGATCACTAATACAGCGAAGAGAACGGGGATTGCTAAAAGTAACCGGCGTATCGTGTATTGAACCATAGGAATGTCCGCTAAATTTATTAAGGATGCCTTTTGGGCGAAAAGGGGTGGAGCTTCTTTTATGTAAGATACCGGCTGGCTTGAAAGCTGTACGCAAAGCCAGCCGGTATCTGGACTACTTACTGGTGGATAGTACCCACGGACTTGCGGTTACTCTCCGGCATTCATTAGGCCATCCCAGAGGTAAGAGAAGTAATCAAACCCACCGGTGTTGCCTACATGCAGAGGATTGGCCGCGTCGATGCCGACGGCCCAGGTGAATACGACGTCGTTGGCATCCAGGTCTGAGCCATCGTGGAATTTGACGCCCTCCCGCAAGTAGCAGGTCCATACGGTGGCGTCATCGTTGCTTTCGCAAGAGGTGGCTAGTTCGGGAACGGTTTCGCCGGAGTCGTCGGCGTACTCAAGCAGAGATTCGAGAACTTGCTGGCACGGCCGTAACGATTCCCCGTCGGTTTCGTCCGCACAGAACAGGCTAATTGGCTCATTGTTTTGCATAAAGACCAGCGTGTCCTTGCCCGGATCCATCTTGTAGAACTGGGCTGCGCCAAAGGGGGGCACGTAGGCGCCATTCAGGCTGGCTAACGCCGCATTGGCCGACGCACCATGAGCAATGGGCACCATGGGCACCAATTCACGGATGGCATTGTTGGCCTGGGTGTAAATCTCTTGGGCCTCGTCAGGGTCGGCAATTTGAGAACCTTCCTCTAGCAGATTGTAGATTTCCGGATGGGGATTGCCAAATTGTGGGTTCGCGGCGCCAAAGTGGAAATCGAGGAAGTTGGTGACGTGGGGGTAGTCAGCGCCCCAGCCCAACAGGTACAAACCATCCAAACGGCCGTCCGTGGATTCCGCAATGAACTCTCCAGATTCCATCACCACAACCTGGGCTTCAATCCCCAAGTTATCGCGCAACTGGGTTTGGAATTCTACGGCAACAATGTTGGGTTCCGGCAGGTAAACGCGGAATACATCTCGATAGTAAATGGAAGTGGTGAAGCGCACGCCATTCTCATCCCGTGGGTACCCGGCTTCGTCCAACATCGCGTTGGCTTCTTCCAGGTTAAATTCATACCAGGGTTCACCGTCACAGCCGTTGGGGATGGTGCAGGGAGTGAAGTAGTTGGCAACTTCTGAACCTTCGGGGAAGAAGTTGTCAACAATACGCTGGCGGTCAATGCCCATGGCTAGTGCCTGGCGCACTTGCAGGTTGCTCCAGGGTTCAAAGGTGTTGGTAAAGCCTAGGTAGAGGATGTTGGGGTTTTTATCGGGGATGAGAACCAGGTTGGGGTCGCTTTCTACGGTTTCAAAGTCATCGGGACTGACGTTGGTGATGTAATCCACCGTACCGGCTTGCAGTTCTACTAGGCGGGCTGCGCCTTCCTGATTCCACCGCAGCACGGCCGTTGCTGCCGGAGCAGCTTCACCCCAATAATCGTCAAATCGCTGGAAGACAATTTGATCACCACGAACCCATTGCTGCACCATGTAAGGACCGGTGCCGATGGGTTTTTCCAGTAACTCACCCGTTCCACCGGTCGCTTCCAGCCACTCTTGGGGCTGAATGCCAAAAGGCACAAACGCAATCTTCGCCAGGAATGCCGGGTCGGGCTTGCATAGATTAAAGCGTACCGTCAAGGCATCAACCGCTTCTATGGAGGAAATCTTACCGCCATAGTCGCAATTTTCTGCAGCAACCATCATGGGCTCAAACGCTGCCATGGGTTCTTCCGCAGCCGGCTCTTCCGCAGCCGGTTCCTCAGCCGCTGGCTCCGAAACAGCCGGTTCTTCGGCTGTATTGGTTCCGCCTCCGCCGCAGGCTACCAAAATCATGCCTACCGCAAGAAGCAAAACAAGTAACAGGGACCATTTCTTCATGTTTCTTCTCCTTCCTTTAATGAAGATAAATTAAATGCTGTGATGTTCGCTGTGGTGTACTCTCCTAGGAGATAATATTAGCATGATGACAAATTGGTGACAATAGACTGTTTAATGCGGTTGTTACAAGAGCAGGTGCCAGCAACGGCCGTTTCCAAGTATAATCTCCCCATGAGAAATCGAGACATCGCCGACATGTTCGACACCGTAGCGCAGATGCTCGCCATCCGTGGTGATAGCATCCACCGTATTCTGGCCTACCAAAAAGCTGCCGAAAGCTTGCGCGACCTGGGGCGCGACGTCAATCAAGTTCATGCTGAAGAGTCATTGACCGACATTCCCGGCATTGGCGCCACCCTGGCTGACAAAATCGTGGAAATGCTTACCACCGGCAAGCTAGAATTTTACGAACGCCTGGCCCAAGACGTGCCGCCTTCCCTGGTCGATCTGCTGCGCGTGGAGGGGTTAGGTCCCAAACGCGTGAAACAGGTTTACGAAGAGTTAGGCGTCACCAACTTAGACGAATTAACGGCCGTTGCCCGCGCTGGTAAACTTCGCGGTCTACCGCGCATGGGCGTCAAAAGCGAAGCCCGCATTCTCGCCGCCATCGAAGCCCTGGCCCGTCATGGCGACGACCGCACCCCCTTGGGTGTCGCCTGGCCCCTTGCCCAGGAAATCCTGGCCGAACTGACCCAAATACCCGGCGTCACGCAAACGGCCGTAGCCGGTTCCCTGCGCCGCATGAAAGAAACCATTGGCGACGTTGACCTGTTGGTAGCTGCCGTCGATCCTGCACCCGTCATGGAACATTTTTGCAGCTTGCCCAACGTGGAGTCTGTGCCTGCCCGCGGTTCCACCAAATCCCGCATTGTGCTGCACAATGGCTTGGGGGTAGATTTGCGCGTGCTGCCCGCCGAACGCTGGGGCACACTGCTTTCCTACTTCACCGGCAGCAAAGAGCACAATGTGCGCCTGCGCGAACTGGCCCTAAAACGGGGCCTCAGCCTCAACGAGCATGCCTTTAGCCATGAAAATGGCGGCCCAGACATTCTCTGCGCCACGGAAGAGGACGTATACGCCACCCTGGGCTTACCCTTCATTCCGCCCACCTTGCGCGAAGACCGGGGCGAAATTGAGGCGGCCCAGCACGGCCGTTTACCGGCCCTGGTCCAAATGAGCGACATCATCAGCGATTTGCACATGCACACCACCTGGTCAGACGGCAAGCTGAGCGTGCTGGAAATGGCGCAGGCGGCCAAAGCGCGTGGCTTACGCTACATCATCATCACTGACCATTCTGCCAGCCTGGGCATTACCAATGGCCTCACGGTAGAGCGGCTGCGGCAGCAGGCAGAGGAGGTCCGCACCGTTGACACCCAAATGGGGCCAGATTTCCGCGTGCTGCACGGCACAGAGATGGAAATTAAAGCGGATGGCACCCTTGATTATCCCGATGAAGTGCTGGCAGAGCTGGATTTTGTGATTGCCAGCCTGCACACCAGCCTCAGCCAGCCGCGCGAACAGGTGACGCAGCGGCTGCTCAACGCCCTGCGCAACCCCCACGTAGACATGATTGCCCATCCCACAGGGCGACTGCTGCCTGACCGCTCCGGCGCAGATTTGGACATGGACCTGATGTTGGCAACGGCCGTGTCCACCGGCACCATCCTCGAAATCAATGCCAACCCCCGCCGGCTCGATCTAAATGACGTGCATACCCGCCGCGCTATCCAGTCGGGCATTCCTATCGCCATTAACTGCGACGCCCACCATGCTGACCAGTTTGACTTGCTGCACTATGGCGTTGCCACCGCCCAGCGTGGTTGGGCGACAGCCGAACACGTCGTCAACACCTGGCCGATAGAACGTTTCCTGGCCTTCATCAACTGAAAAAATTGCATCTTCCAAAATGCAAGTTACAGTTAACAACGTCGGCAACCCATAATCTTTAATCTGCGTCCTTTAACCTTATGACCGATACTTCCGCTACCTTCATCATCAAGCGCACCTTTAGCGACCGCCTGGACCAGGGGGCTTTGGAGGCTATGCGCCAAGTGGCCCAGCGCCGAATCTATCCGGCCCAGGCCACCATTTTCCGCCAGGGAGAGCAAGGCCATGCTTTTTACATCATTGTTTCTGGCAAAGTAGCGGTCGTGCAACAGCTTGAAAATGGCGAAGAGCGCTGGTTGTCCACCATAGGGCCGGGTGACTATTTTGGCGAAATGGGCCTCATTGATGACTCCCCGCGCATGGCTACTTGCCTGACCCTGGCTGAGACCACCGTGCTAGAAATTGATGAGGCTGTCTTTGACCGGTTAACAACCGAGAACCCTGTGGTTGCTTATGTGATGATGCGCCAGATTTTGCAACGGGCGCGCCAACAGGACCAGTTAGCCATAGCCGACATGCGGCAGAAAAATGAAGAGCTGCGCCAGGCTTACACCGATTTGCAAAGGGCCCAGGCGAAACTGGTGGAAAAGGAGCGGCTGGAGCAAGAATTAGAACTGGCAGCCCAGGTGCAGCGTAACTTGCTGCCCGGTAACCTGCCCCAGTTCCCCGGATACCAATTTGCGGCATACTTGCAGCCCGCGCGCCACGTGGGTGGAGATTTTTATGACGTGGTTCCTTTGGATGAAGAGCACGTCGGCATCTTGATTGCGGACGTGGCGGATAAGGGCTTTCATGCGGCGCTGTTTATGGCAGTTACGCGCACCCTGTTTTTACAGGCCAGCCACCATGAATATTCGCCCGCAGCCGTAGCCCAGACTGTTCATGTGGGCATGCAAAATGTGGCGCAAACCGCCACTGCATTTGTAACGGCATTTTATGGCGTGCTGCACCGACCCAGCGGCCTGTTGCGTTACGTGCGGGCTGGCCATGAACGGCCGTTGCTCTTGCGTCCAGGTCAGCCAATTACCCCTCTGCCGGGTGACGGCCGTTTCCTGGGCATGTTCGATCCCCTAGAATTAGAAGAATATACCTGTCAACTTTACCCCGGCGACCGCCTTGTCTTGTTCAGCGACGGCGTCACCGATGCTGTCAACCCCCAGGGACAACATTATGACCAGGAACGCCTGAAAGCTGCTCTGCACAGCCAGCACCAGCTTTCTGCACCAGAACTTATCCGCTTCATCCTTGCAGAAGTGACCCAATGGCGGCAAAATGCCGCAAATTTTGACGATTTGACCTTACTCATTATGGCAGCCGGTCAGCCAGGCGGTTAATCAGGCCATTACTGTCAATCCCACCGCTATGCCGAATTGCTGACAAGCTGAATTGCTGAATCTATGGCTCGATATCAAGTACCTCCCGACCCGCGAAAATCTGACCCAAAACAGCCGCGCCACCGGGACCAGGCCAGCCGGGAACCAATACCATGGCTGTGGCTTGGTTTGGGGGCTGTGGTAACCGTCTTCGCCATTGCTGCCGCATTTTTGTTGGCGCGCAGCTTCTTGTTGCGCCCGCCCCTGGATGTGGGTACCTTGCCCGATCCCACACTTGTTCGCCTGACGGCCCCACCCAGCCCTACCGCCTCGGCCACGGCGCCATTCCCCACGCCCACCACGCTGCCGACCTTCACGCCGGTGCCCACGCCCGACATTGCCGTGGCGCCAGAGGAAGTGACTGTGGGGTATTATGCGGCCGTGCAGGGCACAGGGGAGTTTGGGCTGACGGTGCGCGGCGGCCCCAGCACCAATAACGTGGTTATTACCACGGCCGTTGAGCAGTCATTGCTCTTTGTCATGAGCGGGCCAGAAGCCGACGCGCTGGAAGATCGCCTGTGGTGGCAGGTGCGGCTAGAAGATGGCACCGAGGGGTGGGTGGCTGGAGACTTTTTGGTGCCGGCGGCCGCGCCGTAAGCTTAATTGCCAATGGTCAATGGCCAATTATCAATGGTCAATGGCTAACGGTTAAGACGGCCGTTCCCCGAATTTCGCTTCTTTTCAGTTTTTGCAGCACCTGGTTAGCCTCTGCCAGTGGATAAATCTCCGTTGTTGTGCGTATAGGAATCTCTGCGGCCAACTGCAAGAATTCTTGGGCATCCTGGCGGGTGAAATTGGCCACGCTGCGCAGCACCCGCTCCCCGTAAATGAGATCGTAGGGCATTTCGGGGATAGGGCTGGTGTGAATGGCGTTGATGGCCAGGGTGCCGCCCGGTCGCAAATGGCCCAGGGCCAGGGGGATGATCCAGCCGGCGGGGGCAAAGGTGACGCTGGCGTCCAGGGGACGGGGCGATTCCTCTTTGGCGTTTCCGGCCCAAACTGCGCCTAGTTCCCGGGCGTGCTGCTGGTGGTCGGCGCTGCGGGTGAAGACGTAGACTTCGCACCCCCAATGGCGGGCCACCTGGATAGCCAGATGAGCGCTGCCGCCAAAGCCGTACAGTCCCAGCCGCTGCCCTGGCTGAATGCCGCTGAGCTTTAGGGAGCGGTAGCCGATGATGCCGGCGCAGAGCAGGGGAGCCGCTTCTTCATCTTTGAAGGCCGAGGGCAGCGGGAAGGCAAATCGTTCGTCAATCACGGTGTATTGCGCGTAGCCACCATGGGCATGCCAGCCAGTGAAACGGCCGTGCGCGCACAAATTCTCCAGCCCATTCTGGCAAAAATGGCATTCCCCGCAGGCCCAGTTGAGCCAGGCCACGCCCACGCGGTCGCCGGGTTGGTGCAGGGTGCAGCCCTCTCCGAGCTTGTCCACCACGCCCACAATCTGGTGGCCGGGAATGATGGGCAGGCGGGGCAGCGTCAGGTCGCCCTCCACAGTGTGCAGGTCGGTGTGGCACACGCCGCACAGATGCACTTTCAGGCGGATTTGATGGGAGGCGGGTTGGGGTACGGCCGTTTCCGCAGCCGCCAGCGGCCCCCTATCTATGTCATCCGGTTTGTGTAGCATCATGGCCAACATCTCTCACCTCCAGGCATCACACGGTGTAAGACATCCAATTTCTCGCAGGAATCGGATGTCTTTTGGATTATACCCTACAAAAATTGTGCCCCGGATCACAAACGGTATAATCCAAATGGCGGATGAAGGGCCATCCTCCATCCATCATCCTGCAAAATTATAGGAGAAATTCTATGCCCAAAATTACCCTCATCGGTGCGGGCAGCACCGTATTTGCCAAAAACCTCATTGGCGACATCTTGACCTTTCCCGAACTGGTTGACTCGACCATTAGCCTGCACGACATTGACGAAGAGCGGTTGCGTACTTCCACTATCATGGCCCACAAGGTGGCTGAAGCGCTGGGCGTAAAGCCTACCATCGAGGCCACCCTGGACCGCCGCGCCGCTCTGGATGGCGCCGATTACGCCATTGGCATGTTCCAGGTGGCGGGCTACAAACCGGGCACGGTGGTGGACTTTGAAGTGCCCAAAAAGTATGGCCTGCGCCAGACCATTGCCGATACCCTGGGCATTGGCGGCATCATGCGCGGCTTGCGCACCATCCCTGTAATGCTGGAGATGTGCGCCGACATGGAGGCATTGTGCCCGGACGTGACTTTTTTGCAGTACGTGAACCCCATGGCCATGAACTGCTGGGCTATTCATCGCGCCACGCCCATCAAGACCATTGGCCTGTGCCACAGCGTGCAGGGCACGGCCGAACAACTGGCCCGGGACATTCACGTCCCCCTGGGAGAAATCAATTACCTGTGCGCGGGCATCAACCACATGGCCTTTTACCTGCGCTTTGAGCGTAAAACGGCCGTTGGCGTGGAAGACCTGTACCCAAAAATTCAGCAGGTGGTGGCGGACGGCCGTATTCCGGACTGGAATCGGGTGCGCTACGAAATGTTCCAGCGCCTGGGCTACTTCGTCACCGAATCCAGCGAGCATTTCGCCGAGTACGTGCCCTGGTTCATCAAGCGCGACCGTCCTGACCTGATTGAGGCGTTCAATATTCCCCTGGACGAGTACATCACCCGTTGTGAAAACCAGATTGCCGCCTGGGGCCAGATGCAGGCGGTCTTTGAGTCGCAGGACATTCCCCTGGCGGTGGAGCGCAGCCACGAGTACGGCGCCTACATCATCCACAGCCTGGAGACGGGCACGCCGCGGGTGGTTTATGGCAACGTGGCTAACCAGGGGCTGATTGACAATTTGCCCCTGGGCTGCTGCGTGGAGGTGCCCTGCCTGGTGGACAAAAACGGCATCCAACCCACGCGCATTGGCAGCCTGCCGCCGCACCTGGCAGCGCTGATGCAGACCAATGTCAACGTACAGGCCTTGACGGTGGAAGCGGCGCTGACGGGTAAGCGGGAGCACATTTACCACGCGGCAATGCTGGACCCGCACACCGCCGCCGAGCTGGATTTGGCCCAAATTTGGGCGCTGGTGGATGATTTAATTGCCGCCCACGGCGAGTGGCTGCCGGAATTTGGTGCGTGACGCGTGAAGCGTAAGGGGACTTTGACACTTTCCTTTTACGCTTCAGGTTTTACGTTTTCCGGTAAAATCAATGAAACCCGAAAGCCCCTTATCTTTCCCTCCATTCCACTGGGTTTTCCGTGCTCCCTGTGTTTTCTCTGTGAATCGCTGTGCCCCTTTTAATTTTTTGGCATAATAAGCAGCATGATTGAGACGAAAACGACCTGGAAAGATACGGGTTTTGACTGTGACCACTGCGGTGGGGTGATTTTGCGGCGCACGGATATCGAGACGGGGCAGCCGAAACGGGTATGCTACCAGTGCAAGGTGTGCGGTTGCCAGTGGCGCACCAACGGGGACGTGCTGCGTATTGGCACCGGCCCGGACTGCCGCGCGGCCCAGGAGGAGCGCATGGCCGAGGTGGTGGAAGAAAGCCAGTTGTCCCGTCGCTTTGTCATCATTTTGGGGATTGTGGCTTTTTTGCTCATCGCGCGATTTGGGGGCATTATGGCTTTGCGGGTGCTTATTCCCCTGGGGCTGGCAGTGGTCATTTTAATTGCCCTGGCCCGCTTTGCCCGCGAAAAGGGGTGGTGGTAAAGGCCACTGGGCGATGAGCAATGAGCAAAAATGCGTTGTTTACTGCTCACTGACAACTGGCAACTACACGGCGGGATGAATTTCAATGGGGCCAAAGAGGGTGGGCTGCACGGCTGTTACCTCGCGGCGCTTGATGAGTTCCAGGATGGCCAGCAAAGTGACGGCAATTTCCACGCGGCTGACGTTTTTGGAGAGGACGTCGGTGAAGAGAAACGGCCGTTTGGTGGCAATGCGCGCCCGCAGCTTTTTCATTTGCGCTTCAATGGTAATCTGGCGGGGCTGCACCAATGTCACGCTTTCTTCCAAGGTTTCCACCCGTTCCAGCACGTCGCGCACGGCTTGTAGCAGCGTGTCCAGGGTCAAGTCGCTCAGGTCCAGCCGCTTTTCCAGGCGGGGTGGTGGTGCGACTCGTAAATGGGTGCGTAGTCCGGCCACTTCGCGTTCTTGCAGCCACAAAGCGGCCGTTTTGAAGCGCTTGTAAGCGTGGAGTTGGCGCAGCAGCGCCTCTGCGGGATCCTCCTCTTCCGCCTCAGCGGTTTGCAGTGGCGTTTGTGGCAGCAGGGCGCGGCTTTTAATCAGGGCCAGCCGTGCGCCGATGACAAGGAAGTCAATGAGGTGCTCCATGCGTGTTTCGCGCATTTGCGCCACGTGGGCCAGGTACTGGGCCGTGACCTGAGCCAGTGAAATGGCGGTAATATCGAGTTCTTGCCGTTCAATGAGGTGCAGAAGTAAATCTAGCGGCCCGGTGAAGACAGGCAGCTCTAGCTGGTAGACGGCGGGGTTCATGCCGGGGGACCGAAGGCAAAATAGAGGATGAGGATGATGGTGAGGAGGGTGACGGCCGTTACCGTAAAGAGCAGCAGAGAACGGCTGTTTGGCTTTTGCGTCGGGCTGGAAAAGAAACCGCTTTGCGAATCCGCTTCTTCTTGCAGCAGCGCCAGACGTTTTTCCGTAGCCAAGGCTTCCGCCTTTTTCAGCGCTTCCACTTGTTTTTGTTTACGCTTTTGGCGTTCGACCGTGCCATGTTTGACGGGGGTTTGCAAGACGGAAAAAATATCTAGCGATGCTTTACATTCGCGGCACTGTTCGGCTCCGGCCCAATTGCTGGCGTAACATTCCTGACAAACCCGTTTTAAGGGGGTATCGCAGTTGATGCACAAGGTGGTTTCGTCGGTGTGGAAGGTGTAGCAATTGGGGCATAAGTGCCCGGTAACGTGGAAGGTGTATTGGCAATGGGGGCAGTGCAAGGGGTCGTGCAGGCCATATATGTCAATAATTTGGTTACACTGCGGGCAGTAAATCTCTAGTGAATTTTCATCATGGGCAATGGTTTCTGCCACTTCTGCAGGGGTGCGCAGGCCGAAAACGCCCACGGACTTGGTTTCTGGTGGTGGTTGGAAGGGGGGCTTGCTGATGGTGCGGATGATTTGCGTTGGTGGCGGGGTAGGCTGGTCGGGCTGCTCGTTGGTGGTGGGGGGTATGGGTATGTCGGGGTTATTGACGGCCGTCAATGCCGCTGAAAGCATGCGAATGACCTGGGCGGCTGAATCGGGCCGGTCTTTGGGGTCTTTAGCCATTAGCCGGTGAATGATGACGTCATATTCGCGGGGCAGATTGGGGTTAATTTGGCGGATGCGGGGTACAGGGTCGCTAATTTGCTTCACGATCACCATGGCTGGCGTATCGGCGCGGAACGGCCGTTTCCCTGTCGTCATTTCAAAGAGCACCACGCCCAGCCCGTACAGGTCGCTACGGCCGTTGATGTCTAGCCCGCGAATTTGTTCTGGACTCATGTAACCCGGTGTGCCCACTGCCGCATGGGAACCCGTTATTTCTGATGGGGCATCCAGCCGCACCATGCCAAAATCCGACAGGTAGGCGTGTCCATATTTATCAAATAGTATATTAGAGGGCTTGATGTCGCGGTGAAAAATGTTCAATTTATGTGCTTCGTCCAGAGCGGGGCCAATGCGACGCAGCACTTGTAAGATTTCTGTCATGGAAAGCGGCCCACCTTTGAGCCTCTTCGACAGCGTGCCACCGCTCATATAGCGCATAACGATGTAGGGCTGATCGCCATCCTTGCCGAAATCATGCACCGGCACCACTGCCGGGTGGTCGAGCACGGCAATGGCTTTAGCTTCCCGTTCAAACCGGGTTTGGAACATGGGGTCGTAGAGTAGCTCGCGAGGCAAGATTTTCACGGCTACATTGCGTTCGATTTGCGGATCATACCCCAGGTATACCGAACCCATACCACCACGTCCTAAGATATCGCGTATGATATATCGGCCAATGGTTTTGGGCATGAATTCAGCAGTAGTCGTTTCTTCGTTCATGGTATCTCCCAGCCGTTTCAGTTTTCCATTATAGCGTAAAGTGCCGTGAGGGAAATAGACTGGTGCTTGTTTTCAGCATGGGCACGAAGGTTTATGCTTAACCAGCAGGCAGAGCTGGCGAAGTTTTGGGGCGATCTTGCCAGCCGAGCGGCAACGGTGAAACCTACACAGGGCAAATTATTATTGCGCGACTCGCGGGCGCATGATGCAGTATACAAATCCGTTCATCTGGATCAGGTCGGTGGTTTCGTACTGCTGACCAATGGCATCAAGAATGGGGGGGGGATAGAACTGGGCGCGCAGAATTACCGTATCAAAGGCTTGTTGGTTGAGCATGGCCAGCATGTCGGTGAGGTCTACGGCGTTGTTTTGGTAGAGGTTAAGCAGTTGGGTGGGGTTGGTGACAATGTCGCGCCCGGCGTAAAAATTGAAGCCGGCTTCTTCACTGAAAGCGGCCGTTTCCCCTTCTAAAATTTTGTTAGCGATGGCTATGCCGGCGGCGGTGTCTGCTGGACTGGGAGGACGGCCTAGCAGCGAAACGCCGGCCGAATCCACGTAGTAGACGGGTTCCGGATCCCGCGGGGCGGAGCAGGAGGTCTGCGGGGCAATATACACTTCGGTAGGATGGCCGAGCGCGCTGGCTATAGCTGCCAGAGTGGGGGTGTGGGTGGGCATGTGGAAGACTTTGTCGGCCTGGATGAGCCAGAGCAGGGGAATGAGGGTGAGCACGGCCGTTTCCCAGTGCCAGCCCTTGTCCTTAGCCCAATCCAGTACCCGGCCCATTGCCAGCCCGGTGAGGATGGAGCTGGCGGCGATGGCCGTGGCAAAGTAAGACTCGCCAGCACCCCATTTGCCGGCGGTAACGCTGTTGAGCACGGCAATGACAAACCAGATGGAATAGGCAGACAGACGCTCAAAGTAAAGCTGGTACACAGCAAAAAGCGCCGCAGCCAGGGTGATGACCGTGTGCAGTGTAAACCATTGGCGAAACAAGCCAATGGCCTGCTCTTGGATAAAGGGGTTGAGGTTGGCGGTGACGGTATTAACCAGCCACCAGCCGTCGGTAGCCCAGTTAATCCACAAAAAAACGAGGCCGGTAACGGCGGCAAAGGGCACTGCCCACAGCACAGCGCGTTTGCTTTGACGCAAGAAGAGAAAGATGAACACGGCAGCTACGGTGGCGTAAGCGAGCTGTTTCGTGTATCCAGCCGCTAGCAGCAAGGCCATCACGAGTAGCAGCCGTTTGTGGTGGAAATGGCCGTCTTGTTCTTCCTTGTCTACCGTGACTACCAAGTATACCACGGCTAGCGTCTCGAACATGACCATGAACATGTGCTGGCGGAAGAGAGGGCCTACGTGGTAGACGTAGTTGGAGGCCAGGAAGGCTAACCCGGAAAGCAGGGAGAGCCACCAGCGTTTGCCTTCCCGTTGCACACCCCAGCCAATGGCAACGGCCGTGATTAGTGTGCCCAACCAGGAAACCAGCCGGCCTGTCCAATATTGCGGCCCAAAAAGCCAAACCAGGGGCACAATGATAACGTGAAACAGGGGGGGGTAGTTGGAGGAGTAAAAGGGGTAATGGTCATTGTTGCGGTAAGGCCACTCCCCCCGGCTAAATAGCAGGGTATCCATTAACTCAAAGCCCTCACCTTGGTCATAATCGAAGGGAAAGCGGAAAAGGTTGAAAGCGTAGATGGCATAAACGACAAAATAGCCGATAAAAGCGGCGACGGCCAGAGCAATGAGAACCCGCGGTACCCAGGCTACGGCTTTTTGCCATTGGGGTTGGTTAGGGGGGGCGGGGGAAACGGCCGTCATGCTGGTTTATCTCCCAGGGGAAGCAATGTTAGCCCCAACACAACAACGGCCGCTGCCGCCGCCAGCGCCAGACGCTGTGCCGGGCCAATACCCTGAAAATCACCCGCGCCCAATAGATCAACTGCAAAAATAGCGACGCTGCCAACGACTCCCCCGGCAATGAATAAGAAACCTAACTTTCTCTTTGTCACCATGGTTTTCCCTTAAAAAATAAAGTCGAAGTGTAGCGGCAGCGACTGTCTATGGCAACTTTGGGGCAGATGGCTTCTCGCGGGATGACTCTGCATTTTGAATTGCGGGCTAATCTCATAATCTTGTTGTAAGACAAACCGGTTGTTGATATAATCCCCCTCTTGAAAAAATCGATGCTGGAAAGGAATTGGAGCGCCGCTGAATAGGTCAGCGGTTTTCCTGTTAATATGGGTGATTCATGACAGACGAAAAACCACACTTGCTTACACAAGCAGGTCTAGAAAAGTTAACCAAAGAACTAGAACATTTACGCACGGTTGGCCGTGAAGAGGTGGCTGACCGCCTGCACCGTGCTTTTGAAGACGGCCAAGATGATGATTTTGTGGATAATGCGGAGCTTGAGGCCGCGCGCAATGCCCAATCTTTCCTGGAAGGGCGTATTCAGGAACTAGAAGATATTTTGAATAATTATCAGATTATTCAAGATGGGGGCGATCGCAAATATGAGCATGTGCGTATTGGGGACCATGTAACGGTTGTAGAAGTGGGTTATGACGAGGAAGAGCGCTACCATTTAGTTGGGGCAGCGGAGGCGGATCCAGTTGAGGGGCGCATTTCTAATGAAAGCCCGCTGGGTAAGGCGTTGTTGGGTTCTAAGGTGGGTGACATTGTGCGCATAAATGCCCCACGGGGTATGACGGAATTTCAGGTTGTGAAGATTGAGTCTTAACTAACTTTCTGAAAAAGTTTGACCAGCCCGTGCCTGTCACGGGCTTTTTTTTGATATGGAGATGTGAGATTATGAGTTGGCAACCATCTTCCCTTGAAGAGCAGAGATTGGAGAAATTAGCGCGTTTGCAGGAAGCGGGCATTGAAGGGTATCCGCTTCGGGCGGCCCGTACCCATACGACGGCTGAGGCTCTGGCGGATTTTGCACTGCTGCCCGCGGGTGAGGAATTGGCGGTGACGGTGTGTGGTCGTTTGCAAAGTATGCGCGATATGGGAAAGACGGTGTTTGCCCATGTGGCTGATGGGCACGGCCGTATCCAGCTTTTTGTGCGCCGCGATGAAATTGGTGAAGAGAACCATCAGATTTTCCGCAAGCTGCTAGACTTGGGTGACTATATTCAGGCCACAGGCTTGCTTTTTCTGACGCGCACCGGTGAGGTCAGCGTGCGCGTGCGTGATTGGCGGTTGTTGAGCAAAGCTATCAGCCCGCTGCCCGTGGTGAAGGAGCAGGAGGTGGCTGGTGAAACGGTGCGCTATAGTGCCTTTAGAGATGTAGAGGAGCGTTACCGGCAGCGTTACGCTGATTTAGCCGTAAATCCTGAAGTTCGCCAGGTATTTGTGACCCGCGCTCGCCTATTGCAAGCTATGCGCCGCTTTATGGACGATCGGGGGTTTTTAGAGGTGGAAACGCCCATTTTGCAGCCGTTGTATGGTGGGGCCGCGGCACGGCCGTTTACCACCTATCATAACCAGCTCAAGCAAGACCTCTACTTACGCATCTCCTTTGAACTCTACTTGAAGCGTTTGTTGGTGGGTGGGTTGGAAAAAGTTTACGAAATTGGCCGCGATTTTCGGAACGAAGGCGTCAGCTTTAAGCACAACCCCGAATTCACCCAAATGGAGTTTTATGCCGCTTACTGGGATTACAATGATGTGATGGTGCATACAGAAAACATGTTGGCTTATATTTCCCAGGAGCTTACGGGCGGTACTGTTATCAACTACCAAGGTCACGAAATTGACCTGGCACCTCCCTGGACGCGTATGACTATGCGGGAGGCTATCCAGGAATTTGTGGGGATTGACTACGTGAACTACCCAGACGCGGAAAGCCTGGCAAAGGCGATCCGGCAAATGGGCAAAGAGCGTGGTGTAGCAACCCAAACACCTCCTGGGGCCAGTTGGGGTAAATTAGTTGATGGTTTATTGGGTGATTTTGTCGAGCCAAACCTTATTCAGCCCACCTTCATCACCCAATATCCTAGAGATATTTCTCCTTTGGCCAAAGCTATTCCTGATGATCCGCAGCACGTGGAGCGTTTTGAGTTTTTTATTGCGGGTATGGAGATGGGTAATGCCTTCACAGAATTAAATGATCCCATTGACCAGCGTCTCCGATTTGAGATACTGCAAGAGATGTACGGCCAGGATGATGAAGAGCGCAATCCCATTGATGAAGATTACCTGCGGGCTATGCGGTATGGCATGCCACCGAATGGTGGTTTTGGCACAGGTGTTGATCGTCTGGCGATGTTGTTTACCAACCAAACGACTATTCGCGAAGTGTTGTTGTTCCCTCATTTACGAGAAAGGGAAGAATAGATTGTTAGGAGGGGGTAGGGACATTTGTTGAAAGGAGGTGTGGTTGGTATAGGCCACACCTTTTTTTGTCTGTGACTACCTTGACCAATGCAGGGTTTGTAATCTAGAATCTGATTTATAGTGATTGCAGTCCGCACTAACTTTTATTCCATTGTTGTTCGAGGAGTGAAGCGGTTTTTGGGGGAAATGCCGATGAAATTGTACCCAGTTATGGTGAAACAGAAACGAGATAAGGGCGCTTGATGTGTGTCTTGCATAAGGTTGCGTTTTGCAAGCGGGGTAAGGAAAAAAAGCATGACAAACTCTCAGCAAGTAATTCTAGTGGTGGACGACGATCCTTCTTTCCGTAATTATGTGCGCGAGGTGTTGGAAAGTGCGGATTATAAGGTGCGGGAGGCCAATGACGGGCTTGAAGCCCTTGATTTGATGAATGACACTACGGTTGAATTGATATTGGCCGATGTGGCTATGCCGCGCATGAATGGATATCAATTGTTTGAACAGTTGAGCCAGCATCCTAAGTGGTCAAAGATTCCTTTTATTTTTTTGAGTGCGCGGGCAATGGACAGTGACGTGCGTTTTGCAAAGGAAATGGGCGTCGATGATTATCTGGTAAAAGATTTATCTGTGGAGGATTTGTTGTCTACGGTTTTGGGGAAACTGCGGCTGGCGCAACGGTATACTGGGGGACTGGGCATCTCTAAACTGGCTGTGCAGCATGATGACGTTGTGATTCTTGGGCCGCTCAAGATAGATGTGTTACGGCATAATGTTTGGTTTCACGACAAAATGCTGCGCTTGTCGGCGCGAGAATTTTTGCTTTTGCAATATTTGGCTGAGCGGGCAACTTATGTGGTGCCGCTAGTAGAATTGGTGCAGGTGACGCATCAGATTACTACGGATAATACGGAAGCGGGTAACTTGATACGGCCGTTAATTCGTTCTTTGCGCCGCAAATTTGGCTACAAGACGGGCGAGATGGGCTTTATTGAAAATATTCGTGGCATTGGTTACCAGCTTCTACCACCTGACTAAATCATGATGTGCCTTTAAGATTTTTGGTAGAAGTTTTATGCTTATCTGCCACCATTGCGGTCATCATAATCAGCCCGATGCTGTTGTTTGCGAAGGGTGTGCAAACATTTTGGCGTTGACGTGTGCTACTTGCTTTGAAACCGTACCCCTAAGTAGCAAGTTTTGTAATCATTGTGGTGCGCCGATCTCCCTTCCCGAAGCTTTGACCCCCAGAGAGACAACTAACCGGAAAACCCTGATTGTTCCAATTGCGGCTTTGATGCCCCAACAATTAGAGGAGAAGATTGATGCAGTTACGGCTACTTTGCGGGATGAGCGCCGCATGGTGACAATCTTGAACTTGCAGTTGGGGGGAGGGCTTCAGGCCGAAGCAGCCCACGAGCAGGAGGAGGTGTACCTGCTTTTAGACCAACTTTTGCAGTCATTGGTAGAGATCATTTATGAGTATGAAGGGCATCTGGATTTTCTAGCTAATGATGGTTTGCAAGCATTGTTTGGGGCGCCTGTAGCCCATGAGAATGATGCGGAACGAGCTTTGCGGGCTGCTTTGGATATTTGGGCGAGGGTGCAGCAGTATGAACCTGATTGGCAAAAATTGGGGAAACCTTTGCAGGCGCGTTTGGGTGTGCATACGGGTAATGTGACCATTGGAAAGGTGAGCGAACGATGGATGATGGATTATACCATTGTTGGTAACGCTGTTAAGATTGCCCAGAATTTAGGTTCGACTGCGTCTTGGGGGGAGATTTGGGTGAGCGATGTGACTTACCGGCAGACGCGTTCTTTGTTTTACTTCCGCCCTGTGGATGCGGCCTCTGCGGAGGGTGTTTTCTCTGGTGCGTATGTCCTGCAAGGGCTGCAGCGCCGTCTGGGTAGCGGGCAGGGGTTGTTTGGCATTCCAGCACCTTTGATTGGTCGGCAGGAAATGCTAGACGCAATTGTGACGTTGTTTGCGCAGGTGAGGCGAAGGGAAAAGCCTGGGGCGGTTCTTCTCTCTGGTGAGGCGGGGGTGGGGAAGAGCCGCTTGGTTGAGGAGGCTCGGTCGGCAATATTGCGCCGAGAAGGTGGGAAAACGGCCGTTTACCAAGGATATAGCCTATCTTATGCTCGGTCGCGCCCATATTGGGCCATCATTGATCTACTGCGCAATATCATTGGGGTTTCCGAACGAGAACCGCTGGCGACTCAATTTACCAACCTGCGTCGCCACTTGCAGCAGATTAACCTATGGCAAGAGGATGTCTGGCCCTACCTTGCTCATTTACTGGGTATCAGATACCAAGATGATGGTCAAGAAGTCCCCGTGAGGGTTACGGATGCTAGCATGCTGCAGCGCTTGACCTATGTTGCTTTGCGGCGACTCATTCTGGTTGAGGTAGCAAATTCCCCTACTGTTTTAATATTCGAAGATTTACATTGGATTGATACTGCGTCCTGGGAATTCTTGCGCCATCTTATATTAAGCATTGGCAAAGGGCCGTTGCTCCTATTGCTTGTTGCCCGCGATGAAATAAATGGAAAGCTGGAAACCCTGCAAGGAATGGTCCAACAAACAGATTTGCCATTTGTCCACGTTGCCCTACCATCTCTTAAACCAGACGAGGGGTTGCGCTTGGTTGATGAGCTTTTACAACCAGGCTCTCTGGCACTGGCTCCTTTAAAAGCAAAAGTTGCGCAATTAGCTGGGGGTAACCCCTTTTTCACCGAAGAAATCATTCGCACGTTGATTGAAGAAGAGGGCGTTGTCAAAGGAAATGGTATGTGGCAGCCTGCGGCTCAAGCCACTAGCCTGCTTATGCACGTGCCAGTAACTCTCAAGGGATTAATTCTGGCGCGTGTTGATAGGCTTGCGTCGCCAGTGCGGGAAACGCTGCAAAAAGCTGCTGTGCTGGGCTTGGAGTTTACCACCGCGCTGTTGTCGTGGATTCACCCAGCGGGGGAAGATGCCATAGAAGAAGATCTTGAGGAGCTGGTTGAGCGTGGGTTTTTGCTGCCTCAGTCCATTGGGGGAGAGCAAGGCTTTGCTTTTCGGCACGCTTTAGTGCAAGAAGTTGTCTATGAAACCTTATTGCAGCAAGAGCGACAGCAGTTGCACGCGCAGGCTGCCCAGGCCATTGAAGCAGATGTAAACTGGGCCGAGGATGAAAAATTCGAACTACTCGCATACCATTTTGTGCGCAGCTCTCACAGGGATCGGGCAATCCTGTATTTGTTAGAGGCCGCGGAGCGGGCGGCGAAGCGATATGCCAATGAAACGGCCGTCCACCACTATCGCCAGGTCCTTACCATGATCAACGCCAAGCCCACCACTTATAGCAGCAGCTACTTTCGCGCGCGCATTGGCTTGGGTCAATCATTAAAACAGCTAGGCGAATACCAGGAAGCACGAGAAATTCTCTCCGATTCATTACAATCTTTTTTGCATTGGAGCATTATTGCTGAAAGCAGCGATTTGCTCCCCCTATTGGTAAATGGGTTGCGCGAACTGGCCGACACATACGTGCGTGAAGGCGCTTACGATGTTGCCATCTCCCATTTAGAAGCAGGTATAGAGGCCCTTGGTGATGATGGGCGCAATCGCTATGTTGATATCTGGCTCAGCCTGGTTGAGCGCCTCGCTTTTGCGCATATGCGCCAGGGTAAGCTAGATTCAGCCTTTGCCCTGGCCCACATGGGGACAACTGAAATTGACCTTCACCAAACCCGTAATCTGCTTGCGGTAGCCGATTTGTATAACACCTTGGGGGGCATTGCCTGGCAGCAAGGCAATTTAGACGAGGCGATTTTTTACGTTGGTCAAAGTTTGGAACCATATGGGCGATTAGGTTATGTTGGGGGTACGGCAAACGCTTATAGTAATTTGGGAATTTTGCATGCGCAGCAAGGGCATTGGCAGAAAACACTCAATTACTGGGAACAAGCGCTGCAAATTCGGCGCGAGATTGGCGATTATTATCGTCAAGCTATCAGCCTGGCAAACCTGGCGCAGCTTCGCCTGCAAATGGGCGATTTCGATTTGGCGCAGGGAAATTTGCATGATGCACAAGAAATTTTCGCGCGATTGGGTGATGCTTGGGGATTAGCGCAAGTTTGTGCGACGCAAACGGAATTGGCCTTGGCGCGAAGAGATGTAGCACAAAGCGCCCAAGCCGTAGCGCGTGCCCTGGATCTGGCGCGGGAGACTGGAAGTCAAGAGTTAATCGTTCATGCCATGTCGCTCAAGTCCTTGGTTTTACGCCATCAGCTAGCGCTGGCTGATGGGCTGGAATTGGCCAGGGAAGCGGTAGTTGTTGCCAAAACCCTGGGCCAGCCTGATGTTGAGGCCGATAGCACCCGCATTTTGGGTATTCTTTTTCTTGCGGATGGCAATTATCAAGAAGCTGAAACTTCTTTGCGCGAGTCCTTGGAGCTTAGCCGGCAAATTAAGGATCCGTATCGCCAGGGGTTGGCTTTATTGGAGTTGGGGGAACTTTATCAATTACTGACTAAGAATGGAGCGCCTGGACAGCAAGGGCACTTTGAAATAGCGCGGCAACTGATGCATGAGGCAGCAGGCTTGTTCCAGAAGTTGGGCGCGGTAACTCATCTCCACCGACTGGAGGAAATGCAGGGGCGCTTAGAAGAGGAGTTTTCTGGCAATTTGGCTGCACCCGTAACGGCCGTATCTCCCACAGCTATTCCTTTGGGCGAACGCCGTACCGCGACTATTCTATGGGCAAATCTGATCGTTCCTCCCCATGCTAGCGAAGAAGCTGCCTTTGCTACCTTGGCTTCGGCAATCTCTGCCATCTCCACCATCGTTCAAGAGCACCAGGGCATTATGCGCCAGCATGCCGATGGTATTGAAGCCGTATTTGGTGCGCCCATCGCCTACGAGGACGACCCGGAACAGGCCGTCAAGGCCGCCTATTACATTTTAAATCATCTTCAACAAGCCCAGCACGAACTGGATTTAGCAGTAAAAATTGGAATCGGCCAGGGGGAGGTTATCATCAACCCTGCCTCATCTCGCCACCGCGAGAAGTTAACTATTTTGGCAACTCCACTACAGCACGTGCGAAACATTGCCACCCAGGTACCCGTAGGAAGGATCTGGGTTACCGAACCAGTGCAGCGTCTGTCAAAGCGGCTTTTCACATTTCAACCCGTGGCTACACTGCAAGCGCTGGGGGCGTTATGGGAGCTGGCCTCATTGCAGCCTGTGGCCATCCCCAAGCGTGGACTTCCCAATCGCCCCAGCCGTTTTGTGGGACGCGCTAAATCGCTGCGCCAGATGCTTAGCCTGTCTCTAAACCTGACCCGGGGTATTGGCGGTTGGTTTCTTATTGAAGGAGAGGCAGGCATCGGTAAAACCCGTCTCCTACGTGAATTTCAGATGGCTATCGCCTCACCGGGGCGGTTGGTTTGGTGGGGCAGTTGCTCTGCCCAGGGCATGAACCAGCCCTTCCACCTCATTACTGACTTGCTGAATAATGTTTTTGGGCTGCAGCTAACCGATTCTACGGAGATGATCAGGGGAAAAATGGCGAATGTAATGGGCAGATGGCCTCAAGAGGCTCATGATACCCTTCCTTACCTTGAAATTTTATTGGGATTGCCGCCGAGTGAGTCAGGGGAGAACCGGTTAATTGCATTGGAACCAGATCAATTGCGGCAGCAAATTTTTGTGGCTGTGCGGCGTTTGATGAAAGCTTTGGCTAAAAGGGTGTCGATAGTTTTAATTTTTGATGATTTGCATTGGGTGGACCCGGTCTCTGCCGAGCTACTGTTCTTTTTAGCGCCCTTGATCACTTCGGATTCTATTCTCTTTGCTGGGGCGCAGCGGCGGCAAGGTGCAGATGTACCCAATGATCGCCTAATTCGTTTGCAGGGTTTGCTGCCGGGGCAAACGATGCATCTACTATTACCACGGTTGTCTGTTGCTGATAGTTTTACGCTCATACAAGATCTCTTTGCGACGTCTGATTTACCCAGCGATGTGTCAAATTTAATTCTGGAGCGGAGCGAGGGGAATCCCTACTTTATTGAAGAGTATGTGCGCATGTTCATTGAAAACGGCTATGTGGAGTTTGTTAACGGCCGTTGGCAAATAAACCCTGAACTCGACCTTAAGGTAGTCAAACTGCCCTCTTCACTGGAAGCATTGATCAGATCGCGTTTAGATGCCCTCCCGCCAGAGCTAAAAGAAATATTGCAATACGCAGCCGTCATCGGGCGCACATTCGATGCAGAATTGTTAGCGACATTAATTAATAATCCTCAGCTAAAAGCTGACCTGCGTCGGCTAGCTTCACGGCTGATGATTGTTGCGGTAAATGGCAGCAGCCTTTGGCAGTTTAGCCACGGCCTTTTTGAATCCATTGTTTATGCATCCATGCTCAAAAAGCACCGTCAGCAACTTCATCGGCGCATTGCCGAACTGCTGGAACAAGATCGCCAAGAGGGCGTTGATGACTGGACCGCAGAATTAGCCTATCATTTTTTTCAAGCGGGCACACCTGAACAAGCTGTTCCTTATCTTTTGCAAAATGCCGAACAAGCCGCAGCCAGGTACGCCAACGAAGAAGCCCTTAGCCAATACCAGCAAGCTGCAGCGATTGTACATACACACAATATTTCAAACCCTCAATATCGCTGGCGATTAGCTACCGGTTTAGGCTCCGTCTACCGCCTCAGGGCACAATTTGATGATTCAATTCGTGCCCTCAAAGAAATATTTCCGCTTATGGAAGCCGGAGCATTTGATCGTGAACAGGCAGCGGATGTGCTTTGGGAATTGGGGCAAACCCTGCGGTTTCAGGGTGAATTTGTTCAAGCGGAAAAGTTTTATCAAGAGGCCCTCTTGCATTTAGGAGCTTTAGACACAGATGGCGTCAAGGCCAAAGCTGCACGCATCTTCTTGGGTATTGCCTGGACTTATTGGTCGCAGGGCGACCTTTTAAATTCTCAACAGGCCTGCAAAAACAGCCTGGAACTGGCCCAAGAGTTGAATAGCATAGGAGACCGGGCTGCGGTTGAAAACTTGTTGGGGGGAATTTATTTTCGGCAAGGCGACTGGCGCTCAGCTTTACATCACACCACAAGAGCTATGATCCTGCGGGAACAGATGGGATATTCATGGGGTGTGGCGGCCACCTTGAGCAATTTGGGGATTTTGGCCGTGGTGGCTGGTCATTGGCACAAAGCGGAATCTTTCTTTAAGCGTAGCATTGTTTTGCGCCAGGAGATTGGTGATATTGAGGGGGTAGTCATTGCCCAGAATAACCTGGGCAATCTCTTGCGCGATCAGGGTGACCTGGAAGAAGCAGAATCCTATTTGCGCGAGAGTTTGCAAATTGCCAATATGTTCAATATGCGTCATCATTTGGCAGCTACTTATGATGGCCTGGCTGAAGTCCTGCATTTGCAAAACCGCTTGGAAGAAGCAGAGGTAATGGTTGATGCAGGGATGCGCGAGGCTGAACGCATGGGCGCTCAGGAGCTTCTAGCTTACATTTATCGGATTCAAGCTGAAATATTTTTGGCGAAAGGATTCTATAAAGAAGGAAAAGCTGCCGCGCTACAGGCGACTAAGCAGGCTGCCGCGCTGAATAATCGAAGTTATGGAGCGGCAGCTTGGCGTATTGCCGCTGAGTCTTGTTTGCTAGAGCAGGAATTTGATTTGGCGAGGGAATACCTGGAGCGATCTACAATGCTATTGGCGGAAACGACGGATGAATTGGGTGTGGCGTTGGTCAAAACCCTCTCTGCCAGGTTGCACCTGGCCCTTGGGCAGCGCGAAGAAGCAGAAGAATCTTTAAGGTCTGCCCGTAATGTATTTAGTCGTTTGGGGGCAAAATTTTATCTTAGACGGCTTGATGAGGTATTTCTTTTGTTAGCCAGATGAGGTTTACTTATTCACACGGAAGCACGCCAAAACTTTCGGTCTTGGTGTATTTAATTCGCATGTAGCCTATGGTAGTATCCTTTGTAAGCAAGGATTTATGTAATGAGTATGTGCGCTACATTTTTTAGATGCAGGCCCCAGGGTTTGCTGACGACATAGAATGACGACGTGGCCGGTGCTAATGCACCGGCCATGTTGTTTATAGACGTAGTAGGACTAATTTCCTATACGGAAAAATTGGTGGGCAACGGTTCGTACGCTGGAATAATGGCGAAAGTTAGTGGAAATGCAGGTATTTATAGAAAACATGAACGGAAAGAGCGGCAATCATTCTGGTTGTTTTTATGTGCGGCAATTGTCTCTTTTTGTGCGCTCGCGGTATCTGTGGAGCAGGTAAGCGTATTTATTTGGAGTGCATTGTGGAGCCAGTTAGATTGTTGAGAAATAGACACTTTGTGGCATTGCTCTTGGTTTTTGTGGGCATAACCGTGGCTTTGGGCGCCAGGCCCTCTTCTGTAGAAAGGGGTACATATATTGTGCAGGCTGTTGATGTGGAAACGGCCGTTTCCGCTGTGAAATCCGTCGGTGGCACTATAACCCACCCACTATACATCATCAACGCCGCCACTGCCGAACTTACCCCTGCTCAGCTTCAACATTTGCTGCAAACAAAGCTGGTTACTCGCATTTACAAAGATAAAATCGTGCAGGTCGGCGGTACCGGACTCATAGATTTATATACCTACGATTCATTTACCAAGCCAGACTTTACGAATAACGAAGGGAACTTTAGCTGGGCTACCGCATGGCTAGAAAGCGGTGAAACTGACGGACCCCACAGCGGCTACATTCAGATTGGCAGCGAATCTGGCTGTTACCACACATACTGCTTGCGCTTTGGCGGCAATGGTGTTGGCGATTATTCGCTGATCCGGGAAGTGAATTTAGAAAACGCCATTAACCCATATCTCTATTTTGAATGGCGGCGTGACACCGATGTGGGATTTTACAGCAACCAGGCTTTCCGGGTTCAAATTTCAAATGATGGTGGGAATCAATGGTATAACCTCAAACGCATTCGTTCAAGTTCAGATGGAGATAGCCAGATGAACTATGAATACTATGACATTGCGCCCTACGCCAGTGCGCGTACTGTTATCCGGTTTCGTTTAGGCGATCGTTTCCACGGCTACGTATATTTTGATGAGATAGACATTGGGTTTTATGCAGATGGGGCAACCTTTGGTGGCGATATTGGCACTTCAGACTACGTTAGCCAGGTCGGTGCTGATCAGGTGCATAACGATGGGGTATTAGGCTCCTGGGTAAATGTGGCTATGCTGGACACCGGTTTATTCAATCATCCAGGCCTCATGAACAATGCCAATCACTTTCGGCGGATTTTGCAATATTATGACGTGGAAACCGGGCAGCAACAAGCCTGGTCAGTACCTGATGGCAATGATGGTAGCGGTCACGGGTCACATGTTACCAGCGTGTTGGGGAACAGTTCTACTAACCCCAGCGGCGCTTACAATGGAGTTGCCCCAAACACCGGTTTTGTTGTTGTGAAGGCTTTCGATGAAAGCGGAACTGGTAATTACGCCGATATTATTGCCGCCCTGGACTGGATAGTTGCCCATCGGGAAATATATAATATTCGAATTTTGAACCTGTCCTTTAGTGCACCGCCGCAATCATATTATTGGGAGGACCCCCTAAACCAGGCTGTTATGCGTGCCTGGCAAGAAGGGATTGTGGTTGTCGCCGCTGCTGGCAACCAAGGCCCTGCGCCCATGTCCATTGGTGTACCCGGTAACGTACCATATATAATTACTGTGGGAGCCATGAGTGACAATTACTCGCCTGGGGATTTTTCTGACGATAAAGTGGCTTTGTTTTCTTCTGCGGGACCCACCATGGAAGCATTTGTTAAACCGGATGTGGTAGCTCCTGGCGGACACATGGTGGCATTGCTCCCACCAGAGTCTCAAATAGCAATTCAGCATCCCGAATTTCGCGAGATGGGTGACTATTACGTTATGTCTGGTACTTCCCAGGCTGCTGCTGTGGTTAGCGGTATTGCTGCCCTTATGCTGGAGGAAAATCCAGAACTGTCACCCGATGATGTTAAGTGCCGCCTGATGGCTACGGCCCGCCCGGCGATAGATGAGCAGGGGTTGTTAGCCTATAGTGTTTTTCAGCAGGGTGCCGGGCTGGTGAATGCATATGATGCGGTGTATAGTGATGCCTATGGTTGTGCGAACTTGGGGCTGAATATTGAGCTCGATCTGGCGGACTTAGAGCACTATGGTGGTCGTGCCAATCAAGACCCGGAAACGGGTGACTATTACATTCTGGATGCCATTGGCGATTCTTACATTTGGAGCGGTTCGTATATTTGGAGCGGTTCGTATATTTGGAGCGGCTCATATATTTGGAATGATGCTTTTATTTGGAGTGGCGCAGATATTTTGGATAGTAGTTATGCCTGGCTAGATTCATATATTTGGAGTGGTTCATACATCTGGAGTTCTGCAAATATTGCTATAAATCACTGGGTTCCGCAAGAATAGATGAACCTGGATGCGGGTATGTTCGATATTGACCTCTGACGCGCTAGAAGAGGGCTTGTTATTTATTGTGTAATGATGCGGGGGTTTGCCCAGTACCCACTTCCGGTTCCTGAAACTTCCAGGTGTAGGGTTACGGCCGTTGCCGCCAAATCTTCTAGCTGAATCTCGATCTCTTGCCACCTGTCATTGTTAGAATCTAGCGTTACATCTAGCAGGGTTTCGGTACTTTGGTGGGTAGTGTTCAGGCGCAGACGAAAACGCAATTGGTCAGTGTCAGTGCTAGCGCCCTGCCACACGGCCGTTTGTAGCCGCCCATTTTCCGGCACAGTCACTTCATAAACCAGCCCTCGCCAACCATTTTCGACAGGCGGATCAATCTTCACGGACAACCTTCGGTCTGCGTTTGGTCCGGCGACGCTCAGAATTTGCGCACCAGCCCCTTCGATGTTAACAGCATTACCCATTATGACCTCTGCTCGTATTGGCGTATTCCAAACCAAAATGGTCCGCGAACTTTCCTGGAGTTCCGGCATCAGGTTGTACAAACGGCCGTTTCCATCCCAGTCCAATACGTAAAAATTCCGGTTTGCCTGCCCGTGCGCCTGTAATCGGGCCAGCGGGCCAAAAGGCTGCCGGTACGGTTCATCCCGTTCATACCACACCTGTACAACCGAGCGCAGAAAGTTGGGCGTAATAGGGAAGCGGTAAGCAAAAATGTGCATAGTTTCATCTACTTCGGGCAGCATCATCTGCATTTGGCGGCGCGCGGAGAGTTCCTCCTCCACGTCAGCCAGCCAGCCAGCTTGTACATCGCGCACATAGCTCGTGCTGCTCACCAACGCTGCCAGAATGAGCATCCCCAGCCCGCCGGCGAGAAGACGGTCGTGACCCGCCATCCCTTTCCGCCCTCTGCCTTTCCGACTTCTGCCCAGCGCCAAACTCTCTATCCCCGCGCCCAAAGCTAGCAGCAGCCCAATCCACGCCTGGTAAATGTGTCGCCCGGCATACAATTCTGGTTTGGGCGTCCAGAGAACGACATAAATGAAAGCCAGATGCAATGCCGCCCAGGCAATGCCCAAACGTACCAGCCCGTTTCCCCGCCAAAACCAGATTCCCAGCAGCGCCACCGTTAAAAAAGCCACCGCATAGCTGTTGGGCAGCAGCCAGCCCGCCAGCCCCGGAATTGGCGCAAATTTGCCCACCGTATTGGTGATAAATTGACTCAGGGACCAGGGATCTAACAACTGCCAGCCACCTGCTACCACCGCGTCTTGTACGGAAATAGTTAAACTGGTGCGGGTAATTTGGAAATAGCCATAGAAAGCCAGCAGCACGGCCGTTGCGCCAAAGAAGCCCCATTCCCTTGTGGGTACAGCCCGAATAACCTGCCTCACCGTGCGCCCAGGCTGGCGCAGATGCAGAAACCGCCACAGCAGCAGCAACGGAGGCAGAAAAACCCCCTCTTCGTGGCTGAGGAGAGTGAGTGAGAAGAAAAGGAACGTGGCGAGGAGGAAACGGCCGTTACTCTTGCGTCCCTGGTTCGTATAGGCCGCCAGCGTCGCCATAGAAAACAGCCCTGCCAGCACAATGGCAATGGCGCTAATCCACGTCACCACGTCCACGTAATGTTTTTGAATGGCAAAGAGTGCGCCACAGGCTACGGCCGTTTGCCACCGCAAACCCACTTTGCGCGCCAGGGCCACCAGCATGGCAACTGCCAGACCATGCACCAGCAAGCCCAGCCAGTAATAGCCAAAGGGCGCATACCCAAACAGCGTACGGTTGAGCAAAAACCACCCATTTTGCAGCGGGCGATAATACCAGCCTGTCCAGTATGGGTTAAAGATTTCCCAGACGGCTAACGGCCGTTTCACAAATTCCAGCACATAATCAAGCTGCACATAATCATCCCCCACAAAGGCATGGGCAAAGGGTGGGAAGAAAATGAGCATCATCGCCAGGATGATCCCCCCTGTGCTAAACTGAAGTAGAGGAAAAGGCTGTTTTTTGACCATACAGCCTATAACTTTAGTGCGAACCATCACGGTGTCAAGGGGCAACCAATTGAGTTCCCTGGCAGCCCCAAATCCCCAACGAGGTACTCATGCCCAATCAACTTACCAACGAAACCAGCCCCTACCTGCTGCAACACGTAGATAACCCTGTCAACTGGTATCCCTGGGGCGATGAAGCCCTGCAGCTTGCCCGCCAGCAAGATAAGCCCATCCTCCTCTCCATTGGCTATGCCGCCTGCCACTGGTGCCACGTCATGGCCCACGAATCCTTCGAAGACCCCAACACCGCCGAATTCATGAACACCCATTTTGTCAATGTCAAGGTAGATCGGGAAGAGCGCCCTGACCTGGATACCATTTACATGAACGCCGTCGTCGCCATGACCGGGCAGGGCGGCTGGCCCATGACCGTTTTCCTTACTCCCCAAGGTGAACCGTTTTATGGCGGCACCTATTTTCCCCCTACGCCCCGCTATGGCATGCCCAGCTTCATGCAGGTGCTGCAATCTGTGGCCCAGGCGTGGCAAACCCAACGCCCCAAAATTACCGAAAGTGCGGCGGACATCAGCCAGCACCTCAACCGCACCATTCCTCTAGTCGGGCAGGATGGCGCGTTAACGCCCAGCCTATTCCGCCGCGCCCTGGATGGCATTCATCGCTCCTTTGATGCCAATCTTGGCGGTTTTGGCAAAGCACCCAAATTCCCACCTTCCATGACATTGGAATTCTTGCTGTGGATGCACCTACGTGACGACGATGAGGTTGCTCTGCACATGGCTGAGTTAACCCTGCAAAAAATGGCCTATGGCGGCATTTACGATCAGTTAGGGGGGGGCTTTGCCCGCTATGCCACCGACAACGAGTGGCTGGTGCCCCATTTTGAAAAAATGCTTTACGACAACGCCCTGCTAGCGCGGGTGTACCTGCACGCCTACCAGGTGACGGGTAATTCACTCTACAAGCGTACTGTGGAAGAGACGCTGGACTTTGTGATGCGCGAAATGCGTCACGAAGGTGGCGGCTTTTATAGCAGCTACGATGCTGACAGTGAAGGGGAAGAGGGAAAATTTTACGTCTGGACGGCGATGGAAATTCGGCAGATTTTGGGCGAGGATGCTGACCTGTTTATGCGTTATTATGACGTCAGCGACAGGGGTAATTGGGAAGGCCGAAATATTCTCAACGTGAAGCACCCACTAGAAAAGGTGGCTGAATGGTTGAAGCTGGACGTGAGCGAGATGATGGCGCGGCTGGCGGCGGCCCGGCAAAGGTTGCACGCGGCGCGGGCGCAGCGGGTGTGGCCTGGCCTGGATGATAAGGTGTTGACGGCGTGGAATGGGTTGATGTTGGCGGCCTTTGCGGAGGCGGGGCGGACGCTGAATCGGCCAGATTACACGGCCGTTGCCACTCAAAACGCCACGTTCCTCTACAACACCATGCGCCGCGAGAACGGCCGTCTCCTGCGTACCTGGAAGGCGGGGCACGCCGCCCGTTACAACGCCTACCTGGAAGATTACGCCTACCTGGCTGACGGCCTGCTGGCCCTTTACCAGACCACTTTTGACACTCGCTGGTTTGCCTGGGCGCACGAGCTGGCAGAAATCATGGTCAGCCAGTTCCAAGACAACGTCGCTGGTGGTTTTTTCGACACCTCTGCCGACCACGAGGCACTGCTGCACCGCCCCAAGGATATTCAGGACAACGCTACCCCCAGTGCCAACGCCATGGCGGCCAGGGTGCTGCTGCACCTGAGCCTATACACCGGTAACGGCCGTTACTGGGACATTGCCGCTCAGGCCACTGCCAGCCTGCAAGAAGCCATGAGCCGTTACCCCACCGGCTTTGCGCACTGGCTGGGCAATGCCGCCTTCATGCTCAGCAGCCCCCGCGAGGTGGCCATTGTGGGCCAGCGCGGCGCTGCGGACACAGAAGCCCTGCGCCAAACAACTTTTGCCGCCTACCGCCCCGATTTGTTGGTTGCTTTGGGGGATAACCAGGATGGGGAGATTGTACCGCTGTTGCGGGAACGGCCGTTGCGCCACGGCAAAGCCACCGCCTACGTCTGCCGCCACTTTGTTTGCCAGCAACCTGTCACCACCGCCTCGGCTCTCCGAGCGCAGCTAACCAACCAGCCAACCAGCTAACTACCCACCCAACAAAAAATCCGGGCCATCCCCGGATTTTTTGTTGCAAAACCAGATGATATGCAAAACGGCCGTTAAGCCGCAATCCGCGCTTCGTCATACATCAGCGCCTTAATTTCCATAATGCTCCGCCGAATATTCGGATCAGTTTCTAAAGCGGAAGCGACCTTCTCGTACCCATATAAAACCGTCGAATGGTCCCGATCCCCCAAGTGGGTGCCAATGAGCGGTAGAGAAGCCGCCGTTTCCGTACGCGTCAAGTACATGGCAACTTGCCGGGGAAAAGCAACAGTACGTTTGCGGCTATTACCCACCAGCTCCTCCATAGGCACCTGATAATATTCACATACCGTTTGTAGTACCTGCTCCACCGTCACCTTAGGCGGCTGCCGGATTAAATCAGCCAGCGCCATATTTACCAGATCTTCATCCACACTGCGCCCCGAAAGATGCGCATAAGCCATAACCTTGTTCAGCGCCCCTTCTAGCTCGCGGATATTCTTGCGAACGTGATGGGCGATAGTCTCCAAAATGTGGTCAGGAATATAAATATCGTTGTCTTCCGCCTTCGTTTGCAAAATCGCCTTGCGCGTTTCCAGGTCTGGTTGTTGAATGTCGGCCATCAACCCCCACTCGAAGCGAGATTGTAGCCGCTCTTCTAGCGTCACCATGGCCTTGGGCGGGCGGTCACTGGAAATGACAACCTGCCTACCCTGACTGTGCAGTTCATTAAACGTATGGAATAACTCTTCTTGAGTGCTCTCCTTGCCAGCGATAAATTGGATATCATCAATCATCAGCACGTCCAAAGTGCGATACCGGTCGCGAAACTGATCCATTTGTTTATTACGAATGGATTGAACCAGGTCATTCGTGAACGTTTCCGAGGAGATATAACGAACCGTCAACCCTTTTTGCATACATTTATGCCCGATAGCATGAAGCAAATGGGTTTTTCCCAAACCCACACCACCGTACAAAAACAATGGGTTATAAGTAAGCCCGGGATTCTCAGCAACAGATAGGGCTGCAGCATGCGCCAAACGGTTGCTCGAGCCTACTACAAAATTGCTGAAGGTAAATTTGCCATTAAGGGTGTTATACCCACCATCCCCACTTTCATAATACCCATTTGTTGCAGGCTGTTGTGTACGGTCTGTTTCCTGACTCAAAACGACCGGGGCCGGGGCAATTAATTCGTCTGACCAGACAACGAAACGAAGTTGCACCTTTTTTCCTACGATGGTTGCCAAGGTACGCAGGATGGTGTCGCGTAGCCGATTTTCAAGCCAATCTTTGGCATAGTCATTACGGACACCTATGACATATTCGTTTTGTTCTGAAGTAATTAATCGTGCTCCCTTTAGCCAAGTATTAAAAGTGGCCTTGGTCATTTGTAATTCAAGCTCCCCAAGGGTTGCTTTCCACGCTTGTGCGGGTGACATCATTGCTTTACCTCTCTTCCCTTTTCCATGCAAGTAGAAACTTGGCCACATAAGCAGCCAGCAATCCCCCTGTGAATAGTTCACAGACTTACAGGTTGCCTAAACGATAGGCGTGATTTGTGTGCAGGGCTGGTTATCCGCTGTCACCTTGAAGATTAACTGCCATACCTTTTTGCAAGTTATTGACACCATGTCAAACTGGCGGTAATGGTGTACGGTACTACAACCTGCTTGAGTGTAATCGTCCTCTTCAAAATGATGAAGGGTTGTCCACAACGGTCATTACATTCTAACAAAGGCCAGGGCTCAGGGCAATGAAAATTGTGTAATTTTCCCTTAAAAGGTTCAATTTTTTTAGGTTGCACCAACCTTAAAAAAAACGTTTTTTTTAAGGTTGGGCCCTTGACAAGAAACGGCCGTTCCCATTTATGGGGGTACTGGCGGCCTCCAATTCCCATATATGTGGGGAACAGGCGTTCGTTTTTGTGACCCCATATCTGCCTGTTGCTTTTCAGATTACGGTAATAACCCCACATTTTGCCCTCGCTAATGCACAGTTCTGTATCAGCCTTAACACGTTGTTAACATTATGGAAAGGGCATCAGGCATATGCGCAAAAGCTGTGGCTTGCGGGTCCAACAAGCTTATTCATAGGTCAGCGTGACAATGAGGGGGTCATGGTCCGACACGCGCCGCGCCGTGGCGTCATCGGGGGGCGGAAGGGGAAAGTCGGCATTGATGGGTAGGGTGGTGACGGCCGTTACCCGCGCATACAGGTCTGACGAAAGTAAAATGTGGTCCAGAGTTTGGGCGCCACCCTCAAAAATATAAGTATACGGGCGGGCCTGCCGGGGCACGAACTCATACACATGGCGCAACCCCGCTCCTTGCAGGGTATCTAGCGGCGGCGTCTGGTAGAAGGAATTCAGGTCCCCCAGCACCACAAACTGCGCCGTGGGGTCTTGCTGCCAGATGCGCGCCATCAGCGTCACATTCCAGGCCGCCTGTGCCGTGCGCGTGGGCTCGGTGGCCTCTTCCCCGGCGGAAAGGGCCAGGAAGTGGTTATTTAGCACATAAAGTCGCTCTTCGTCGCCGGCTACGCTTACCGTCACCGTCATCATCAGCGGCGGGCGGGCCGTCAGGCCGCTGGGTTCTGGGTAGTTAGCAAACCCTTCTACCGTTACCCGGTCGCTGCGAACCAGGTAGCCCACGTCAATCCCGCGCGAGTCTTCCCCTTCCACCAAAATAGCCTGATAGCGGTATGGCGCCAGCGCGTCCAAGGCGGCTAACGTCTCCAGTACGCCAACATTTTCAACTTCTTGCAGCCCCAAAATAGTGGGCGCGCCCATATGCACAATGGCGTCAGCCACTTTATTCAGTTTCAGCGCGTATTCCGCAGCGCTGGGGCGCGGCGGGCTGTCAGGGTGAGGAAAGGAGGTATCGAAAAGGTTTTCCACGTTGAAGGTGGCGATGGTAATCTGGTTGGCATTGGCCTCCGGCAAGGCGGGCAACGGCCGTTCCCCTCCCACCGGCGTTACCCGCGGCCTATTCAGCGGCTCAATCTTGTAATTGCCAAAGGTGTATGCCAGCGGGCCGACCACATCTACCACCACGTCCCCCTTCGCCACGGCATAAGGCAACGTAGATTGATTCGCGTGGGTGTTGCTAGAGCCATCATCCACAAAAATGAGGTAGCCCACAGTGGGTAACTCCGTACGTGGCACGGTGTCTACGCCCCATTTTTCATAGACCAGGGCAAATTCGCCATATTGGGTGGTTGGCGCAATAGCGACAGCCGGTTCCGCCACCCACACCAACATACCTTCTAACGATTCGTTGTACAGCAGTGCCTCCACGGCATCCGCTGGCGGGTCATAGATGGCGGCTTCAATTACCGCGGCCTCCGTGCCGGGCAAAATGACTACCTCTTGGGCTTCTAGAGTGGTTTGCCCGGAAAGTTCGCGCACGCGCCCGCTGACCTGTACCAGGTTCGTCACGCCGTTCAGGTCGGCCAGGTCGGTGGACAGGACGAAGACGGCGTCGGAGGTGGCGGGGTCACCATCTGGCTCTGCCGTTTGTAGCCAAAAGCCGCCTAGTTCAGGGAAGACGGCCGTTACTGCCCCCACCGTCGTCACCTCTTGCCCCGTGTAGGGCGAGCGGTCGTTGCTACCTTGAATGGCCCATACCGGCACGCCATCTCCCAAGAAGCTGGTGTAGGCCGTGGCCGTCACGGCCGTTTCCAGCCCATCGGCGCTTAGGGTGACTGGCGGGGCGGTGATGGTTTCTACGGCCGTTTCCAGCACTTGCATGCCATACTGCACCTGCACCTGCCCGCCATTACCCGGCAGACTGTCTATGAACCAAAACATTTCCCCGGCAACGCCGGCATCCACGGCAACCCCTTCGGGGGTGGGCAAAGGCCATGCTTCCCCGGTCTCTTCCGGCAGCGGGGCCAAAATCATCACATTTACCAACGTGTCCGGGGTGTAATTGAACGCCGTAATGGTATAGGTCAACACGCCCCCAGGGGCTACGTTATTTTGCGTCTGTTGCTCCACCCACACAATGGGCGGGTATACGGGGGCAATGTCATCTTGCACCCGGGGTTTTATTTGCCGCCGCGCACTGTAAAATTCGGTAATGCCGGTAATGCGGTACTGCGCGCCTACTTCAATTCCTTCCGCTACGATGCCCGTGTCTTTTTCAATGTAGACCAGCGTGCTGTTCCCCAGCTCATCCGCCAGGTCAACTTCATAGGAGAACGAGAATTCTTCCACGCGAACGGCCGTGCCCTCCAGGGTGGTCAGCCGCCCTACCACGGTGTCATCATTTTCATTATCCGCAATGGCAATGGGCAGCGGCGCCGGCGTGTTGGTTGTGCCCAGCACGGTTACATCTTCCGGAATATTGGTGGGAATCAGCTCAATGGAGTCGCGGTACAGCTCAATTTTGCCCGTTACCCGCACCTGGTCGCCAATATTGACTTGCACCAGCCCCATACCGCCGGGCACGTAAACCTGGATGCCGCCGCTATCATCTTCCAGGTAGAACTTGGTGCCGGTGCTGCCCGCAAAATAGCCGCCGGTGTACATGGTGGCGACACCTTCCACGCCCACCACACTGCCAATTAGCTCGCGGGCAGTGGCAATGGGCAGCGCGCCCCCCGCCATACCCAACTGCTGCACGGGGCCGTAGCTGCGCACCACGCCATCACCTTCGGCGTAATAGCCGCGCACAATGGTATCTACATAGGTAAGGGGGCTTTGCAGTTGAAGGTCTGCGCTGGCGGCGCTGCCGGGAGCCAGTTCGCCCACCACCCATTGCACAATGCCCCCATCTTCCTGCGTTCCGTTGGGTAGGGTGAGGATGGTGAAGTAGTCAGGGATGGGGATGGTGACGGTGACGTTGGCCACGGCCGTTTCCCCTGGATTCTCCACCCGGACCGTATAGGCAAAGGCCGCCCCTGGTTCCACCGTTTCTGGCACGTCCAGGTGCAAGACCAGACGGCGACCCGCGGCGGGCGTCATGGGGCTGCCGCTGTTTTGCGGCGTGGGGGCAGCGTTGGCCGCAAAGTCGGCCGCATTGCTACCCGTGTCTTGCCCGTTGCCGGCGTCGCCGCCGGGCAGCCGTTCCAGGCTGGCCCCGTCTGTGGGCGGGGCGGCGGGCGTTCCGGCAAAGTAGTCCGGCGGAGCATCCTCGCCCCAGCCCAAAGTAGCGACATCATTGCCGCCGCCATCGCGTAAAATGAGGCCGCCTCTCCTATTAGAAAGGGGCACGTCAAAATAGGCATCAGCAATAAGGCCGAAATCTTCCCCCGTGCGGGCCAGCAGCAGGTGGCCCAGGGGCGGTATTTCGCTGGGCGTCGTCCAGCGCAGCACCGCTTCTGGCTCTTGATCGGCCCGGCTGCGATACCAGAGGGACCAGCCTTGCAGGTCTACGGCCGTTTCTCTGGGATTGTACAACTCGATAAACTCGCGGTTGTTGTTGCCCGGTGCGCCCAGCAGCACTTCGCTGATGGTGACGTCGGCAGAAGATGAGGCTGGGGATGCTGTAACGGCCGTTTCTTCATTTACTGTTTCCGGCACTGGGGTTGGCTGACTCGGGTTGTTGGCCGCATCCTGGCACGCCGCCAGGAGCAAAAGCAGGCTGAGTATGAGGGGCAATTTCTTCATGGGTACTTTTTCGTCCTATTCGTGCAGGTTTTTCAGCAGATAGTTTACCTGAATCAGCAGGCATCATGAAAAAATGGTAAAGTAAGAGGCAAATTTACTTGGAGGTAGATACTCATGAAAAAGCGTTATTGGTTCTTTGGTATTCTAGCCGCGATGTTCTTTACGGCCGTAGGCATGGCCCTGAATGGCTCTGTGGCGCGGGTGGCTTCCCAGCCCGCCCTGCCCGGCGCGGACGACCACACGCCGCCCCCTGTGTTAGGTTCCGTTACCGAAGCCATTATTACCCAGGCTCCGGGCACCCGGCCCGTTTACTTCATGCCTCAGGACGGAAATGGCACAGCCACCGTGATTACTTTGGCCAACACCGACACCATTGCCCATACGGTAACCGTGTTGGGCGTGGACGGCAGCGGCTCTTTGCTCGTAGATATTGACGTATTTCTGGACCCTTATGAACGGGTGTACTTACTCAGCGACAGCCTGACGGCGACAGCGCCGCCCCCAAGCTGGCAAAACAATGTAAGCACGAACTTTACAGATTTCACCACCTATGGCGTGTTGTACGTCCATCCAAAGGTTAGGTTTGATGGATATGTTGTATACAATGCGGACACATCCCTTATTAGCCCGAATGAAGACCAAGGCGCTTTGCCGCTGCGTTTTAGTACAGACCCGGTGGATGTCTTTTTGCCGGCTGTGCAAAATATGCCCTAATTACTTGGAATGGATTCGGCAACGCCGCGGCCAATTGGTTGATTACCAGTTCATCAAAGACCTGTTGGGCGAATCCTTTGATTACCAAGCATTTGTGCTGGATTTTCTGGCAACAAAGCAGTTACCGGAGCACCTGGCGTATTTGGATTATTAACATCAAACTCCAATTTTCCCGGTAACTTGGAGTTTCCGGGAAAATTATGGAAATTTTATAGCTGTGTCACACATGAGAGGGTGGCGGTGTTTTAAGGGGTGAAGGTTACAATCAAAGGAGAACCATTTACTTAAAATTACGCGGGATACAGGCCACAAACCATACCATACCTTTTTATAACCTGTTTCCTGTACCCCTCGAACACTGTTAACAGGAGATGCTATGAAAACCAAGAAACGTTCATTGATTATACTTTTAACCTTGCTCCTACTGGTAGCCAGCGTGGGCATCACCGCGGCCATGATGATTCCCAGCGCCGACGCTTTGCTGACCCATTCCCTGGAAACCCTGGAAACCATCACCGACGGCCGTGCTGTCATTGACGTGCAGGCCGACCTGCCTGACCAAAGCCTCAGCGGCAGCCTGGCTGTGTGGGGCAAGCTGAACATGGGACCCAATGGGGAACCGGGCTTCCGCATGGAAGTATTGGCCGCCAGTGAAGCAGAGTTTGTGGGGCTGACGGCCGTTACCAACGGCAGTGAATTCTGGCTCTACCACCCCGCCAGCAACACCGTCGTCACCGGCACCACCGCCGAAATGGCCACCCTGCTGGCTGACAAGATGGCCGAACACCAGGGCGAATTCCCCCACGGTGAAGATATCCCCGAAGAATACCGGGAATACCTGCCCGACGGTTTTGACCCTGAAACCTTCAACCCCGAAGAGGTGGACGTGCCCCAAACCCCGGCGGAAGCCGTAGCCAAACTGCTGGAATACTTTACCACCGAGCGCAATGGCACCGTAGAAATGGCCGGAACCCGCGCTTACCAACTGCGTCTCATTCCCATCCCGGAAAAAATGCCCGCTGAAGTGCGCGCCGCCGGTGGCTACCTCAACGTTTGGCTGCGCAGCAGCGACCAATTGCCTTTGGGCGTGGCCTATGCCCAGGGTTCGCTGGGTTCGGGCAGCATCACCGCTTCCCTGGCGGAAATCAACACCGGCCTGGATGACGCCATCTTCACCTTTGACATTCCCGCCGGCGCAGAAGTGATACCGGCTGTGGACTTGCTGGAAATGGCCGAAGCAGCTTATGCCGACAAAGCTGCCGAGACTGCCAGCTTACCGGCCTTCACTCCCTTGACTCCCTCCTTTGTCCCCAACGGAGCACGCCTGGCGGAGAGCGGCGACATGCGCGGCGCGGCCGTACAGCGCTTTACCCTGCCAGAAGGCAAAACCTTTGTGGTGGCCCAAGGGCCAGCCCTGCCCATTGACGTGCCCGCCGAAGCCACCCAGCAAGAGACGGTGACAGTGCGCGGGACAGAAGGCATTCTCTTTAGCGACGAAGCGGGCCGCCGCAGCCTGCTCACCTGGACCGAAGGGGAGTTTACCTTTTGGGTGGGCGGCGACATCTCCCCGGATAATGCCTTAGCCGTGGCGGAGTCTTTACAATAAGAAAGAGATTGGAGATTAGAGATTGGCAAAATCTCCAGTCTCTAATCTCTTGTTTTTCCCATGAGTGAAACCATTAAACTAACGTCCCTGGAACGCAGCTTCCAGCGGGGGGAAACGGCCGTGCATGCCCTGCGCGACCTCAATTTAACCATTGCCCCCGGCGAATTTGTCGCCCTGGTAGGGCCGTCTGGTTCTGGCAAATCTACATTGCTCAACCTGTTGGGCGGCCTCGATCGGCCGACGGCGGGCGAACTGTGGCTGAACGGCACGCCCCTGCACAGCGTAGACGACGGCGCGCGCACCCGCCACCGCAAGGAGCAGGTGGGCTTTATCTTCCAGAGCTTCAACTTGCTGCCCCGGTTGACGGCCCTGGAAAATGTGGCCGTGCCCCTCATGCTGGCGGGGGTTCCCCGCGCAGCCCGTGAAGCGCGCGCGCGCGCCTTGTTAGAGCGCGTCGGTTTGGGTCACCGCCTGGACCATTACCCCACGGAACTATCGGGCGGCGAACAGCAGAGAACGGCCGTGGCTCGCGCCCTGGTACATAACCCGGACCTCATCCTTGCCGACGAACCCACCGGCAACCTCGACTCTGCTACCGGCGAATCCATCATGACCCTGCTGCAAGATCTCAATCGCGAGCAGGGCATCACCCTGGTGGTCGTTACCCATGACCTGGACGTAGCTGCCTATGCTGACCGCATTGTCCGCTTGCGTGATGGCGAGATTGTAGAGATAGAGGATAGCGCTAGAGCAAGGGATAGACGGCAGAGGGGTGCAATTGAAAATGGTGCGCGTAACGGTGTAGCTTCTTCTGCTGGATTAACCATGCAAGATATTGTGCAGTCTGCCTTGCGCAATTTGCGGCGGCGACCGGTGCGCAATGTGCTTACTGCTGGTGGTGTACTCATTGGCATTGTCACCCTGGTGGCTATGGTTTCCTTTGGCGTGGGCGTGCAGCGGGAAGTGCAGCGCAATTTTGAGAGCATTGGCCTGGAGAACTTGTTTGTCAGCCCGCAGTTTGCCGAACCGGATGGCTTTGATCCCTTTGCCCAACGGGATGTGGCAACGCCGCTGACGCCCCAGTCCGTGGCGGACATTGCCGCGCTGCCGGAGGTGGTTAGCGTGACGCCCGTGCTGAATTTACCGGCAGGTATGGACATTACCCTTACTTATGGTGACGTGGTTTTACCGGTGTTTATTGCCAGCGGCGAAGGCATGCCTTTTCGCTTTGGCCCACCGGGGCGCTCAGACATGGTGGCGGGCACCGACTTGCCAGCAAACCAGGCGGGGGCTATCTTGCCGGTGGGCCTGGCCGACCGCCTGCTGGCTGAGGGGGAACGTTACACCGATTTGATTGACGAAAGCCTGACGCTGACGGTGGCATTGCCGCGTGGAGAAACGGCCGATTTCACCACGCGCATTGTTGGCATTCAGGATGGCTTTGCCACGCGCTCGCTGGACGTGGGGGTGGCGGAGCGGGAAGCGATGATTGCCTGGTGGTTTGATGACCCGGATTTTTTGATGCGCCAAGGGTATGACCAGCTGATTGTGCGGACCACGGATTTGGGGACGGTAACGGCCGTGACGGCTACCCTGCGCGAGATGGGCTACAGCGTCCAATCTTTAGAAGCTATTCTTGACGTAGCTAACCAGGTCTTGTCCTTGATGCAGGCTCTGTTGGGGTCTGTAGGAGGGCTGGCTCTACTCGTAGCGGCCTTGGGCGTGGCCAACACCATGATGATGGCCATTTACGAGCGCACCCGCGAAATTGGCGTGCTCAAGGCCCTGGGCGCATCGGCCCGCGAAATCCGGCGTATGTTCACCGTAGAGGCGGGCATGATTGGCTTAATTGGCGGGTTCTTTGGCCTGATCTTCGGTACGCTGCTGGGCAGGTTGGTGGACTGGATAGGTCGTCAATTTTTGATTAACGAAGGCGTTACCGGGGTGGGGCAGTTGTCCGTGGTGCCTTGGTGGCTGGCGCTAGGTTCCCTGGCTTTTGCCGCCCTCATTGGCATTGTTGCTGGGCTGTACCCGGCGGCGCGGGCGGCCCGGCTAGACCCGGTAACGGCTTTGCGTCACGAGTAAAGGCGGACGCGGCAGGAAGGCTCTAGCGCCGGATGACAGCCAAGATGCCTCCCCATAGGGCCAGTGAAATGCCTGCCAGCACGATGGCGAACTTGATAGCCGCGCAAATCCAGGCCAGCGGCGGCCAAATAGCCTGGGTCGAACCTAGCAGCAGTTGGATGAGGGCGATATTTTCGACGTAGTCCAGGGCCGCCGCCAGCCAGATGGCGCGAGACAGGCCCTGCGCCAGGGCTGGCCCAACGCCCGGCAGGTGGGGAGCGGCAGCCAGGCAGGCCAAAGAAATGGCGGCAGCGTAAACGAGGGGATATAGAAAGTCCAGTCCCAGGCTGAGGCCAGCGTGAACCTGGGCGCGGGCGTTCCAAGAGGCAATCATGGCCTGGGCTTTCGGGACGCTGCCGGCAAATTCAAAGGAGAGAATGCCGGCGGGAGCGGCGTCTGTGGGCAGGGGGGCGCCAATGTGTTGCAGAACGGCCGTGAGGCCCAATGCCAATCCAATAGCCAACCACATTTGCTGTTTGCGGTTCAGGGTAAATACGGTCATCTAGTCAGCCTTTGGCATGTTACTGAGCCATTCGCTGTTCCACCGGTTCGCCCCGTTCTTTGGCCAGCAGTTTTTCTAGCTTAGCTCGGGTTTCGCGCCAGGTTATCTTGGAGAGGCCTAGCTTCTGGCGAATGTCATCTTCTTCTTCTTGATTGCGGAAATCCCGCAAGGCAGATGCCCAACGGAGATTTTCAAAAGAAAGGAGACCTCGCTCCAGGCCAGCGTCGTCACCAATGTCCCGCAAAATGTACTCCAGGTTGCGGGGCGTGCAGGTGAATAGGGTGTCGGGTGTATCGTATTGGGCCAGATATTCGTCCAGCAGCGGCAGCCAATCGGGGTCCAGGTGCAGCTTGCGCTCTTTGTAGCGCAGGCGGGGGTTGGCGTAGCGCACAAAAAGCATGGGCTGGTTGGGGTTGCTGCGGTCAATGTGATTAGGCACAATGTTCATGGCTTCGCTTTTTTTGATGCCCGTTTTGAGCAGCAAAGTGAGGAGGAGGTGGGGGCGGGCGTCCGCTTTGCGCGGCGGCAGGCCCTGCCGCCAGTTTTCAGAAGCAACAAGGGCTTTCTCAATGTCGGCTTCACTGGGTACGATGGGCAGGGGGCTTTTGACGCTGTGTTGGATAACGGCCGTGGCCGGATCATTGGGTAGCGTGCCAGTTTCGTGGAGCCACTTGAAGAACACCTTGAGCGTGGTGACCCGCCGCGCGTAAGATTTGGGGCTGCACGGCACGCCGCGTTCGTTCAGCAGCCAATTCAAAAAGTCATTGAGATTTTGCGTACTGATGCCGCCGATGGGCTGCCCGGCGCCCAAGTATTTACCCAATAAGCGGATGTCGCTGGCAAATGCCTTGACCGTATTGAGGGCAAATCCTTCGTCGCGCATGTGCCGTTCAAAGCGACTCAGCGCGGCCTTGATGGCAGCCTCTGGGGTGAGGGTGGTGCCTTCCCGGGTGGACTCGTCCTGCGGGAACAGTTCCTTTTGCTTATTATCGCTCATCATTCTCTCCTGGCTTCGTGTAGTTAGTGACTAGATTAGAACATTTGGCCGATTTTGTCAAGATTGCTACCCCATTTTCTTTATGCTAGAATCGCCTCGCGCTGATGCACGCAGAGAAGTTTGCTCACTCCAATTTGCCTTTTCCTCTTGGTGAAAGAGGTGCGCTGCCCTGAGTGATGGTGTTCTAAAGGAACCTCGCCAATGATGAACAAAGCTGGGTTTGTCATCCCCATGTTAACAACGAAGTACCTTAACTTATGAAAGTGGAAATAGTCAGCATTGGCGATGAGTTGTTGGTTAGCGATGTGTTGGACACAAATATTGCGCATCTTTCGCGTAGTTTGCGCGAGATAAATGTGCCTATTACGTGCAAGGTGACGGTGGGGGAAGATGTTGCTTTGGTTGCTGACGTTTTGCGCATTGCTTTGGAGCGGGCGGATGTAGTTTTGGCGATTGGTAGCTTGTATGAACAAGAGAAGGGCGTGTTGCAAACGGCCGTTACCCGCTTTTTCGACGCATCAGCAAATTTACCGGACCGTGGAAACTTCATGACAAAGATGGGGGTGGAGCCTGTGCTCCTACCCTCTATCTGGCTGGAAACCTATCAGGGGTTTGTTATCTGCCTGCCCCGTGATAGACAAGAAATGTCATATGTGCTGGAAACGGCCGTATTACCTTTTTTGCAAACCAAAATTCAACAAGAGTCAGCATTCAAATCAGGCTGGAAATTGTTACGTGCCGTGGGGGTCGTAGAAAGCAGCGTACGCTCTCAATTAGGCGAGCTGCCCCAGATCCCTGGTACACGGATAACCTATGATTCTTTTGCTGGCCAAACCAACATTCGTCTTTGGGCAGAGGGGGAGAGCGAGGAACTGGTAGCGCAGAAACTGGCTCAACTCAAGTTCGAAGTGATAGAGCAGTTGGGCGATCACGTTTACGGTGAAGAGGATACCCGCTTAGAACAAGTTGTGTTGCAAATGCTCGTGGCTAGCCAAACCAAAGTTGCTTTGGCTGAATGCCACACGAACCGCATTATTGCGAATACGCTGGCTGTTTGGCCTGAAAGTGATGGCCTGATATTTTCGACACCGGTTGATAACAGTGCGGAATTGGCCAGATATTTGCGAATTCCACCCCTGGCTGATGATTTGACCAGTTGGTGCCGCGAGGCAGCTACCCAGTTGCTATGGCAAAGTAAAACAGATTTGAGTCTACTCGTTTTTAAGAATGTTACCCAGGGTGGGATTCAGGTTTTGGTAATTTTAGCTTCGGAAAGCGGCGTATCGGTAACGCAGCGTTCTTTTGGTGGACACCCGGAAAATATTGATGCCTGGGCTTTCTCCTTAGGTATGGCTCATTTGCGCCGTTGGTTACGGGCACATGCCTAAGTTGGAGGGAATACGATGAAGATTGGTATGGTGACAGCTTGTTACAAGCCGGTAGTCAATGGCGTGACGCGCATGGTTTCATTGTACAAAGAGGAATTGGAGAAATTAGGCCATGAAGTGACGGTGTTTACCCTGGGTGACCCTGATCCGGCGGGGGAAGAGCCAGGTGTGGTGCGCTCACCGGCCATTCCGGTGGGGTCAGGTTATTACTTTACCATGCGCTACACGCGGGAGGCGCAGGAGCGTCTGGCGCAGATGGAGATTATCCATTGCCACCACCTGTTTATGAGCGTGGAATTGGCCCATCGCTATGGCCGTTGCCCCATTGTGTACACCAACCACACTCGCTATGACCTATACACCGGCGCGTATATTTCTATCCCTCAGCCAGCGGCTGACGCCATTATGCGCCAGGTATGGCCAGATTTCACCGACCTGGCTGACGTGGTGATAACGCCTTCTCAGAGCGTGAAGGAGATTATGCTGGAGTTTGGCGTCGAGCGCCCGATTGTGGTGATTGAGAATGGGGTGGATTTACGGCCGTTCCACAACCCTGCGCGCTCCTTAAGCAAAAAAGACCTGGGCCTGCCTGATGGTGCTCTTCTTTTAGCCTACACGGGGCGACTATCTGAAGAAAAAAACCTCGATACCTTGCTGGATCAGTTTGCCATTGCCCATTCCCTGCTGCCTCATTTGCATCTCATGCTGTTGGGCAAAGGCGCCGTACAAAAAGAATTAGAGGCCCAGGCGCGGCGCTTGCAGATTGCTGATGCCGTTCATTTCATGGGTGTGGTGGATTATGCCGAGCTACCTGGCTATTTAGCCCCCGCCGACCTTTTTGTCACCGCATCCACTTCTGAGGTGCATCCCCTGACGGTGATCGAGGCCATGGCTGTCGGTTTACCAGTCGCGGCCTCCGCTTCTCCGGGCATTGTGGATACGGTCCAGCACTTAGAAACGGGCCTGCTTGCCCCTGAGCCAGAGCATGGGTTGGCTGCTGCCATGGTAGGGCTGGCCCTGAATGACAAGCTGCGGCAGGAAATGGGCGCCAAAGCGCGGCAGGCCAGTGAGCGCTTTGATATTCGCCAGACGGTGGCGCGCACGGTTGATTTGTATGCAGAATTACTGCAAACCCGCCCCGATTTGCAGCGCGATAAGGAGCACGGCCGTTGGCTGCGCAATTGGGAGAAGCTGCAACCCATGATGGACCAGTTGGCCGGGTTGGTGCGCCCGCCAGAAACCTGGGATTCCATGCTGCAGCGGATCATACCGGACAAGGAGAAGAAGGGTAACGGAATTTTATGAGCGGTAATGAGGGCGACGGCCGTAAAAAATTGGGCAGTTGGGGCGAATCTGTGGCCGCTACCCATCTGGAGTCTAAAGGGTACCGCATTGTGCAGCGCAACTGGCGCTGTGCTCGTGGCGAAATTGACCTCATTGCCCAGACCGGTGACGTACTGGTGTTTGTGGAGGTGAAGACCCGGCGTGGGCGCGGTAGCGGCACCCCCGAAGAAGGCGTTACACCCCAAAAGGCGCGCCGTCTGTTAGATTTGGGGCAGGCATATCTCTACGAAAGCGACCTGGACAACGTAGAGTGGCGGGTAGACCTGGTGGCGGTAGAACTGGATGGCCGGGGCAAGCTGCTGCGCTGCGAACATATTCCCAATGCGGTGATGGGCTGGTAACGATGAAGGGTGAAATTGGCCCTCCCTTGCTGGTCATTGTGGGGCCAACGGCTGTAGGCAAAACAGCCCTCTCTTTGCGTATAGCCAACGAGCTTGGCGGGGAAATTGTCTCTGCCGACTCCCGCCTCTTTTACCGGGGTATGGACATTGGCACAGCCAAGCCCTCATTAGCAGAGCAAGCCCGGGTTTCCCACCATCTCATTGACATTTGCCAGCCAGATGAAACGCTAACCCTGGGCGCGTACCAGGATTTGGCATTTGAGGCCATTGACGCCATTCAGCGGCGGGGGCGGCTGCCCATTTTGGTCGGCGGCACAGGGCAATACGTGAAAGCGGTGGTAGAAGGCTGGGGCATTCCCCGCGTGCCGCCACAACCGGCTTTGCGCCGGGTGTTGGCGAAGCTGGGCGGGCCGGAGCTGGCGCGCTGGCTGGCGGCGCTGGATCCGGCGGCAGCAGCCAACATTGACCCGCGCAACGTGCGCCGGGTGATTCGGGCGCTGGAAGTGACGTTGGTCAGCGGCAAACCTATTTCGCAATTGCAGCGCAAGCAGCCGCCGCCGTACAACATTTGCCAGATTGGCCTGCGGCGGGAACGGGCGGCGCTGTATGCGCGCATTGACCGGCGGGTAGATGAGATGATGGCCAATGGTTTGTTGGCTGAGGTGGAAGGGCTGCGAGATGCGGGTTACGGCCGTTCCCTGCCGGCCATGAGCGGTTTAGGCTACCAACAGCTTTACGCCTATTTGGATGGTGAAATGACGTTGGAAGAGGCGGTGGCGCGCATTAAGTTTGAAACCCACCGCTTTGTGCGCCAGCAAAATACCTGGTTTCGCGCCGCTGATCCGGCCATTGCCTGGTTTGATATGGGCGAGGAGGGGGTGGAAACGGCCGTGTTGGCGTTTGTGAATAGGTGGCTAAACGCGGAACGGCCGTAGCGCGGCCTGTGCCATTTACCCGTATAACCTCTGCTAAAACCATCAACCGAGGTGAGAGATGAAACACATACTTGTCGTCAACGGCATTGAGGCCCCCATGCTGCGCCAGTTTGGCTGCGACTGTTCCCGCTGTGCCAGCCCGGAACGCCAGGCCAATACGTCGGTTTCGCTGTTGGGCGTAAACGGCCGCGATGAGGCGGCTTATCACGTGTTGGTTGACGTGGGCAGCGGTGTAGTAGACAGTCTGGTAGAAAACCCCTATCTGCACACCCACCGCGCCCGCCTTGATGCCTTGCTGCTGACCCATTGGCACCCCGACCACACCGTAGACCTGAACCGGCTTTGTGTTTCTTATCACCTGACGCGCAAACGGCGTGGGCTGCCTGCTCCGCGCATCCCGTTATGGTGTCGCGCCGGTACCGCGGAATGGTTGCAGCGAGAGCATGGCTATGAGTGGCGCACCTTTTTGCAGCCGGATGTGCAGGACGAAAATGCCCCACCCGGTACGGTGCTGCCCCAGGTTGCATTACCTGTGCCGGATTTGCGCGTAACACCTGTGTCCGTGTCCCATTTTGGCGCCGATCGCCACCCGGATGACCCCGGGCTGGTGCAGTACAGTTGTGCAGCCTTTGTGGTTGAAACAGAGCGCGCCAAAACAGCTCTCCTTTGGGATATTGATAGTGAGAATGAGTGGTTGGTGCAGCCGGAGACGGTAGCGCAGAAAACGGCCGTTACCCTCCTTTCCCATGCCGATTATCTCTTCATTGACACCGCTTTCTGGCGCGCCAAGAAACAGCGCGCCACCCATCCCTCCTTCGATAATGTGCAGCGCATTGCCGCCAACTTGCGCCCGCGCCACACGCTGCTTATGCATCTCAGTGGACATCCTGATGGCTATGGCAATCCTGGTTTTGGCTGGACCAACGCCCAGTGGACGGCGGCCGCTCGGGAGGTTTGGACGGCAAAAGCGTTACCGGGTACAGTACGGGTACCATCTGTTGGCGAGAGATTTGAATTATGAGTGGTCAAGTACGCAAGTAAGCAAGAGTGGGGATTAGTTGGATGAGCCAGCAAGCCATTACACCTGCAAACCTGCAAACCTGCAAACCCGTAGACCCGCTTTTCCACGTGGGTTCCCTACCGGTGTACGGTGACGTCATTTTGGCGCCCATGGCCGGGTATTCCGACGTGCCCTACCGCGCCCTGTGCCGCGCTTATGGCTCGGCCATGCACTACACCGAGTTTGTGCCGGTGGAGGCGCTGCTGGGTAAGCGCAGCCGCAACCGCTTCTGGCAGCGGCTGGACAAGCAGCCCGGCGAGTACCCTATGGTGTTCCAGATTTTTGGCAATGACGCGCAGAAAATTTTACAGGCGGCGCAAAACATCCTTGATTTGGAGCCGGATATTATTGACGTGAATATGGGCTGCTCCACGCGCAAGGTGAGCGGGCGCGGCGCGGGCGTGGGCATGATGCCCCAGCCGGAACTGGTAGCAGAGACTTTTCGCCTGCTCTCTACCCATCTCCCTGTTCCCGTTACGGGCAAAATTCGCCTGGGCTGGGACGCCGACCAGCAAAACTTCTTACAGATTGGGCAGATTATGGTAGACAATGGCGCGGCGTTAATTGCCCTGCACGGCCGTACCAAAACGCAAAAGTACGACGGCCAGGCCGACTGGGATGCTATCGCCGAGTTGAAGCAAGCGGTGCCGGTGCCGGTCATTGGCAATGGGGACGTGCAGAGCGTGGCGGACATTGCGCGCATGAAGGCGCACACCGGCTGCGACGCGGTGATGGTGGGGCGAGCAGCCGTCGGCAACCCCTGGATTTTTGCCCGCGAGGATAAAGCTGCGCTAACCTTTGCCGACGTGGCAACGGCCGTGCGTCTGCACCTGCGCGAGATGCTGGCCTATTACGGCGATCCCCATGGATTGGTGATGTTTCGCAAGCATTTGAAGCAATATTTGGCGGATTATGCCATTCCCCAGGCCCTGTTAGAAACGGCCGACGTGCAAACCTTTATGCAAATTTTGGCGGAAATGGCCAATGCACCCGCAGCGGCCTCTCATTTACCCCCGCCTGGCGCTTTGTTATAATGCGGCAGGTATGGTGAAAATGTGGTCTTTCACGGTGAAGGGGATATTATGAAACTAAGCGCAAGATGCCTGATGGCTGGCCTCACGGCCGTTTTTCTTTTCCTGCTTCTGGTTGCCTGCACCACGCCCACTGAGGTAACAGAAACGGCCGTTCCCCCCACCACGACCCCCATCCCCGCCACCGCCACCACCGCCCCCACGCCCGAACCCACCGCCACCCTCACGCTAACGGCCGAACAACTGCGCGATGAGCGGGCAACGGCCGTGCTCACCACCCTCCCCGGCTACGACCCCGCCCACCACGATGCCCTGCTGCCCCTGGCGCGCGCCCTGTGGGGCGATGAGTACGTGATTGACCCGGCGGACGTGACGATTGTGGTGGGGGAAACGGCCGTGCGAATCACCGCCAACGCCGCCTACCCATCAGGCACACTCTTTGTCTGGAACGACGATTCCAATCTACTCATCCTCACCGGCCAGCCAGACACCACCCTCAACCGCGGCGAAGTCGCCTTTGGCGCGGCCCCCCTGGACACCTGGATCAGGTACGATTTAGACGGCAACGTCCTGGAGTTTGTGGACCCCGCCGGCCACTGGATTAGCCCGCTGGACTTGCAAGAAGACGGCCGTTTCACCTTCTATACCCAAGAACAGATTGGCCCCAACGGAGAGCGCCAACTGGCCCAAACCATCTGGTGGGCCAATGGCGGTACGCCAGTCGAACTCACCACCAGCCCCATCCCCGGCCAATCCCTGACCGACTATCTAGCCGAGATGCAACTGCAGCTAACCCAAACCATAGACGACAACGACCAACACCTCGTCGCCCTGGCCGACGCCGACGGCAACGTGCAATTCACCTACAACCCCGAAACGAGAACCTGGGTTGAAGCCCTCGACCCCATTGCCGCCCTCACCGCCCGCACCCAGGAGCAGTATCTAAATGAGTATGGCATTGAACTTGTCCCCGAAGCAACGCAAATTGATCCTATTACCGGCCATGTAACCATGTACTCGTATGGACCAGATAACCAACTGGTCGAGACAGCCCGCACCGCCCACGATGAAAACGGATTACCGCAACACAACGAGCAGGGTGATTTAGTGATGGTTTTTGCAACAGAAACCTACGCCCTGGCCCACAGCAAACCATTACCGGGAGGTAACTTGGCTGACCGAATCCACATCTATTACGCTGACACGACTAGAGTCACTGAGACAATGAACCAAGCCAGTATGACCGTACTTGACCCTATCCGGGTAGCCCAGACAATAGATGCCTTTTTGCAATTACCCTCACTTGTGCCTGTCCAAAATGTGCTAGATGCCAACAACATGAACCAAAACCACCTGCTTAGCGCTCAAGAGGCTGCCGGCATTACCAATCTAAATGTCATCATTGGCTCATTTCGTGAGCCCACGCCTGGTTTCCGTGCCATGTACACCAATACCACTAACTCCCGTACTACACAGTATGGCTACTTTTGGAATCCCAATACTCCGAACGAGCTAACGATCATTCTAAATTTAGATAACGCAGAGTTCACCAATATTCGCAATGGACGTAATTGGTTAGTACTGAGTGGTATACAAGGCTCTATAGCATTGTTGCAGGCTAAACCGGGAACGCGACCAGTCCAAGACTTTCCAAAATCAGCACCTGATTTACATAATGGCATCTCTGATAGCGCAATTAGCTATTATCGGTTGGCAACTCATAACCCTGAAAAAGGTCACTTTAGGGCAATTGACCTTACATTCGAAGATTAAATAATCGGACTGAGCACATACAATAGTGGGATAGATGGAGTGCTTAATGCCAAGTGAGCAGATTCTAATTGTTGGAAAGGAATAACTATTACTTGAGTTTAACTTTTTACAGTTGACCTTTAGTACCATCATTTGTCATATTAACAATGTGTCAAATGCAATAACCCTACGCCCATTCTTAAAAGTCTTACAAGTCAGCATATCATTTGCCGCGTTTGCTTTTGTGGCTTTGTTGTTAAAACCAAATTCTATACAAGCACAAACTTGTTCAGGCAGTTATTTCTGCGGTACTATACAATACGTTTGTGCTCCTTGCTCTGATGGTTTATCATGTAGGGCTGGTGATTGGTGCTCAGACGATACAGAGTGTAATTGCAGCGACCAGTGCTACTCCAACCCCGTCTGGTTCAACACCTGCTCCGGCGTCGGGGCAGCCTGCACCAATCCTACCTGCAGCGGCGGCACTTGTGTCGGGGACAGAAACTGTAACTGGTACCAACCCCCCGGCCTCCCCACCCCCAC
>CAZDEO010000020.1:0-71379 GCA_964504445.1 uncultured Anaerolinea sp. | reverse complement strand
GCCATCCACTGGCGCGGCGGCGCAAAGGGCGTTATTGCCCGCGTCAATGGCCGGGCTGCCCGGCTGCAGCGCCTGGGTCAACAGCGAAGCAATCGCCCCGCCGTTGAAGAACGGGGCTTCCAGCAGCGGGTCGGCGCTGGTGATGCCGCCGCCGCAGGCTGTGCCGGGGAATTGCAGATTGTTGCCATTGTTCTGTGGCGCGTCTCCGGCGCAGGTGCCGCCCAGGCCGGCGCTGCCCTCTTCGATAATAGTATTCCACAGAGCGATGCGGTTGATACGCTGATTTTCGGCGTTGAAGTTGAGCATGGCGCCGCCGCTGCTGGCCTGGTTGCCGGAAATGGTGACGTTGCGCAGCTCAATGATGGCGTCGCGGGTCTGGTCGTTGTTGTACAGCGCCCCGCCCTGACCTAACCCCGCTACGTTGAGGAAGAAGGAGCTGTTGGCCGCCTGCACTGTGCCCCCCAGGTTGTAAATAGCGCCCCCCTGCCCGCTAACGTTGCTGGGGCTGGGCGAGGCGACGTTGCCGTTGAAGGCCGTTTTCAGCAAATGCAGATTCCCCTCGCGCAAGAAGATGCCGCCCCCCTGCCCGCGCTCACTGCCGCCGGCGATGTTCGCGTTTAGGGAAGAGTTAATCACCGTCACGGGGATGTCGCCGGCGATTTGCAGCGCCCCGCCGGAGCCACCCGGCGTCAGGTTGCCGTTGAAGGCGCTACGCGCGATGGTGACGCTGTTTTCCTCGTAGCTGTTGTCAATGTAAATGGCCCCGCCGCCGTGGTCGCTTTGCGTGCCGGTGGCGATGTTGCCGGAGAAGATGGAGTCGTTAATTTGCATGGGCGAGGTGGTGATGAGAGCGATGGCTCCGCCTTTTTCTGCGGCAATGTTCCCGGCAAAGTTGCTGCCACCGATGAAGAGGCTTTCGCTGGCGCCCCCTTTGAAATCAATGGCCCCGCCGTTTTCGGCCGCTTTGTTGCCGGAGAAGTTGACGCCCAGCAAATACATGGCGGCATTGGTCTGGATGGCGCCGCCGCTGCCGGTGGACTCGTTGCTGATGAAGGAGACGCCCAAGGCGTTGATTTTGCCGTCGCCGTTGCCCTGGATGGCCCCCGCCAGGCCGCTTTTACCGTTTTGCAGGGTCATGTTGACCAGGGTGAAACGGCCGTTGCCCGACACCGTGAACAAATTGGTGGCCTGGTTGCCGTCCAAGGTGATGGGACCGGTGAGGGTAATCTGGGAGTTAATGCTCATAGATTCCACAAAGGTAATGGTTCCCGATACGCTGAAGGTGATATTGTCTGCGCCGCTGCCGCCGGGGCAGTCGTTGGTGTTGACGGAGGCGTCGTTGTTGGCCGCCTCAATCGCTTCGCGCAAGGAGCAGAGGCCGTCATCACTGGTGGGATCATTTAGCGGTTTGTCGCTGAGGGTGTTGATGGTGATAGTGATGGCGTGTGCGGTGGAGGGGAAGAAGAGATGCAACGCCGCCAGCAGGAGAACGGCCGTGCCCACCCCGCGCCGCAAGAACAATCGAAACCATGAGGTCATACACATAAACAGCTCCTTTGATTGGTTTTCTAGCAAACTTGGCCGCCGCGGTATCCTTACGCGCTGTGCCCTGCCGGCCAGCATAAGGCAAAGGAAGATGAAAGTCAGTGATTAATAGTGACACCTTTTTTGACACCTTTTACGGGGGTAACTGCTATAATCCGCAACAATGACCGTTGCCGAATCCTTCCCTTCCTGGTTAAAGCGTCGCCGCCGGGCTTTGGATCTTAGCCGTGTGGCCCTGGCGCAGCGCGCCCATTGCTCGGCCAGCACCATTCGCCGCCTGGAGGCAGGGGATTTACGGCCGTCGTCTCAATTGGCGGAATTGCTGGCTGAAGCATTGGCTGTGCCCGAATCTGGGCGGGAGAGCTTTGTGCGCTTTGCCCGTGGCGTCAGCCAAACACCGCCGGCGGCTGACGCCCACACGCCGGTTTTCAAACCAGCGCCCGCAGCGGCCCCACTGGAAGCAGCGGCCCCAGAAGAGGGTCGCTGCAGCAATTTGCCCGCCCCACTGACTAGTTTTGTGGGGCGCCGGCGAGAAGTAACGGCCGTTTGTGACCTGCTCCAACGACCGGGGGTGCGTTTGTTAACCTTCACTGGGCCGCCCGGTACGGGCAAAACCCGGCTGGCCCTGGCGGCGGCCACTGACCTGGCCGGGTCTAATACTTTTGCGCAAGGTGTTTGTTTTGTACCGCTGGCGCCCATTAGCGATGCCGAGCAGGTGTTGACGGCCGTGGCGCATACCTTGAATGTGGCCGAACCGCAGCGGGCTGGGGGTGGCCCGCGGGCGCTGCGCCAGGCGGTGCAAGAATTTTTGCGCCCGCGCCGCCTGCTGCTGGTGCTGGATAATTTTGAGCAGGTGCTGGACGCGGCTCCATGGGTCACCGAACTGCTGGCTGCCGCACCGGGGGTGAAGGCGCTGGTGACCAGCCGGGCCGTGCTGCACCTGTATGGCGAGCATGAGTTTCCTGTGCCGCCTTTGCCGCTGCCAGACGTGCACAATTTGCCTACGACAACGGCCGTTTCCTACCTCTCTCGCTATCCTGCTCTGCGGCTGTTTCAGGAACGGGCGCGGGCGGTGCGGCCTGACTTTCGCCTGAATGGGGAAAACGTGGCCGACGTAGCCCGCATTTGCGCCTGGTTGGATGGTCTGCCCCTGGCTATTGAGATGGCGGCGGCCCAGATGAAGTGGCTATCTGCGGCCCAGGTCTTGACCCAACTACAGTCGCGCCTGGCCACGCTGACGGGCGGCCCGCGGGACCTGACACCGCGCCAGCAGTCCCTCAGCGGCGCAATTGATTGGAGCTACCACCTTCTGGAGCCTCTGGAATGTGACTTGTTTGACCTGTTGGGGGTATTTGTGGGCGACTTTACGGCCGCAGCCGTGGCGGGCGTCATGGAGAGACTGGCGATTAGCAATTGGCACCTGAACGTGGTGCCCATGCTGCAGTCGTTGGTAGAAAAAAGCTTGCTTAGCTACGCTCCCAGCGCAGAGGGTGAAGGGCGCTACGCTATGCTGGAAACATTGCGCGAATATGCCCAGGCGAACTTAAGGGGACAGGGCAAAATGGCCGTTGCCCAGGAAGCGCACGCCTATTATTACGGCGGGCTGGTGCGGGCGGCGCAACCGTACCTGGCCAGGGGCGCGGCGCAAATTGCCTGGCTAAACCGCCTAGAACTGGAATATCATCAACTGCGGGCGGCGCTGCTGTGGGGGGTGGAAACGGCCGTTGATCCATCCTTTATCCTCGAAATGGTAGAAGGTTTGCAGCACTTTTGGTACGTGCGCGGCTATCTGAGTGAAGGGCGGCACTGGCTGGAAGCCGCCCTGGCTCTGGCTAGCAGGCCAGATCCCTTGGCGGCGCTGGTGTTGAACCGCGCCGGGCAATTTGCCCGCTTGCAGGGGGACTTAAGCCAGGCGCAAGGCTTTCACGAAAGAGCCTTGGCCATGCAGCAGGCTGTGGGCGATGAGCCGGGTATGTGCCGCTCATTGGAGAATCTGGCGATTTTGGCCGGTTCTGCGGGAGATTACGGTCAGGCCAGTAACCTGCTGGAGCAAACGCTGACGCTGCGCCGCAAGCTGGCCCAGCGGGATGAGGTCATTTCCACCCTGAACAACCTGGCTATTGTGCAGCGCCGCCTGGGAAACCTGAAGGATGCGGAGCAGCTTTACCTGGAATGTGCCCAGGTATGCCGCGAAATTGGCCATGATCGCAACCTGAGCTTTGCCCTACATGGGTTGGGCGAAATTGCCGTGGAACAGGGCGACCCGGTGACGGGGCTGGCGCATTTTCGCCAGAGCACCAGCCTGCGGCAGCAGTTGGGGGATAAGCCAGAGCTAGCCATTTCGCTGCGGGCAGTTGGGGCGGCGCGCCTGGCCCTGGGAGATGGCGCCGCGGCAGTGCAGCTTTTTGCTGCCAGCCAGCGCTTACAGCAGGAGTTGGGAATCTCGCCCCCGCCACGGTACCAGGTGGAAACAGAGGAATTGCTGGCTCAGGTGAAGGGCCAGCTTGGTGGCGCGGTTTATGAGCAGGCCTGGGCCAGCGGGTGGGCGATGTCTTTGACTGATGCCCTGAAGCGGGTGTTAACTTAAGTGGCATGGAATTGCCTGGGGTATGCGCTGAATTCATGGATATTCCCAGAGGATGCCTGAAGGCAGCGGTACATAGAATTGGATAAGGAGTTATTTGTGAAAAAGTTTAGTAAGATGTTTGGTTTTGTGTTTGTGATGTTGTTGCTGTTAGCTGCGTGTAGCGGCGCAGAATCAACCCCTACGCCTCCGGCTGTTACAGAAGCGGAAATAGAGGCGATTAAGCCAACGGAAACGGCCGTTGCGCCTACCGCGACTTCCCAACCCCCGGCTACAGCAACGGCCGCGCCCACCCTGACGGCGGCGCCTACCGCCACCGCTGTGCCTGCTTTCCAGCCTGTTTTTGAGGAAGCGCGCTGCCAGTTTGAGGTGCCCGCAGGTCGGGATGTGCGCTGTGGCTATTTGACTGTGCCTGAAGATCATTTTGATGCGGCAAACGGCCGTACGCTACGCCTCCACGTGGCCATCTTCCCCAGCGCCAGCACCAACCCCGCCCCCGATCCGATCGTGTACCTGGAAGGTGGTCCCGGCGGTGACGCCTTGGAAACCGTGCCCCTCATCTTTGAGGAACGTTTCGCCCCCTTCCTGGCGGACCGCGACTTCATCATGTTCGACCAGCGGGGCACCGGTTACTCTGAACCCTCCCTGGCCTGCCCCGAATACACAGAATTAGCCTACGAAACTTTGGAAATGGACCTGGAGCCAGAGGAAGAGATCAATCTGGTTATTGAGACCCTGACCGAGTGTCACCAACGTCTGCTGGCTGAGAATGTCAACTTTACAGCATTCAACAGTGCGCAAAGTGCCGCTGACGTGGACGCGTTACGTGCTGCTCTGGGGTATGAGCAGTGGAACCTCTTTGGCATTTCCTATGGTACGCGCCTGGCTCAAACCATCATGCGTGACTTTCCTGCCGGTGTGCGCAGCGCTGTGCTGGATTCCAGCTATCCCCTCTCTGCCGACCTCAATACGGAAATAGCCGCCAATGCCGACCGGGCGTTTGCCGCTTTCTTTGCCAGTTGTGCGGCCGATTCAGGCTGCAACGAAACATATCCTAATCTTGAAGCGGTTTTCTATGATTTGGTGGACCAACTCAACGCAGAACCGGTGATAGTGCCGGTCTTGAACATATTTGCCGGAGACCGTTATGAGGCTATTATGGGGGGGGATGATCTGATTTCCATCTTGTTCCAATCGCTCTATGCGGCGGAGTTGATTCCGATCTTGCCCCAGCTTATTTACGAAGTGCAGGAAGGCAACACCACTAATTTGGGAACGCTGCTTTCTAGCTTTTTGCTCAATGTGGACTTTGTGAGCGTGGGGATGCAGTATGCGGTGCAATGCAGTGAAGAGGCGGCCTTTAGCGCTCCGGGGGATGGCGTGGCTGCGGCGGCTGCTTACCCAGAATTGGCGGAAGTTTTTGGGCTGAATGCTGCAATTGACGAACAGGTATGTGCCTTTTGGGGTGCGGGCACAGCAGATGTCCGCGAAAATGAGCTGGTTGTTAGCGACATTCCGACATTGATATTAGCCGGTGAATTTGATCCCATTACGCCGCCAGCCTGGGGTGAACAGGTGGCAGCGGGCCTGAGTAATGCTTCTGTCTTTGAGTACCCGGCTATGGGGCATGGCGTCAGTCTCGCGGATGTCTGCCCGCGAGAAATGGTACTGGCCTTTTGGGTTGACCCGCTGGCTGTACCTAATGCGACTTGTATTGCTGCCATGGGCAGTCCTGTGTTTGCGGGAGTGGATGGGGGTGAAGCGGCAGAATTGGCGCTGGTTCCGGTGACCATTGATCTGGGCATTGTGCGCCTTGAAAGTGTGGCCCCAGATGGTTGGGAGGATATGGGCTTTGGCTCTTATGTGCGGGGGGCGTCGGCGCTGGACCAAACGGCCGTGCTGCAGCAGGCAGTTCCGGCAACCATGTTTAGCGGCGAGGCATTGTTGGAATTGTTAGCCAGCCAACTTCAGCTAGAGGCCACACCAGAAAGCAGCGGTGAATATGAGGATGCTGAGGGGCGAACCTGGACACTCTATGAAACAGAGCTGCAGGGCTTCCCCGTGAGCATTGGTTTGTATGACGATGGCGCAATTGTGTATTTTGTGATGCTGGTTGCGCCGGCAGGGGAACGGGATGGGCTGGTAACGGCCGTTTTCCAACCCGTTATGGATGCCATTACCGTGCCTTAAACAGACCAGAGAGTAGGGATTGGAGGGTAAAAACCGCCACAATCTCTACTCTTTATGCCACCCCGGCACACGGTCCCGAATCTGGCGAATGTGCGCCGGGGTGGTGCGGCAACAGCCGCCAATCAACGCGGCCCCCAGCTTGCGCCACTCCCGACTGTAGGTGCCGAACTCTGCGGGCACGCTTAGCCCCTGCCACTGTTTTGTCACCGTGTCATAGGTTTCTCCTGAATTGGGGTAAATGACAATGGGCTTGGTGGTGACAGCCTGAATTTGCTGGATGAGGCTGGGGATGAAGCGTGGCGGCGTGCAGTTGACGCCAATGGCGGCGACTTGCTGGTAGGTGTTCAAAAAGGAGGCGCAGTCGGCTATGGGCATGCCGTCGCTAATGTGCCGGCCATCGCGGCAGCTAAAGCTGAACCAGGCCAGCAGGTGGGGCGTTTCGGGCAACAGGCTGGCCAACGCCCGCGCCTCGGCGAAGGAGGGGATGGTTTCGCAGGCGAAGAGGTCAGGCTGCGCCCCGGCCAAAATGTGCCAGCGTTCCCGGTGAAAGGCACGCAATCCGGCTTCATCTAAATCGTAACGGCCGTTGTACTCAGAGCCATCGGCCAGGTAAGCGCCGTAGGGGCCAACGCTGGCAGCTACCAGGGGGCGCAGCCGTTGCTGGCGATTGGCATGCTGCCAAAACTGGTCGCGGGCTTCCTGGGCAAGCTGCACCGAAAGATGGATGAGGTTGGCGGCAGCCGTTGCGCTCATGCCCTGGCGCATGAATCCGGCGATGGTGGCCTGGTAACTGGCGGTGATGGCACAGTCTGCGCCGGCCCAATAGTAGTCCAGGTGGACCTGGCGAATGAGGGCCGGGTCATCGCGCAATAGCCGCGCAGACCAGAGGGCGTCGCTGAGGGTGCAGCCCCGCGCTTCTAGCTGGGTAGCCAGACCGCCATCCAGCACCAGCACGCCTTGTTGGTTTAAGAAGGGTTGGATTGGGTTGGGAATGGTCAATCTTCAATCTTCAATCTTCAATGGTCAATGGGTTAGCCCAGGCCAATAACCAACGACGGCCGTTTGGGAAACAAGATGTCCAGTAAAATCCACCCTTCCTCGCTGGCGTAGCAGTCGGCAAACGCGTATTCCAGTTCAGCCATGCTGCGGTAGCCAAACAGAAGCTGCAAAAAGGTGAGGTCCGGAAAGTGGGCGTCGCCATCTTCTACATTTTGGGGGTCGTAGGGGGTGGGGGGCAGAAGACGGCCGTTTTCCCACGCAAATAGCAGGTGTTGGTGGTACAGGTTCAGCTTCAGCGTGCCCGAATGGCCTGCCAGCACGCTGGCTGCCAGCCGCTTATCCAGCACCGGCGTAATGTGCTGCAAAAAGCGGGGCAAATCGGGCACGCGCACATACCAGGCATAGGGTTTTCGCTGCCGCTCTAGCTGCCGCCCCAGCGCCCGGTACACTGGATGCCCGTCACCCAGGCCAAAGGTAATTTGTTGGATGGGCTTTTCCCGCTCTTTGTTGAGAGCGTCCGCTTCTTCTTTGAAGGTGCGGGTGAGGAATAAGGCGACAGCCCGCCAAGAATGACCAGGCGTTACACATAGCTCGCGCACAAAAAAGCTTTGCCCCCACTGCCGCCACTCCACATAGGCAACCACATCTCCCAGCCCGGTCTCGATCAGATAGAAGTTGTGGGCATAGGGAGAATCTGGGTGGGGTTTGCTGAGTTCGTAGGTCCACAGCGCCATGTCACGCACGCGTTGGATCATGGAGTAACGGCCGTTTGCCTCATACAAGGCCATCAGTTGCGGGATGTCGTCCACGTCTGCTTTGCGCCAGCGGTAAAGCTCCTCATCTGGCTGCTTATCGTTGCCCCGGCGCTGCCAGAAAAACTCCCGCCCGCCGCCCAGGTCAAGCCCCATTTCGTAGCCAAACATGCGGTAATACCAGGGAATGCCGGTAATGGCTTGCACCATCTCGCCCCGGGCCGCACTTTTGGCGTGGACGGCCTCCATTTGCGCCCGCACCAATCCCCGCCGCCGGTATTCCGGCAGCGTACCCACCAGCTCCGGCCGGCCTACACCAAAGGCAATCCCCTCATATACCCATTGCTGAGAGATGAGGTTGAGGCTGGAAACAATTTTGCCCCCATTTTGCGGATCCACCACCACCGTGAAGTCGTCGGCGTGGGTAGTGGGGTGCTCGCCATTCATCAAATCGCGTGTCCAATGGGCCAGGAAAGTATCCGGTTCATCATGATTATCGCTGTGTACGTCTACGTTAAACTGGGCCAATTCCTCGGCGTCTTCTGGCGTGGCCCAGCGCAGCAGTAGGCCATCCCTTAGTTCATGCGGTAGTCCAAAGTCATCTTGCATCAAAAATTCCTTATTAACCGTTCGTTTTTAATTCCGTGAGATTTGACCAATCTCCAAAGATTGATCAAATCTGCAAACATTACGCGCTTACTAATTTTTCCAGCCGTTCAACGTAGTCGGCCAGCACAGCAAAGGTTTTTTCGACCGGTTCTGGCGAAGTCATATCAACGCCAGCCATTTTCAGGGCATCAATAGGATAAACCGCGCCGCCAGCCTTGAGGAAGGCCAGGTAGTTATCTACCGCGCCAGGTTTTCCGGCCAACACTTCCCCTGCCAGGGCATGGGCGCCGGAAATGCCGGTGGTGTATTGGTAGACGTAATAATTGGAATACATGTGCGTGGCAAATTGCGCCCAGGTAATGCCGATGCGCTCCCGGTCTAGTTCTACTTCATCACCGTACCCTTCGGCAAAGAGGTCGGCCATCAGGCCTATGAGGGTTTCGGCGGTAAGGGCCTGCCCGCGCTCGACGCGCTGGTGAATTTCTAGCTCGAAGCGGGCCAGGGTGGGCATGATGAAGAAGTAGCGGTGGAAGTTGGACATGGCCTCTTCAATGACGGCAATCTGGAAGTTGGGGTCATCCTGGCTGTTGAGCAGATAGTCGCGCACCAGGGCCTGGTTGAAGTTGGAAGCGACTTCGGCAACGAAGAGGGGGTAGCGGGAGTAAAGAAAGGGCTGGTTTTGCCAGGTGAAGTAGGAGTGCAGGGAGTGGCCGAGTTCGTGGGCCAGGGTGCTCATGCTGAAGAGGTCGTCGTTGTAGCTCATGAGGATGAAGGGGTTGGTGCCTTGCACGCCGCTGGAGAAGGCTCCGGACCGTTTGCCCTGGTTGGGGTAGATGTCTACCCAACGCTGGTGGGTGACGCCGCGCCGGAGGATGTTGACGTATGCCTCACCCAGGGGCTGCATGCCGGTAGCAATCCACTCTACAGCTTGGGTGAAGGGGACGTGGGGTTTTACGGCCGTTAGCGGCGCTTTGATGTCGTAAACGTGCAGCTTGTCGTAGCCCAAGGTTCTGCGGCGCACGGCCCAATAGCGGTGCCAGGTGGGCAGGTTTTTGCGGAAGGTCTCCACAGTGCTGTGGAAGACTTCGGTGGGGATGTTGCTGGGGTGCAAGGCGGCTTCCAGAGCAGAGCCAAAGCGGCGGGCGCGGCTGCGGAAGACGTTTTGTTTGACGCCCGCCGCTAAAAGGGTAGCCATGCTGTTTTTGTGGGCCAGGTAGGCGTCGGCGTAGTTTTGCCAGGCGGTGCGGCGCACTTCGCGGTCGGCGTGGGTGACGAGGGCGCCAATGGTGCCCTGAGCGACGGTGAGTTCGTCGCCGCCATCGCTAGGTTGGGCCGGTTCAAAGTGCAGGTCAGCATCAGCCATGACGCCGTGGGCGGAAACGGCCGTTCTAAACGGATCCATCACCATCCCCAGCAACTCTTCCACCTCTGCCGAGCGCACATGGGCCTGGCGGCGCTCCAGGTCTTCTAACTCGTGGGCCATCATTGCCAGGCGCGGTTCTTCCTCCAGCCATTGGCGCAATGTGTCAAAGCCAATAGCCAGAAGTTCTGGCTCCATAAAGGCGGTGGTTGCCATGGTTTGCCCAAACAGCCAGCGCGCCCGGTCATTTTTTGCGGCGGCCTCCGAATCGGCCGTGTTTACTTCAAAAAACATGCTGGCGTAGATATAAATTTTGCCTACCGTTCGGTAAAGCGCTTCTAAAGCATCCAGCAAATCTGCCAGCATTGTGGGGCCTTCGGCCAAATGGCCCCGAAAGCCGGTGACGGTTTTTAACTGCGCCTGCGCCTGTTCAATGGCAGCTTCCCAGGCTGCATCAGAGGGGAAAACGGAATGGGCATCCCAAGTAAATTCGACGGGGATTTCTTGACGTTTAGGTAATGGTTGGCTCATTAAATTCTCCATGCAAAATTAGGTCGTACACTGTGCCTGATGAATGGGGCATTAGTCTAAGTGCGCCTATTATAAGACATTCGTTGGAAAGGGAGCGAGAATGTTGACTTGCCTCAATACTATATGCAAAATCAAGCAAAATAGTAACTTAAGGAGTTTAACATGACTGGCGTAAATTGGTTCGTATGGTTATTAGCTCTACAGACTTCAATGACTGGTCTGTTTCTGTTACAGGTTTTGAAACGCCAGCATGATGCAAAAAAGAAGGCAGTTTTAAGGCCTGTACCTATCTCAAAAAGGATTAAATAGGAAAAAGCGATGTTCTTTGACCCGTTATACCTCGTTTTTGCATTACCCGGTTTGCTGCTGGGCTTTTGGGCGCAATCTCGCGTCAAAAGCGCCTTCAAAAAGTACAGCCGGGTACGGACGTTGCGTAATATGACTGGGGCAGAAATTGCCCGCTCCTTGCTTGATGCGCAAGGGTTGTATGACGTGCGCATTGAAGAGGTAAAGGGCACATTATCTGACCATTATGACCCCCGCGCCAAGGTGCTGCGGCTCAGCCCGGAGGTGTACCGCACCCCTAGCGTGGCGGCGGCAGGGGTAGCCGCCCATGAAATGGGCCACGCTCTGCAGGATGCCAGCGGATATGGGCCACTGCGCCTGCGTAGCAGCTTGGTGCCCGCCGTGCAATTTGGCAGTTCATTAGGTCCGTGGGTTTTCATTGCCGGTTTCTTGATGCAGTTGACGACGCTGGCCTGGTTGGGTGTTATCCTCTTTGCCGCCAGCGTGGCTTTTGCCCTGATAACGCTACCGGTAGAGTTTGACGCCAGCCGCCGCGCCAAGCAGTTGCTGACCAGTAGTGGCATTGTGATGGGCGATGAGGCCAAAGGCGTGGATAGGGTTCTGGATGCGGCTGCTTTGACCTACGTGGCGGCGGCAGTAACGGCCATAGGCACACTTTTGTACTATGTTTTGCTGCTTTCTGGTGGTCGCCGAGATTGATAAATGGGGATAAACTTTTGCCCGTCGGGTCAGATGATCCGGCGGGCTTTTTTATTTTCAAAATTGCAGCCATACAGGTGAAATTGCCTGTCTCCGCAGGTTTGATGAGTTTGCAAATGGACCAAATCGGATGACTGGCGGGCATGAGCCTGGCGGGTTGTGCGACGGACAAGATGACACGAATTGCTTTGTTGACGGCAAGCAAAAGAGTGCCCGGTGAGTACCGGGCTAATTTTTTGCATTTGTATGGGGATATTGCCTGGTATGGGGTGCTGAGTGGCAGCGCCATTGCCTTTGTGGGGGTGTTTGCGGCGCGGCAGGGGGCTTCGGCTTTGCAAATTGGGCTGCTGAATGCGGGGCCGGCGGTGGTGAACTTGTTGTTTACGCTGCCAGCCAGCCAGTGGCTGCGCAGCCACCCTATTAGCCGTAGTGTGTTTTGGACGGCCGTTTTCCACCGGTTGGTTTACCTGGCCTGGATATTTTTGCCCTCTTTGCTGCTGCCTCAGGGCCAGATTTGGGCGTTGATTGTGCTGACGCTGCTGATGAGCGTGCCTGGCTCGGCGCTGGCGGTGGGCTTTAATGCGCTGTTTGCCGGGGCGGTGCCCATGGAGTGGCGGGGGCACGTGGCTGGCGTACGCAATGCCTTGCTGGCGGTGGTGTATATTGGCGTGTCGCTGCTCAGCGGCTGGCTGTTGGACACGCTGCTGTTCCCGCTGGGCTACCAGGTGGTGTTTGGCCTGGGCTTTTTAGGGGGGGTGATGAGTACGGTGCATTTGTGGTTTGTACGGCCGTTAACCGAAGAACCGCACACTTCCCGCCAGCGCCCGCGCAACCTGGTAGGCCCTGGTTTGTTCCGCACCTGGGGCGACAGCCTGCGCCAGGCGGTGGGGCTGCGGTTTCTTACCAGGGCTGCCAACTGGCGCAATCTGCTGCAACTGTCGGTGTTAAACGGCCGTTACGGGCAAATCGTTGCCGCCCTTTTCCTCTTTCACCTTACCCAATACCTGGCTATTCCCTTATTTCCCTTGTACTGGGTAAACAACCTGCGCCTGACAGACCAGCACATTGGCCTGGGAACAGCCCTCTTTTACGTCAGTGTTCTCATTGGTTCCACCCAATTAGCGCGACTCACGGACCGTCATGGCAATTACCGGTTATTGGTGGCCGGGGCCATCCTCATGAGCTTCTACCCCGCCCTCACCGCCCTGTCCCGCGATTTACCCCTTTTCTTGTTCACATCTGTCGTGGGCGGTTTGGCCTGGTCTCTTGTAGGGGGCGTTATTGCCAACTATTTACTTGAAAATATTCCCGATGACAACCGCCCGGCACACCTGGCCTGGTATAACCTGGCCTTAAACGCGGCTATTTTGTTGGGTTCACTAGCTGGCCCCGCCATCTCGGCTCAATTGGGGTTAGTGACCACCCTTTCCATCATTGCTGTGGGGCGCCTGCTGGCGGCTTTTGCCATCTACTTTAGGGGGTAAAAGCGCCAGGACTACCCCTGCAGCGCTTGTTGCCCCAGGGCAATGGCTCCCAGCACGCCAGCCCGGTTGCCCAGGCCCGGCGGCACGATGTAACTATCTATTTGCTCTAAAATGGCCGGATGCTGCACGTAACCCTTGAGGTAGTCACGGGTTTTTTGCCGCACCAGGGGGAAAAGCTGGGGTTGCTCCATAACGCCACCGCCCATGATGATGCGCTGGGGTGAGAGGGTGCAGATGAAGTTGCGTAAAGCCTGGGCTAGGTAATCGGCTTCTAATTCCCAGGCGGGGTGATTGGGGGGCAGTTCTTGTCCCTTGACGCCCCACCGTTCGCCGATGGCTGGCCCAGCCGCCATACCCTCCAGACAGTCACCGTGGTAGGGGCAGCGCCCGGCGTAGGAGTCTTTTGCCCAATCATGGACCAGGCTAATGTGCCCCATTTCAGGATGAACAAGGCCGTGGAGGAGACGGCCGTTGACCATGGCCCCGCCCCCTACACCCGTACCAATCGTCAGATAAATAAAAGTGTTGACGTCTTGCGCTGCCCCCCAGCGCCATTCACCCAGCGCCGCACCATTCACGTCCGTGTCGAAACCTACGGGCACGGCAAAGGCTTGTTGAATGGCGCCCACAAAATTAGCATTGGCCCAGCCTGGCTTAGGCGTCGTGGTAATGTAGCCATAGGTTGCCGAAGCCGGTTCCGGGTCTAACGGGCCAAAAGCAGCTATGCCAATGGCAGCCAACTTACCGTGCCTGGATTCTTGCGCCTGGAAAAATTGTATAGCTTGCCCAATGGTCTCTGCGGGCGTTGTGGTGGAGAAGCGAATCTCGTCTCGCAGATCATCCGGTCCGGTACCAACGGCGCATACAAATTTTGTGCCCCCTGCTTCAATGCCACCCATTAATTGTGTCATACGTCATATCTCCTCGTGTATGCCATAGAACGGGTTAACCCATACCCAAGGTGTTGTGGCCTGCCCGTTCTTTCCTTTTCCGTAGACCAAGTATACATCTTTCAACGAAGCCCGGGCATGGCAAAGGTGTTATAAAGGGCATACAAAACATCGATCTTTTCGATTGAACCAACCGCTAAACGGAGCAAAAAAACATCTATGTCAAAAGTTGCTGTAGTCACCGATAGCTGTGCCAGCATTCCCGAAAATATGCTGTCTGCTCTTAATATACATTGGGTTCCCTACTACATTCACCGGGGCAAAGACGTGTTGCGCGACCTGGTTACCGCAAGAGCTGACAGTTTTTATCAGTGGCTCTCCAGTGCTGAATCCTTGCCGAAAACGGCCGCTCCTGGCCCAGGCGAATACGTTGAACTGTACCAACGGCTGGCAGAGCAAGAAGACGTCACCCAAATCATCAGTTTGCACATGACCGCCAAAGGCAGCGCCGCTTACCAGGCTGCCGAAGTAGGGGCGGCGATGCTCTGCCAGCAGCGCCCCGACGTACAGGTAACCGTCATTGATACCCAAAACGTGGCTATGTGTACCGGCTGGATGGTCATTGAGGCAGCGCGAAAAGCGCAAGAGGGGGCTGCACTACCTGACATTGTGCAACGCGTGCGGGAGATGATCCCCATTACCAAAATGATACAAACGGCCGACACCCTGAAGTACCTCTACATGGGGGGGCGCATTGGCAAAGCCACCCACCTTATGGGCAGCTTGCTTTCCATTAAACCCCTCATTGGCATGGAAGATGGCGTGATTGTGGCCCTGGGCAAAACGCGGGGCCGCCAAAAAGCATATCGGGCTATGGTAGACATTATGGAGAGGACGGTGGGGTACATGGGCAAGATAAAGGTGGCCTACACCCACGTGGCCGCACTGGAGGAGGTCGCCCGGTTGCGGGAGTTGGTTGAAGAACGTCTAACTTGTGTGGAATCTGTTGTGGCCGAGCTTTCGCCAGCCCTCGGCGTCCATTCGGGACCAGGAACAACCGGACTGTGCTATTTCCCGGTAGAGGGATAGCTTCGTTGATGGTGTACCGGATATTCTCGACAAAGTAGCCGTGGTATGCTTACCGTGCGGTGTTCTGGTGAAACCATAAAAAGCCTGCTGCGCCAATCAGCAGGCTTTTTTTAGTTGCGTGGTTGATCGGTTACCCCTTTAACTTGGGCTGCCGCCGATTGTCAATGAGCATCCAGACGCCAATGACAATGAGGGCGATGGCGCTGATGATTTCTGGACGACTGCCCAAGAGCAGTACCAGCAGGGAGCCGACGGCAAAACCGACCGCCGGGTATTTGGCCCATTCTACCGGGTAACGGCCGTGTTGCAGCCACAACAGGCCAAAGGTTGCCGCAATACCCAAGAAAAAGAGAACATTTAACAACGTTTCTTGCCGCGTTTCGGGACTAATGATGGTGCTTAACAGCACCACCAGGCCAATGGTTGCAAATATACCGGCGGGAATTTGCGCCCACCAATTCTCTTTGCTCCGCCAGTAAATAAGGGCAAAAAGTAACGCCAGCGCCCACATGAAAAATACCCCTACGTACTCACCCTGCACGGTGCTGCTTATCCCGGCAATAATGCCCAAAATAGTGAGCACAAAGGCGGGAATGAGTGCCCATTTGAACGCCTTGTTCCGCAAATAGATTACGTAGAAGGGCAGGGCAATGGCCAGTAAGAAGAAAGCGCCAATCCATTCGCCTTGGGTACCCATGCTGGCTAACACAATGATGCCAATGACGGATAGCACGTAGGCCGGAATGAGTGCCCACCAATGCTGGTGGTTGGTCAGATAGACCACAAAGAAGGGCAGCGCAATGCCAAACATGATCAGCGCGCCAATCCATTCACCCCGTATGCTGTCCGCCAGAAGGACCACGGCCCCAATAACGCCCAAAGCCCAGCCAGGAATCAGCCCCCACCAATTTTCTTGCCGATTTAAGCTGTACGCGACGAAGAAGGGGAGGGCACAGCTCCACAGCACTAGCGTACCCATAAAAGTACCATCGCGGCCTGCTTCCGCCAGCCAGATAATGAGGGCGATGGAACCGGCAAGCAAAGCCGGAAACAACCAGCCCCATTGCTCTCTCCCTTTGGCAAAATAGCTGGCGAAGGAGACGATGCTGACGCCAACGAAAAGGAGCGACCAAATTATGGGGGAAAGGTCGGGCAGATAGCCCAGATTGCGGGTCAGAAAGAACCCCCCTAACAAAATGAGAACGATTCCCCAAAAGATTTCTATTCCTTTTCCTTTCATTTTTTCCTCCAAAAACAAGTTGTTGCTTCCTGTAAGTAAAGCATAAACCAATACGTAGGGGATGGGGCTAAAGTTGTGCGTTAGTTCACAAGGAGGTGAGAAACGGCCGTACCCCTTCGCGGCCTTGCCAGATTTCGCTACAATTCAACTTATGCGAGGAAGATGGAGTAAATGGGTGCTGGTATTGCTGCTGGCAGGGCTGCTGTTAGTTGGCAAGGAGCAACCCGTGGCTGCTCATCCGGCGGACATGTACACCCAGACCTATACCCTGCGCCTGCAGCCCACTGGGGCGGAGTTGGCCTATACCCTGTCGCCAGGGCCGTTGCTGGCGGCCTCTACCTGGTACGAGGCTGACGCCAACAGGGACGACGTGGTAAGCGATGACGAGGCTGAGGCGTGGTTGGCCCCTCTGCTGGCGGCGTGGCAAAGCAGCCTGGGGGATGAAATGCTGGTTTGGGAGTTAACGGCCGTTGCCTGGCCTGCCGACCTGACCGCTTTTGAGCTGGGGGACGCCGTCATCACGGCCAATCTGGCGGCCACTTTTACCGCCAATCCCCCCGCTGACCTGCTGCTGTACAACCCCTACGCTGAAGCCTTGAGCATCAATTGGTTTTATATCTATGGCGAAGAGGGCGTAACCTTTACCCGGCCGTGGCAAGAAAACGGCCGTCTCTCCCTGACCTTGAGCTTTTCAGAAAGCGAAGCGGCTCCCCTGAGCTACTGGGATAGCGGCACGCCTGCCCTGGCGGCGAGTGGCGTAGCCGCGCCTGATGTACCTGCTGGGGAGGGGGAAACGGCCGTTGCTCCCACCACACCCCCTCAACCCGAAGACACCCGCCCTTATGCCCGGCTGACTGCCCTGGTGCGCGACGAAAACTTGACCCCCTTTTTCCTGTTGACGGCCCTCGCCCTTTCCCTGGTTTTAGGCGCCATGCACGGCCTGACTCCCGGTCATGGCAAGGCGCTGGTCGCCGCCTACCTGGTTGGCACACGAGGCACGCCCAAACATGCCGCTGCTTTAGGCGGGGTCGTCACCCTCACCCACACCGGCTCTGTGCTGGCTATTGGCGCGTTGACCCTGGTGGCGTCGCGCTTCCTGGTGCCGACCGACCTCTTCCCCATTTTGGAAATCGCCTCCGGGTTACTGATTATGGCTATGGGGGTGGGCTTGTTGTGGCAGCGCTGGCGCGGCTGGCGCGGCGTGCAGCAAAAGCGCCAGCGCGAAAAGGCAGCAGCAATGGCAGAGGCCAGTAAACAGGTATCCGTAAACAGCACTCAATTGCCAGCCGCCAACCGCCAGCGCATTGCCATTGGTGCGGACATATCTACCCGGGTGTATGACGAGGTGTTAACAACCGAATCTGGCGTGGGGATGGTGCGCTGGCGTTCGCTAATTGGCCTGGGCGTTAGCGGGGGGCTGGTGCCTTGCCCCGACGCTATTGCCATTTTGCTGGTGGCGGTGGCGCTCAACCGCATTGCCTTGGGGTTGTCTCTCATTGTCAGCTTTAGCCTGGGGCTGGCGGTGGTGCTCATAGCCATTGGGCTGGCCATGGTGCAAAGCCGGCGGCTGTTTGCCCGCTTTGGGCAGGTGGAGCGCTATGCGCCGGCCATTGCCGTGGCCAGCGCCTTGGTGGTGCTGGCTTTAGGGCTGGGGCTAACGTGGAATGCGGTCCGCGGCACGGGGTATCTGGCTCAGGCGCAGGTAGATGGGGGTGTTGGCAGGGCAACGGCCGTTACTGCCCCACAACCGCAGCTTAAAGCCCATAAACCGGCACACGCCTTCACATTGGCCGCGGCCCGCGTGCTTTACCTGGTGCTGGATGAGCAGGGTATGTACCAACTCTACAGTATGCCGGCCACCGGTGGCCCCCCCACAGCGCTAACCCAAACACCCTATGGCATTTGGAATTACACCGTTTCCCCTGACCGGCAGCGCGTTATTTATGCCGCTATCCGCGCCGACCGGGGCAGCGACTTGTGGCTTTTGGCGGGCGACGGCCGTCAAAAGCGGCTCCTCGAATGCCCTCAAACGGCCTGCCGTAACGCTGCTTTTGCCCCCGACGGGACGCGCATTGTGTACGAACAGCTTGATATTTCCCCGGAAAATGTGGCTGGCACCACCACCTTGTGGTGGTTAGACCTGACCAGTGGCGAAACGGCCCCCATCTTTCAGGATGTTGGCCTGCCCGGTTTTAGCCCAGCCTGGTCGCCTGACGGCCAATGGTTGAGCTACATTGCCCCGGCTATGCCCACCAAAATCCAGCTATACAATCTGACTGACGGCCGTAGCCACGAATTTCCCACCATGACCAGCATGTCAGTTGTCTGGTCTCCCACCGGGCAGTCTTTATTGCTAACAGACGTGAACCGCGCAACCCTGCGCGAAGGTTCGCAGGCCCTCACCCACTTGCTGCGCTTTGATGTGGCTGACGCCGCATTGACGGATATTAGCGCCGCACAAGATGTGAGCGATAGCTGGCCTGCCTGGTCGCCTGATGGGGAACAGGTGGCTTTTGTGCGCCGCATTTTTGCCGATGGGCAGCCAGAACGGGGTAACCAGATTTGGATTATGGGCGCTGATGGCACCGCAGCCCGCCCGCTAACCGCGGTGGAGAATACGTTACACCAAAATTTGGCCTGGTCGCCCGACGGCCGTTACCTCCTCTACCATCGCTATGATTTGGAGATCCCCCTGGCCAAACCAACCGTCTGGCTGCTGGAACTTGCTACCGGCGCCGCCCATGAAATTGCCAACCCGGCTAGCCAACCAGCCTGGCTTCTTGCCCGGTAGCGCCCTGCCTTCTCGTGCCCCTTCTATGACATGTCATAGAAATCATTGTGACATATGTCACACCCTTTCCCAAACCCCTTGTCATTTAGACAGTAATGTGTAGAATTTAGCAGTATTGTATAGATTTATGCAGAATTTATGGTGTTATGAAACCGTTATACAGCAAATAAACGCGCCCCCAATCTATTTCATGTCATTATCTGGTTAACCTCCTTGTTCTCCTATCGTCGAGGAAAATGGCATTCTCTAATCCGTCTCTGGCGGGTAGAGAATGCCATTTCCTTGAGGGGGCAGACAGCCCACCAGGTGAAGGTGTTTTGCAATGGTTGAAACGGTAACAGACAACTGGCTCTCTTTGAAGGAAGCTGCCGCCCTGTTGAATGTGCATCCGGGTACGCTGCGGCGCTGGGCGGATAACGGCGCCATTCCTTATATGTTGACCCCGGGGGGGCACCGACGCTTTTCAGAAAATGACCTAAACCGCTTTTTGCAAGAGCAGAAAAGAGCGCAGCAGCCCGTTTCTATGGCCCAAGTATGGGCGGAGCAGGCCATGGTGCGCGCGCGGCAGGGGGTGCAGGCACAGCAGCATAAGCCATGGATGGAGACCATGGATGCTGACCATCGCGAGCGCCATCGGCAGTTGGGGCGGCGGCTGATGGGGTTGACGCTGCAATATATTTCTAGCGAGGAGGCCAATGGGGGGCTATTGGCGGAGGCGCAGGCCATTGGGCAGGAGTACGGCCGTCTCAACCAGGCTGCGGGGATGGCTCTGACAGATGCTCTGGCAGCCTCTATGTTTTTCCGCGACGAACTGATTGAGGTGGCACTACAACTGCCAGACACGGCCGGCGTGCGCCAGCAAGACAACCTGCGCCTGATGCGCCGTATCAACCAACTCCTAAACGCCGTTCACCTAGCCATTGCCGAGGCATACGACGTGATAAGAGGTGAAAACGCAAATGCCGGGCAGAACCTGCTCCACGAGTAAGGGCTGATTTACGTCGGGAAGAGGTAAGAGAAGGATAGGCGGCGTGAGGTGCCGGGCAAATTCCGGCTTTTGTTTGGCGCTTCGCACTGCGCAGAGAAAAGAAAATCATTAGCGAGGTATGTACATCATGAAAAAGGTATTTGATTTAGTGCGGCTGGCGGGGGCGCCCCTGAGCTTGACATTGATCAGTATTTTGGCGGGCAGCGTCATTAACCGGGTGATGGTGGTGGAGCTAGGCTTGCCGGTGACGCTGGCGGGGTTGTTTTTGGCTGTGCCGCTGCTGGTGGCGCCCGTGCGCATCTGGCTGGGGTATGTGTCGGACACACGGCCGTTGGCGGGGCTGCGCCGCGAGCCATACCTGATGCTGGGTGCCGTGCTGTCGGGGCTGGGTGCGGCACTTTCCGTGGTGCTGGTTCTGAACACCAGCAGCCTGGTAAGCGTGGGCGCGGTAGCGACGCTGGTAGCGCTGATTGTGTATGGCGTGGGCAAAAATTTGGCGAACAACACCTTCCACGCCCTCATTGCCGACAAATTTGCGCCGGGCGCAGCCCGTTCGCGGGCAGTTAATTTATACGAGGTGGTGAAAATGGTGGGGCTGATTGCCGGCGCGGGCATTGTGGGGCAGGCGTTACGGCCGTACAGTGCTGGGCGGTTAACGGCCGTTGTTATTACCATTGGCGTGTTAGCGGCCATCTTTTCCGCTTTGGCCGCCATTAAGCAAGAGCCGCGCACCGCAGCGGCACGCCAGGCCACCCAGGAAGCGCGGGCCATTAGCTTTGGCGAAACCTTCCGCACCCTGCTGTGGCGCGACCCTATGGTACGCCTCTTCTTCTTCATTGTTACCCTTACCCTGCTGGGCACACAAATGCAAGATGTGCTGCTAGAGCCATACGGCGGCCTGGTGTTTGGCCTGGACGTGGGCCAAACCACCCAGCTAACCATGTTCTGGGGTTTGGGCACGCTGCTCTCCATTTTGCTCTCCGGCCTATTTTTGCTCAAACTGTTGGGCATGAAGCGCGTTTTTCGCCTGGGCCTGGGCGTTGTCATTTTGCTCTTCCCCGGCATTGTTTTGGCGGGAGCGCTGCAAAATGCCAACCTGCTGCGCCTGTTTGTGTTGGGGCTTGGCCTGGGTACCGGTTTGTCAGCGGCCAGCCTGTTGGCTTACACGGTAGAATTCACCAGCCTGAAGCGCGCCGGGTTGATGGTGGGCGTGTGGGGGGTAGGCCACCAGCTGGGCCGCGCTTTAGCCAGCTTGCTGGGCGGCATGTTGGTAGACGGCATGCACGCCCTGACTAACGAAAACCACTTGGTAGCCTATGGCACGGCCTTTGCCGTGGAGGCGGTGCTGCTGGTTGTGGCCATGGTTGCCATTGGCAAGCTGGACATTACCGTTTCTGAGGCGGCGCGGGATGACGTGCCGCTGCCTGTGCCCACACCGGCAACGGTAGCTGCGGATTAAATTTGTGGTGTTGGTTGGATGGTTGGTTAGCCCGTTAGCCTGCCATCCAACCAACAAACCATCCAAACACCCAACATGCCTTACGAAAAAGACCCCATTGGTATTTTGCTGGTGAATTTGGGCACTCCGGCGGCGCCGACTAAAAAAGCGTTACGGCCGTATCTGCGGGAGTTCCTTTCTGACAAGCGCGTCATTGATTACCCGCGCTGGCTTTGGTACCCCATTTTGTACGGCATCATCCTCAACGTGCGCCCCAAAAAGTCGGCCGAGGCTTACGCCGCCATTTGGACGGAAGAAGGCTCACCCCTATTGGTCTACTCGCGGCGCGTGGCGGAGCAGTTGCAGGCAAAGTTGCGCGCAGAATGGGCGCAGTCTGTGCATGTGGTGTTAGCCATGCGCTATGGGCAGCCCTCCATTCGGCAAGGGCTGGCGGAGTTGCGCCAGGCTGGGGCGCGCCGCTTCCTTATTTTACCCATGTATCCCCAATATTCGGTCACAACGGTGGGCACCATTTTCGACGTGGTGTTTGATGAGCTAAAACGGTGGGAATGGCTGCCTGAAATTCGCACCGTGCATGAATATTGCCGCCACCCTCTCTACATCCAGGCCATTGCCGATTCAATTCGCGCGCATTGGGCAACACGGGGAGCGTTAGACGGCCGTTCCCAACTCATCTACTCCATGCACGGCGTACCCGCCCGTTATACCCGCAAGGGCGACCCCTACGAATGCCAATGCAAAGATACGGCCGAACTTATTTCCTCCGAATTAGGCTTGGGCGACGACCAATGGCAGCTTACCTTCCAATCACGCTTTGGGCCGGAGGCGTGGCTGCAGCCCTACACCGACAAAACCATGCAAAAGTTGGGCGCCGCGGGCACCGAGCGCGTAGACGTCATTTGCCCCGGCTTTGCCGCCGACTGCCTGGAGACAGTAGAAGAAATTGACGTGGAAAACCGCCACTACTTTCTTGAGGCAGGGGGCAAAGAATTCCACTACATCCCCGCCCTCAACGATTCGCCTGCCCACGTGGCCCTATTTGCTACCCTGGCTACCGAAAATTGCCAGGGCTGGTTGTAGCCCCATAACGGATACCCGATGATGATGAACCGCACAGAATTACTCGCCAAATACGACATTCCCGCGCCCCGCTACACCAGCTACCCCACCGTGCCCTACTGGAGCGATGACCCCACCACAGACCAATGGCTAGACGCCCTGCGGCAAGCCTTTGCTGCGCCCCAGGCCACCTGGTCCATGTACATCCACATCCCTTTTTGTGAAACCCTTTGCACATTTTGCGGCTGTAACACCTTCATCACCCGCAATCATGGCAACGAAGCAACCTACACCGACGCTCTGCACAAAGAGTGGGCACTGTACCTGGATGCCTTGCCCCAGTTACGCAACGCGCCGGTCAAGCAAATTCACCTGGGCGGCGGCACTCCTACCTTTTACAGCGCGGAAAGTTTGCGCCAGCTTTTGCAGCCCATTATGGACAGCGTGACCATGGACCCCGCTGACTTTGAGGGGTCCATTGAGGTCAGCCCCCGCTCCACTAACCGGGCACAGCTCGAAATATTGCGCGAACTGGGCTTTCAGCGCATCAGCATGGGCGTGCAGGATTATGACCCAGAGGTGCAGCGCCTGATCAACCGCATTCAGCCGGTAGAAATGACCCGCGACCTGACCCAATTGGCCCGTGAAGTGGGTTTTGAATCGGTTAATTATGACCTGATTTATGGCCTGCCGGGTCAAACTGTAGAAAAGATGCGCCGCGCCGCAGACATTACTGTTGCACTACGCCCAGACCGCATCGCCCTGTACAGCTTTGCTTTTGTGCCCTGGGTGAAAAAGGCGCACCGCCTCTTTACGGAAGAAGATTTGCCCAAAGGGGGAGACAAGCGTGCGCTGTACGAAGTGGCGCGAGACATCTTTTTGGCAGCTGGTTACGTGGAGATGGGGTTAGACCATTTTGCCCTGCCCGAAGATTCTTTGGCGCAAGCCTTTGCGGAAAATCGCCTGCACCGCAACTTTATGGGCTACACCGACCAGCGCACAGACGTGATGCTGGGATTGGGCGTCAGTTCTATTTCCGAGGCGCCAACCTGCTTTCACCAAAATGCCAAGAGCTTGAATGAGTACAAGGATGCGCTGCTGGCGGGGCATATTCCCACCCATCGCGGCCACGTTTTAACGGCCGAAGACCAATTTTACCGCGAGCAAATCCTGCAATTTATGACGCAGATGCGCGTGCAGTTGCGTGATGACGCCCAGGTGGACGACGTGCGCCAATTTTTGGCCCCGCTTCTGGAAGATGGCCTGGTGACGTTTGAAGGACAGGAGATGAAGCTCACCGAAGCAGGACGGCCGTTCCTACGCAACGCCGCCATGGCCCTAGACATGCGCCTGCGGCACAACAAACCAGAAACGCGCATCTTTTCACAGTCTGTGTGAGGGATAAACTATGCACGCTACCCGAATTGTCACCCTGGGCCTCAGCCACCACACCGCGCCCGTAGCCCTGCGCGAAAGGCTCAGTTGCTCCCTGGCTGATTTAACGGCCGCAGGCGGTGGAGCGCTGGCCCTGCCCGCACCGGTGCGCGAATTGGTCATTCTTTCCACCTGCAACCGCCTGGAACTATACGCCGTCATTGACCATGCCGCCACTGGTTGGCAAACCCTGTTGGCTACCCTGTTGGGCGACATGCGCGGAGTGGACCCCGCTCAGTTTTATAAGCATCTCTACACCCACCTGGGCTATGACGTGGCGCGGCATCTGTTCCGCGTAGCGGCCGGGCTGGAATCGCGCATTTTAGGCGAGGCGCAAATTTTAGGGCAGGTGACAGACGCTTACGTGACGGCCGTGCGAGCCAAAACGGCCGGCCCACAGCTTAAAACCTTGTTTGAGACAGCCATTCGCGTGGGCAAACGCGCACGCACGGAGACAGAGATTAGCAGAAATCCCGCCAGCACCAGCTCCATGGCCCTGGCCCAGGCCGAACAGATTCTGGGAGACCTGCGCCGTAGGCATGTCCTAGTAGTGGGTGCGGGTGAAATGGGGCAGTTGGCCCTGAAAGGGTTGCAGCATCGCGGCGTGGCGCAGATTGCCATTGCCAACCGCACGCGCCAGCGCGCTGCGGAACTGGCGGCACGCTACCAGGCCCAGGTGGTGGAGATGGCCGACTTGCCTACGGCCCTGGCGCAAGCCGACGCAGTGATTAGCGCCACCTCGGCTATGGAACCGGTGCTGACCCAGGCGATGGTGGCTGAGGCCATGGCGCAGCGCCCGCAACGGCCGTTGGCGCTACTGGATATTGCCGTACCCAGAGATGTGGAAACAGCCGTGGCCGCCATCCCCCACGTTTACCTCTACGACGCCGACGCCCTGCAAAGCAACCTGGACGAAGCCTACACCGCCCGGCAGGCTGAGGTGCCCCGCGTAGAAGCCATTATCGCCGAGGAACTAACCACCTTTACTAATCAGATGCGCGAATTGGCCGTTAATCCGGTCATTGCCGATTTGCGCCAACATGCCGAGGACATTCGCCAACAAGAATTAGCCCGTGCCCTGCGTCACCTGGATAATGCCGACCCGGCCACGCTGGCCCAGCTAAACCATTTGTCCCGCTCGCTGGTTAACAAACTGCTCCATGAGCCAATGCACCATTTGCGTACCAAAGCGCGGGAAGAAGAAGCGGCCGTTTACGCTGAAACGGTGCGCGAATTATTTGGCCTATCAGACAACGCGCCAGACACCAGTCGCCAATCGTCAATCGTCAACCGCTAATCGTCAATCACCATGTCTCCTTTAACCATCGGAACCCGCACCTCCCAGCTTGCTTTATGGCAAACCCGGCACATTATTCAGCAGTTGCAAGCTGCCTGGCCCGGTTTGGCGTGCCAGGCGGAGAGCTTTATCACTCAGGGGGACAAGACCCTGGACAAGCCGCTGCCCCAAATTGGGGGCAAGGGGTTGTTTACGGCCGAGTTGGAGGAATCATTGCGTAACGGCCGTATCCATTTAGCCGTTCATTCCCTCAAAGATTTGCCTGTCGAAGATGCCCCTGGCCTGACCCTGGGCGCCATCGTGGGCCGTGCGGATGTGCGCGATGCGCTGGTAGCCAAAAATGGCTGGACGCTGGACACCCTGCCCGCTGGTGCGGTGGTGGGCACCAGCAGCCCGCGCCGCCAGGCGCAACTGCACCAAGCCCGCCCCGATTTACAGGTACGCTCCATTCGCGGCAACGTGGAAACCCGCATTCGCAAGGCCGTGCAAGGAGACTATGACGCCACCGTGCTGGCGGCGGCGGGCTTGCTGCGCCTGAATTTAGAGGCCCACGTCACCCACTGGCTGCCCCTGGACGTGATGCTGCCTGCGCCGGGGCAGGGGGCGCTGGCCGTGCAGTGCCGCGCCGCTGATGCCGAGACCCTACGTCTGCTGGCCCCCCTAGACCAGCTACCGGTACGCGCGGCCGTTACCGCCGAACGCAGCTTCTTGCACCACTTGGGCGGCGGCTGCGCCGTGCCCATTGCCGCCTATGCCGCCTGGCAGCACGAACGCTTGCACCTGACCGGCTTTGTGGGAGCGCTAGACGGCCGTCGCGCCATTGTCGTCGAGGGCACAGGCTACGCCCCCTGGGAGTTGGGCGCATCTTTAGCCGCGGAGGCCCGCCAACAAGGTGCAGCGGAGATTTTGCGCCATGCGTAAGCGCATCGTCGTCACCCGCAGCCGCGCACAGGCGGATGCATTTGCTCACAAGCTGGCGGCTGCCGGGTTCACCCCCATCATTTTTCCGGTGATTGATTTTGTCCCCCTGCCGCCAGAGCCATTGGACGCGGCACTGGGCTGCCTGCCGCAGTACGATTGGCTGATTTTTACTAGCGTCAACGCCGTTGAGTTCTTCTTTCGCCGCGTGGATGAACGCGGTATTCGGGTGGATGGCGTCGCGGTGGCGGCGGTTGGTTCAGCAACAGCAGACAAACTGGCCGAGCGCGGTCTCACCGCGGACTTTATGCCCGACGAATTCACTGGCGAGCAACTGGCGCTGGGGTTGGGGGATTTGCGCGGTAAGCGGGTGCTGCTGCCCCGTGCAAAACAGGGCCGCCCGCAGATTGTGGAATTGTTACGGCAGCAGGGGGCTGAAGCGGATGACGTGGCGCTGTATGAGACGGTAACGGCCGTGCCCACCCCCGCCGCTCTGGCTGACCTCGCCGCCGGTTTCGACGCCATCACCTTTACCAGCCCCTCCAGCGTGCGCAACTTTATCAAGTTGACAAGGTTGCACAACGTGTCAAATTTCGCGCACGCCGTTATTGTCTGCATAGGCCCCGTCACCGCCGCCGAAGCGGCCAAATTTAACCTGCGCGTTGACCTGGTTCCCGACGAATATACCATTGAGGGTCTGGTACAGGTTCTGCGAGAACATTTTGAAGTTAATGTAATGGTCAAGTTACACGGAGATTCACGGAGGAGACACAGAGATTCTCAGAGAGATTAGGGAGAAATCTCTGCATTCTCAGCGCTCTCTGCGGTTCAAGCAACTCTTGACGATTACAACATTTTGAAGTTAAAGAATGAAGATTGGAGAGTGGAGTAAAACATGCTAAACCCACACACCAGAACAACCATCACCAGCCCCGTTATCCGCCCGCGACGGCTGCGGGCAAATCCGGCGTTGCGGGCGATGGTGCGCGAAACCCGGCTAGCCTCCGCCGATTTCATTTACCCGCTGTTTGTGACCCATGGGCAAGGGGTTCGCACCCCTATTGCCTCCATGCCGGGCATTGCCCAGCTTTCGGTGGACCAGGCAGTGCTGGAAGCAGAAGAAGCGGCCGCGCTGGGCATTCCGGCGCTGATGCTGTTTGGCTTACCCGCCCACAAAGACCCTGTGGGGTTGGAAAACTTTGCCCCCGATGGCATTGTGCAACAGGCGATACGGGAGATTAAAACGGCCGTACCCCACCTCATTCTCGTCACCGACGTCTGCCTGTGCGAATACACCGATCACGGCCATTGCGGGCTGCTGCACAGCGGCGGCAATGGCGAGCATCCCCATTTGCCGGAGGGGTACGTGCTGAATGATGAGACGCTGGGGGTGCTGGCGGACACGGCCGTTTCTCACGCCCAGGCTGGCGCGGACATTGTAGCCCCTAGCGGCATGATGGACGGCATGGTAGCCGCCATTCGCGCCGGGCTGGACGCCGCCGATTTTACTCACCTGCCCATCATGTCTTACGCCATCAAGTATGCTTCTAGCTTCTATGGTCCCTTCCGCGACGCTGCCGATGGCGCGCCCAAGTTTGGCGACCGCAAAACCCACCAGATGGACCCGGCAAACGGCCGTGAGGCCCTGCGCGAAGCAGCCCTGGACGTAGCCGAAGGCGCTGACTTTCTCATGGTTAAACCGGCGCTGCCCTACCTGGACATCATCCGCCAGACCCGCGACCATTTCCCCGAACTGCCCCTGGTGGCCTACAACGTCAGCGGCGAGTACGCCATGCTCAAAGCCGCCGCCGCCAATAGATGGCTGGACGAAGAGCGCGCCGTGCTAGAAACCCTCACCAGCATCAAGCGCGCCGGCGCCGACCTGACCATCACCTATCACGCAAAAGATGCAGCCAGATGGCTGAAGTAATGGCCAATGATCAATCGTCAATGGTCCATTGCCAACCGATTCATTGACAATTGACTATTGATCATTAACCATTGACAATTTTCCTAAGGATTTCACGTGACACAACTAGCCCAAACATCCCCTTTTCTCCGCGCTTGTCGCGGTTTGCCAACCGATTACACACCTATCTGGTTAATGCGCCAGGCGGGGCGTTACATGCCCGAATATCGCGCCATTCGTGCCCAACACAGCATGTTAGAGGTCATTGGCATGCCGGAGCTGGCTGCCGAAGTGACCATGCAGCCCATTGACGCTTTTGGCATGGACGCGGCCATCATCTTCTCCGACATTCTGCCCCCCCTGATTGGCATGGGCTTTCACCTGGAGTTTGCCAAAGGAGAGGGGCCGGTCATCTACAACCCAGTCACCTCTCCAGCAGACGTGGCCGCGCTGCGCACCCCGTCCGCAGAAGAAAATATGGGCGCTACCCTGGCGGCTATCCGCCTGGTCACGGCCGAACTAACGCCCCGCAATATTCCGCTCATTGGCTTTGCCGGTGCGCCCTTTACCTTAGCCAGCTATGCCGTTGAAGGGGGCGGCTCTAAAACCTACAGCAAGACGAAGGCGCTAATGTACACGGAGCCAGAGGCGTGGGATCAGCTTATGCACAAGCTGGTGACGGTACAGGTGGATTACTTGCGCCAGCAAGTTGCCGCTGGGGCCAGCGCCTTGCAACTGTTTGACTCCTGGGCAGGATTGGCCCTGGGCTTGCTCGATTACGTGCGCTACGTACAGCCATATAACAAGGCATTGTTTGCAGAACTGGCTGGGCTAGGCGTTCCGGTAATTAATTATAGTGGGGGAACGGCCGCATATTTTCCTGAGGTAGCAGCGTGTGGCGGCGACGTCATGAGCATAGATTGGCGGCTGCCTTTAGACACAGCCTGGAAAATGGTTGGTACCGATAAACCGGCGCAGGGCAACCTTGACCCGGTGGCCTTGCTTACAGAGTGGCCGGAATTGCAGACTCGCGTGGATGACGTGTTGGCCCGCGCTGCCAAAGTTCGCGCAGCCGGAGGCGCCCCTCACATTTTCAATCTGGGGCACGGCATCTTCCCTAACACCCCCGTAAACAACGTGCGCCGCCTCGTCGAGTACGTCCAAGAAGCAACAAGCGCCTGACTATGACGGTATACCATTTCGCGCTATGTCAAGTATTATGGAGAAACTCATGTTGAACATACAAAAATCTGTGGCATTGTTTGCGGAAGCGAAAGAGCTGCTGCCCGGCGGCGTGGATTCCCCGGTGCGGGCGTTTAAGGCGGTGGGCGGGCAGCCCATTTTTATTGACCATGCGGCTGGCCCGTATTTGTTTGACGTGGATGGCAATCGCTACATTGATTATGTCCTTTCGTGGGGGCCGCTGATTTTGGGGCACGCGCACCCGCAGGTAGTGGCGGCTGTGCAGGCGGCGGCGGCACGGGGTACCAGCTACGGCGCGCCCAGTCCGTTGGAAAATGAGCTGGCGCGGCAGGTGATGGCCCTGATGCCCACCATTGAAATGGTGCGCTTTGTCAATTCCGGCACGGAGGCGACCATGAGCGCCCTGCGGCTGGCGCGGGCCTTTACGGGGCGCAGCAAGATTGTCAAGTTCCAGGGAAATTATCACGGGCACGCGGACATGCTGCTGGTGCAGGCGGGGTCCGGCGTGGCAACGCTGGGGTTGCCCGATTCGCCGGGCGTACCTGCGGCAACGACGGCCGATACCCTCACCGCGCCATACAATGATCTGGAAGCGGTGCGGCAGTTGTTCGATCAATTTCCCGGCCAGATTGCGGCCGTGATTGTGGAACCGGTGGCCGGAAACATGGGCCTGGTTCCTCCGGCAGATGGCTTTTTGGCAGGATTGCGCGAGGTAACGGCCGTTGATGGCGCCCTCCTCATTTTTGACGAAGTAATGACCGGCTTTCGCGTGCATCCCGGCGGAGCGCAAACCCTGTATGGCATCACGCCAGATTTGACGGCCTTGGGCAAGGTAATTGGCGGGGGGTTGCCGGTGGGGGCCTATGGCGGGCGGCGGGAGATCATGGAGATGGTGGCTCCTGTTGGTCCAATGTACCAGGCGGGCACGCTGTCTGGTAATCCGCTGGCAATGACGGCGGGCATTGAGACGCTGAAGGTACTGCGCCAGCCGGGGGTGTGGGATGGCCTGGAGGCGGCGGGAGCGCAGCTTATGGCGGGTTTGGCGGCGGCGGCGCGGCAGGCGGGCGTGCCCATCCAGCACAACCGCATTGGCACCATGTTTGGCCTGTTTTTTACCGAGGAGCGGGTGACGAATTGGGCGACGGCGAGTAAGGCGGACACGGCGCGGTTTGCGCGCTATTTTCAGGCGATGCTGGCGCAAGGGGTGTATGTGGCCCCGTCGCAGTTTGAGGCGGGTTTTACTAGTGTGGTCCACGACACGGCCGTTATCGAAACAACCATTGAGGCGGCTAAAAAAGCGTTTTTGGTGGCCGCGTAACATTTCGATAGCTGGTGGGCGCCTAATTGATCGCTGGTTAAATTTTGGTTGTTATACTGTTAAACTGTTTCTTTGCACCCGCGTAATTTCTAATTAACGGTTAGCGTAGATATTTTCGTCAGGATAGCCATAATTCACGGCAGTTATGAGTATTCTTCCGGCGTCTTTGCGGCAAATTGCGGTATCCCGTTCTCCCTGGGCTTTGCGCCCACGGCGTGGCTTTTCTTTGGCCCGCTTTTTGTTGATGCTGTTGGCTTTGGGTGTGGGGGTGTTGATGTTGCTGCCACCCGCTTATTTGCTATTGCGGGCGGTGGGAGCTGGGGAAACGGCCGTGGCTACTCTGCTCAAACCCACCACCGTGGCTACTTTGGGGCACACCCTGCTGCTTGTTAGCAGCGTTACCCTGGCCTCCGCCGTTATTGCCGTGCCTCTGGCCTGGCTGACCACCAGCACCGACTTGCCAGGACGTCGCTTTTGGGCCATTGCCGCGGCTTTACCTTTGGTGTTGCCCAGCTACGTAGCCGCATACTTGCTGGTTGCAACCTTTGGGCCTCGCGGCGCTTTGCAACAAGCCCTGGAACCTTTTGGTATTACCCGCTTGCCAGAAATTTACGGCTTCCCTGGCGCTTTTGTGGCCCTGACCCTAATGAGTTACCCCTACATTTTGCTGACGACGCGGGCGGCCTTCAAGCGGCTAGACCCGTCGTTGATGGAAGCGGCGCGCAGCCTCGGTTTGTCGGCGTGGGGGGCTTTTTGGCGGGTGACGCTACCCCAATTGCGCCCAGCCCTGGTGGCGGGCGGTTTGTTGGTGGCGCTGTACGTGCTGCGGGACTTTGGGGCGGTGACCATGATGCGCTACGATACCTTTACGCGCATGATTTTTATCCAGTATCGCTCTTTTGCAGACCGTTCGCTGGCGGCGGTGTTGGCGCTGGTGCTGGTGGCGATTACGGCCGTATTAGTGACAGCCGAGATGCGTACACGAGGCCGCGCTACTTACGCCCGCCGTTCTGCCGGCGCGGCGCGGCAGATGCCCACCGTCCAATTGGGGCGCTGGCGCTGGCCGGCCCTACTGTTGGTAGGGGGGTGGGTAACGGTGGCCCTGGTTGGCCCGGCGGGCAGCCTGGTGTATTGGCTGCTGCGCGGCGTGGCGCGGGGGCAAGATTTGGCGCGGTTGGGGGAGGCTTCGTGGAATTCATTGGCGGTGGCTTTGGGTACGGCCGTGGTCGCCATCATTGCTGCTTTACCTGTCGCCATCCTTTCTGTGCGCCAGCCTGGCCCCGTCAGCCGCTTTTTGGAGCGTTTAACCTACGTGGGGTTTGCCCTGCCGGGCATTGTGGTGGCCCTGGCCTTCGTCTTTTTTGGCGCCCAATATGCGCCCGTGCTGTACCAGACCATGCCCATGCTGGTGCTGGCTTACCTGGTGCTGTTTGTGCCCCAGGCGGTGGGGGCAGCACGCACCTCTTTGCTGCAACTGCCGCCTAGCCTGGAAGAAGCAGGGCGCAGCCTGGGGCAGACGGCCGGTGGCGTTTTTTGGCGGATTACGCTGCCGCTGCTGCGCCCTGGTTTGCTGGCCGCGCTGGGGCTGGTGTTTCTAACGGTGATGAAGGAGCTGCCCGCTACGCTGATTCTTAGCCCTTTTGGGTATCGCTCGTTGGCAACGGCCGTGTGGAACAACATTGCCGAAGCGTTTTTTGCCCAGGCTGCCGCCCCTGCTTTGCTGCTTATCATCCTTTCCTCCATTCCCCTGGCTGTTCTTACTCTGCGCGATAGATAAACCTGGTATGTCAACCCCATTGTGCTACTGCCGATGATACAGCGTCCGCACAGTTTCTAAAGCTCCCATTGTAATTTAGCAAACAATGTAAAACCATTGCCATTGGCCCCAAAGTGGATAGAGTACGGACAGGCAGTTATTTGCTGCAAATTTTTATTCATTATTTTCCCGGAAGCTGCGAACCAATGGCTGTGGCCCAGAGGTTTTCTCAGTTCTGGGAAAGGCGAGATCCTTTTCTGACACGTCATGAATATGCAAAATAAGATGGTGATGGTTACCGGTGCGAATGCGGGTATTGGCAAAGTGACGGCGCGCGAGTTAGCTAAAATGGGCGCTACCGTCATCATGGTGGCCCGTAGCCGCCAGCGGGGCGAAGAAGCTCTGGCGGAAGTAAAAGCCGCCAGTGGCAACGAGAATGTGGTACTCATGCTGGCGGATTTATCTTCCCAAGATAGCATTCGCCAGCTTGCCGTAGAATTCAAAGCAAACTATGACCGCCTGCACGTGTTGGTGAACAATGCCGGGGCAATTTTCATGAAACGGCGGGAATCAGTAGATGGGCTGGAAATGACCTTTGCCCTCAATCATCTGGGTTATTACCTGCTGACGATGCTGTTGCTAGAGACGTTGCAGGCCAGCGCGCCAGCGCGTATCGTCAACGTTACCTCTGGCGCGCATTTTGGTGGACGTATTCAGTTCGCTGACTTGCAAATGCAAAAAGGATATGCAGGATTTCGGGCTTACAGCGCATCTAAACTGGCCAACGTGCTGTTTACCTATGAGCTGGCTCGGCGATTGGCCGGGCAGGGGGTTACGGTCAATTGCCTGCATCCTGGTTTTGTGGCCAGTAATTTTGCCAAGAACAATGGTTTGCTGGCGCGTATGGGCATGAAATTGCTTAGCCCCTTTGCCTTGAGTAGTGAGGAGGGGGCGGAGACTTCGATTTATCTGGCTTCATCGCCAGAGGTGGAAGGGGTGACGGGGAAATATTTTGCCAAGAAAAGGCCGGTGAAATCAGCGGCGCAAACGTATGACGAGGCAGTTGCCCGGCGGTTGTGGAAAATTAGTGGGGAATTGGTACGCGTGGATTCCCCCGTTTGAGTTTGATGATGGATGTGCACGAAGTATTTGCCACGTTTCCTGAATTAACCACCCCGCGCCTGCGCCTGCGGCAGTTACGGCCGTCGGACAGTGAAGCAATGTTCGGCTTTCTTTCTGACGAGGAGGTGACGCGCACCTTTGGCCTGGAAACTTTTACGGGACTGGAAGAAGCCCGGCAACGAATCCGGGCCATCAATGCCGGTTTTCGCAATCAGGCCGCCCTTCGCTGGGGTTTGACGCGCCCGGAGGATGACGTGCTAATTGGGACGTGCGGGTACATCTATTGGAAATGGCGACATCGCCATGCGGCGGTGGGGTATGAATTGTCGCGTCCTTTGTGGCGGCAGGGGTACATGACCGAGGCGCTGACGGCCGTGCTGGACTTTGGCTTTATCCACATGAATCTCCACCGTGTGGAGGCCCTTGTCATGCCTGAGAATGTACCTTCCCTCAACTTGCTGTACAAGTTGGGGTTTCATAATGAGGGACTGCTGCGCGACTACGGGTTTTGGAACGGCCGTTTCCACAACCTTTCCGTTCTATCCCTTTTGCAGCCCGAATGGGCAAGATAGACCTGCCCCGTTGACTTACTCGTGCTTAATGGCTGTGATAATGTTTACTTGCCCGGCGCGCCAGGCGGGGTAGAGAGCGGCACCAATGGCCAGCACAAAGGCCAGGCCAAAACTAACAGCCATGGCCGTGTAGGGCATTTCCAGGGCAAGCACAAAGCCGCCAATTTCCCGCAAGCCAATCAAGAAAACATCCGCGAGCAAAGTGCCAAAGGCGACACCGAATAAGCCGCCAATAAAGCCCATGGTAGCTGCTTCTGCCAGAATCATGCGCTGCACCTGGCGGCGCGTCATGCCCAAACTGCGCAAGCCGCCCAACTCCCGCATGCGCTCCAACACATTCATGAGCATGGTGTTGATTACGCCCAGCCCGCCTACCACTAACCCAATCAATCCCAATACGTCGAATAGACTGAAGGCCTGGGCGCTTAGTTCACGTACTTTTTCCTCAAATTCAGCCTTGCTTTCCACGGTCAGGCTTTGGCCGCGCCCAATTTCATCTTCGATGCGTTGGGATACGGCTTCCAGAGAGGCGCTGGGCGCCAGGCGTACAGCATAGTTGCTGACGTTGCTGACGCCGAAGTAGCGGCGCAAATCATCCCAGGAACCGTTGATGGTGGTGGTTTCGCCGCCGCCAAAATCAAGGACAATGGCGATAATCTGGAAAGCGTGTCGGCCGCGCCGCGTTTCTAGTACTACTTCATCCCCAACGTGCAGGTTAAATTTGTTGGCGATGTCTGCGCCCACCCAAACGCGGTTGCCCGCGGCTACCTGGCGCATGATCTCTGCTGGGGGCGGCCCTTCTTGCACGCGGAGGCTGCGCACGGCAAGAAAGGTGGCCGGATCAACGGCGACAAAGATGGCATATTCGTCGCGGTCATCGGGCAGGAAAAGCCGGGAGGGGACGTAGCGGGAACGGGTAACGGCCGTGACCCCATCCAGTGCCAGCAGCCGGGGTTCTATGTCCGGGCGCATTTCAATGGGGGACTGCACGAACAAATCGCCGCCCAGGGCCGTGTCTACCCATTGCAGCAGGTCGGTCTCGAAGCTGAGCGTCATGCCCTGGATGCCAATGACCATACTGATGCCCACCATAAGGGCGGCTACCGTGAGGGTGGTGCGTCCTGGCGAGCGTTGAATGTTGCTGCTACCCAGGCGCCCTTCATTGCCAAAGATGAGGATGATCAACGGCCGTACCACCCGCTCCAACGGCCCGGTAAGCAGCGGAACACACAGGGTAGCGCCCAACAGCATGGCAAAAATAGCGCTACCGCCAATGAAAAACACAACGTCAGAGCGCAGGGGCACTTCATACATAATTAATATCGAGGCCAACACGGTCAGCGGGCCAAAGCGTAGCCCCATCGCCCGCCAGCGCCCCTCGTCCTGGCTGCTTTGCACCCGCAGCGCCTGCATGGGTGAAATGCGCGCCGCCTGGGCTGCGGGCAGCGCCGCGGCTAAGATGGTGACCAATACGCCTATTGCCAACGCTTGCACCAGAGACATGGTTGTCGTTGTAACTTGCTCGATGGGCCGGCCACTGAAACCAGCCACCACCTCGGTGAGAAATTGGGCCAGCAGCAGGCCAACGCCCACGCCAATGGCTGCGCCGATGAACCCCAGGGTGATGGCTTCAGAAAGGACCAGCGCCATAATTTGCCGCCGGGTCATGCCGATAGCCCGGAACATGCCGATTTCCCGGGTACGTTCTACCAGGGTCATGGCAAAGGCGTTGTAGATGAGAAAGGAACCCACAAACAGGCTGACCACGCTGAAGAAATTCAGCCCCTGCTGGTAAGTGCTCAGGCTGCTGGCGACGGCTTCGCCGCGCGAGGCGGGGTATTGCACTGTGTATGCACTGCCCAAGCGGGCGGCAATTTGCTGGCGCAGAGTTTCCAGGGCGGCGCTGTTGCTGGCAAAGGCCGGGTCAATGACCAATTCGAGTTGGTTTAAGTTTTCTCCCAGGTCAAAGAGTTCTTGGGTGATAGCCAGGGGAGCAATGCCTAGTACGCCGTTGTTGGTGACACCAATGCCTTCTTTGGCAATAAGGCCGACAATACGCAGGCTGACTGCCCCCTGGCTAGGGGTGAGAATGGTGAGGTCTTTGCCCACGCTTAGCCCTTTTTCTTGGGCAAAATCTTCTACGAGAAGGATGTTGTAACCGCTTTCTTCAGGGGAAAGCGGCCGTCCAGCGGTGGTCTCATAGCCGTGGGCTTGGGCGTCGGCAGCTGGGTCGCGCCCTAGCAACCAGAAGCTGCTGCCGGGAACCTGGCTGCCGGTGATGCTGAGCTGGTCGCGCCACTGATCGGCTTCGGCGGCCAAGATGGTGACGCCAACGACACCGGGAGCGATAGTTTGGATTTCGGGAAAGCGACGTAGTTGGATGACGAGGTCAGCGGAGAAGGTTTCGCCGGAAACGGCCGTTTCCACTATCAGATCGCTCCTACCTGCCGTCTCATCAAAGAAGCTATTGATGGCGGCAAGGGTGCTCTGGTTGGTGGCCTGTACGGACACCATGGCCGCTACGCCCACAATAATGCCCAGCATCGTGAGCAGCGTGCGCACCCAGCGCGCCCGTAAATTGCGGAAAGCCAAGATGATGAAAGAGTTGACAGAGAAAATGTTAAAGAGCTGGAACATTGGGAATGGCGTGCGCGGGCCAATTGGGGTAGGGTGTGGCTTGCCGCTTACAGTTCCAGCTCGCGCATGACGCGCATAATGTGGCGAATATCTTCTTCATGGTCGCTGCGCTGCCCAATGGTGAGGCTGCGGATAATGTGCCCATCCTTCAGGAAAACAATTTGGTTGGCATAACTGGCGGCGCGCGGGTCGTGGGTGACCATGACGATGGTTTGCCCCAGTTCGTCGCAAAAGTGGCGCAGCAGGTGGAGGACGGCCGTGCCCGATTTGGAGTCCAGATTGCCCGTCGGCTCGTCCGCCAGCACAATTTCCGGGTCATTGACAAAGGCGCGGGCAATGGCTACTCGCTGTTGCTGCCCTCCGCTGAGCTGGTCTGGCTTGTGGTCGGCCCGGTCGCTTAGGCCGACAAGTGCCAAAAGCTGGTTGATTTTTGCTGTATGCTGTTTGATGTTTTGCCCGTCAATGAGCAGAGGCAGCGCCACGTTTTCTGCGGCCGTAAGGGTGGGCACCAGATTGAAAAATTGAAAGATGAAGCCTACTTTACGCCGCCGGACAAGGGTGATCTCATCATCAGAAAGTTTAGAAATTGGCCGCCCTGCCAGGGTAATCTCTCCTGAGGTGGGTTCGTCCAGGCCACCCAGCAGGTGCAGCAGCGTGCTCTTGCCGGAACCAGAAGGCCCCATGACGGCCACAAAATCTCCCTTTTCGACGTTAAACGAGACATTGTCCAGGGCGTCTACGGCAATTTCGCCCATCTGGTACTGTTTGGTAACCTGGATCGCGTTGAGTAAGGACATAGCTTGTTCCCTTTTTTGCTAAATAGCCGTGAGTGGGATGGGGAAACGGCCGTTTAGGGCGCAGCTATTTTATCCCAGAAAACATGAGAGGAGAATTAGAGGGTAAAATTGACAAAGCCCAGAGGGGTAGATATAATCTTTCCTGCTGCGTGGCTGTAAAAAAGTTATGTACGTATCGCTTGAATATGGTGACCGTCAAAGGCTTACCGGAATGAGTGGGATTCTGCGGAGGTTCAACATCTTGGACTAAATGACTGCAATTGGCTCACCCCACTAGAAAACGAACAAAGAGGGCCTTCAAAACTCTAAAATTCGGTTGAGCGAATACATAATTTTCAAACTCGGCCAAAAGCAGCCAAAGACTGCGGTAATAGCCGAGTTTTTGTTTGAAATCCCAATATAAAGAGACTGATAAGCATGTCGAACGAGGAAATGAATTTTCTGGACCAGATGGAAGAGCTTCTTGAGCAGCATGATTATGCCAAGCTAGAGGTAGGCGATATTCGCCCAGGCATCATCGTTGCCAACACGCCGCAAGGCCTCATTTTGGACCTGGGTGTTAAGCGGGATGGGTTAGTGCCACCTTCTGACCTGGCAAAGTTAGAGCCAGAAGAACGAGAAGCGCTCAAGGTAAATGACGAGATTTTTGTCTACATCGTCAACACGGATCAACCAGATTCGTTGACCGTATCTATCCATCTGGCGCGGTTGAACCAGGATTGGATTGAAGCGGAAGATCTGTTGGAAAGCGGCCGGATTATTGAAGCTGAGGTGATTGGCTATAACAAGGGTGGGGCGATTGTGCCGTACGGCCGTTTGCGGGGGTTCATCCCCATTTCCCACCTGGTGGAAATTAGCCCCGGCATGAATGACCGCAAACGGCAGCAGCGCCTGGCCAAACTGCGCGGCGAAAAGCTTCCTCTCAAAGTCATCGAAGTCGATCGACGACGGCGGCGGCTAGTCCTTTCCCAACGGGATGCGCAACGAGAATGGGAGGAAAAGCGCAAGGCTGAACTCTTGTCCCAGCTCAACGAGGGAGATGTGGTGAAAGGGCGCGTCAGCGGTCTGCGGGATTTTGGCATTTTTGTGGATTTGGGAGGTGCTGATGGCCTGGTCCATATTTCTGAACTGGCTTGGCACCGCGTCGATCATCCCCGGGAAGTGGTGAAGGTTGGCGACGAAATTGACGTATACGTTCTGAAGCTGGATCGGGAAGAACAGCGCATTAGCCTGAGCCGCAAACGCTTGCTGGCTAACCCGTGGGATTCTGTAGAAGAACGGTATAAAGTGAACCAATTGGTGGAAGGTACTGTGACCCGCATTGTAGACTATGGTGGGTTTGCCGAGATTGAACCCGGTGTAGAAGGGTTGCTCCATGTTTCCCAACTTTCCCGCGGCAATGTGGAAAATGTACAAGAGGTTATTCAAGAGGGCGAGACCCATCTGCTGCGCATTGTGAGCATTGACCCAGACCGGCAGCGAATTGGCTTGAGTTTGAAGGCTGTGACTGCTTCGGAGCAGATCGAGTGGATGGCGCAGCGTGAAGCGGAAGCTGCAGAAGCTGAGGTTGTAGAAGAAATCCAAGATAATGCGGACGAGACGGGTGAAGGAGCTGATGAGGTGACGACCGAGATGGAAGAAACGGCCGTTGCTGAGGTAGACCTTGCCGATGAAGTCCCAGAAACAGTCCTGGAAGAAGAAATAGAAGACGATGCCGGTGATGAAGAAGAATAAGCTGGCAATGGTTAGATGATAGAAGGAGCTTATGGCTGGCAAAGACGATAAAATTGAAGTTGAAGGAAAGGTAATCGAACTGCTTCCCAATACCCAGTTTAAGGTAGAACTGGATAACGGACACCAGGTTCTGGCCTATCTGTCGGGGAGAATGCGCAAATATTACATCCGCATTTTGTTGGGAGATCGGGTCCGGGTGGAAATGTCACCCTATGATTTGGAGCGGGGACGCATTACGTATCGCTACCGCAAAAACCGGGCTACCGCCGAGTCGTAAGTTAATCCTGCAAGCGTCAATCTGTCATGGTAGCGTCACATAACACAGGTGTGACGCTATTTGTTTTTGGGGGGCCAACCGGCAATGAGGGTGACCCAGTCGCGGATGGTTAGCCGTTGTTGGATGGTGCCCCCGGCTTGCACAACGGCCGTTTCCACGTCCTCTGCTTGCGCATCTATTATCCCGCTAAGAATGAGACGGCCGTTTTCCGCCACGTATGCCATTAATCCATCATGGGCCAACATGCCCACAATCACTGGGGCCAGAATATTCACCACCACCACGTCCCAGCTTTTCTCAGGTACATCGGTCAGCGAGCCAGGCGTGACGAAAACCACCCCCTGCACGTCATTTTGGGCAGCGTTAGTTACGGCCGTTTTCACTGCCACCTCATCCGTGTCCACCCCATAAACACGCTGCGCCCCCAGTTTGGCCGCCGCCACCGCCAAAATGCCCGACCCCGTGCCCACGTCCAGCACCCGCATGCCCCGTTCCACCACCTGCTCCAGCGCCTGCAAACACATTTGCGTCGTCGGATGCGTCCCCGTGCCAAAAGCCATGCCGGGGTCCAGCACCAGAACCACGTCATCAGCGCTTAAGCGAATGCCTTGTGCGGCTGCCTGGGCAGCGGCTTCCGTGGCCGTCACCCAACTGGGCTGAATCCACGTACGTTGCCCAATCCGAAAAGGGTGGTAATGATCCTTCCAGGCGTTGGCCCAGTCCTGCTCCTGGAGTTGACGAAAGGTTGGCGGTGGAACAGGATAAAGGCGGTTCATGTGGTACAAAATTTCGGCAATGCGCCGCCGCACAGCCGGGGAGTCTTGCTCTTCTGGCAGATAAATCTTGACTGTCACGTTGGATTCCAAAGCATCCGGATCCAGATTGGCCACGTCACCCAACTGCTCCAGCACCACACCATCCTGATAAGCAAAGGGCCGTAGCACTTCTGCCACGGCCTCCGCTGCTTCCCCATCGGTAAGAACACTAATTTCCAGCCAATACATCGTCATCGCCCAAACACGTCGCCCAAAGCCTCTTTAATCTGGTCAAAAAAGCCGCGCTCCTGCGGCACTACTTCTTTACCCAGACTACGGGACAGTTCCTTGAATAATTTTTTCTGCTCATCATTGAGTTTCTTGGGGATGGCGACCTGGATGATAATGTGCTGGTCGCCGCGGCCTACATAGCTGCCACGTCCAGAGCGGTCCAGGCGCGGAACCCCTTTCCCGCGCAGACGAAAGACGGACCCAGATTGGGTGCCGGGGGGAATGGTCAGCTTTTCTTCGCCGTCCATGGTGGGGATGGTGATTTCATCACCCAGGGCGGCCTGGGCGACGTTAATCTGCATGTCCAAAAAGATGTCGCTGTCGCGGCGTTGGAAGTAGGGATGGCGCTGCACGTTAATGACCACGTAGAGATTTCCGGGTGGGCCGCCATTTACGCCTGGACCACCCTCGCCGGTCAGGCGGATTTGGGTGTCATTGTCTACGCCAGCAGGGATTTTGACCTTGATGCTGCGAGTGCGCTGCACTTGTTTACGGCCGTTACACGTCTTGCACGGCTGGGTAATCACTTCCCCGCTGCCCTGGCAATTGGGGCAGGTGGTCACATTCACAAAAGAGCCAAGAATGGACTGCTGTACCCGGCGCACTTCGCCACTGCCATTACACGTGCCGCAGCGTTCCGGAGAACTCCCCCCCGGTTCTGCCCCAGAGCCATTGCACTCATGGCAAATTTCGGGCCGGGTAATGTCCACCTCTTTTTCTATGCCGAAAACCGCTTCTTCGAAGGTAATGGTCAAATCGTAGCGCAAATCTGCGCCGCGGCGGGGGCCACTGCGTCGGCGGCGGCTGTTGCCCAAACCGCCCCCGAAGAATTCTTCAAAGATGTCCGCAAAACCACTAAATCCGGCAGCGTCAAAGCCGGAGAAGCCCGTACCCCCTTGCACGCCAGCGTGACCAAAGCGGTCATAGGCGGCGCGCTTGTCGTCGTCTGCCAGCACCTCGTACGCCTCGTTGATCTCCTTGAAGCGTTCACTGGCGCCGTTATCCCGGTTGACGTCTGGATGGTACTGGCGCGCCAGCCGCCGGTAAGCCTTTTTCAGCTCATCCTTGCTGGCGCTGCGCTGGACACCTAGTACTTCGTAATAATCTCGTTTGTCAGCCATAGAAATTGAGGAGCGAGCATGACCCGCTTGTTACAAGAAAGGTCATGCCCGCATAAAATACTACCGGGTATCAGGCGTCGCTAAACTCGCCTTCAATGACATCTTCGTCGCCATTGGCCGCACCGCTGCCTGGTTGGGAACCTCCAGCAGCCTGGCCCCCTTGTTCATACATGGCTCCGCCAGCCTGTTGCATCACCATTTGCAGTTGTTGCACGGCGTTCTGAATAGCGGTCGTGTCCCCGCCGGCCAAAGCGGATTTGGTGGCGTCAATTTGGGTTTGCACGGCCGTTTTCTGCGCTTCTGGCAACGATTCCGCATTATCATGCAAAAACTTCTCCGCGCTGTACACGGCCGAATCTGCCATATTCTTCGCCTCAACACTCTCTTTACGCTTTATGTCGTCAGCCGCATGTTGTTCGGCGTCGCGTACCATGTGCTCAATTTCGGAATCGCTCAGACCGCTGGACGGAATAATTTGCATGGCCTGTTCCCGCCCGGTCGCCTTATCTTTGGCGTTGACGTGCAAGATGCCATCCGCATTGATGTCGAAAGTCACTTCAATTTGGGGCACGCCGCGGGGTGCTGGTGGCAGTCCATCCAAAATAAAGCGTCCCAAACTTTTATTATCCGCAGCCATGGGGCGCTCACCCTGGGTCACGTGAATTTCCACCTGGGTTTGGCCATCAGCCGCCGTCGAGAAAATTTGGCTCTTCTTGGTGGGGATGGTGGTATTCCGCTCGATGAGCGGGGTAGCCACACCACCCAGGGTCTCAATGCCCAGGGTCAATGGTGTTACGTCCAGCAGCAGCACATCTTTCACATCGCCGCCCAATACGCCTGCCTGAATAGCTGCCCCCAAGCCCACGACCTCGTCAGGGTTCACCCCTTTGTGGGGTTCACGGCCAAAGAATTTCTTAACCGCTTCCTGAATGGCCGGCATACGGGTCATGCCACCCACTAAAACCACCTGGGTAATGTCGGACGTGGTCAGGCCCGCATCTTTGAGGGCTTGCCGACAGGGTTCAATGCTGCGGCGCACCAGATCTTCGCTAATCTGCTCTAGCTTGGCGCGGGTAAGGGTCAGATTCATGTGCTTAGGCCCGGTGGCGTCAGCGGTAATGTAGGGCAGGTTGAGTTCTGTTTGCATGGTGGTAGAAAGCTCGATTTTGGCCTTTTCTGCCGCTTCGCGCAGGCGTTGCAGAGCCTGGCGATCCTGACGTAAGTCAATGCCTTCTTGCATTTTGAACTGTTCGGCTGCCCAATCAATGATTTTCAGGTCGAAGTCATCACCACCCAGGAAGGTGTCGCCGTTGGTAGATTTCACCTCAAAAACACCATCACCGACTTCCAAAATGGAAATGTCGAAGGTGCCGCCGCCCAGGTCATAGACGGCGATCATTTCGTCTTTCTCGTTGCCCAGCCCATAGGCTAATGAAGAAGCGGTCGGCTCATTGACGATGCGCATCACTTCCAGGCCAGCAATTTTGCCGGCGTCTTTGGTAGCCTGGCGCTGGCTGTCGTTGAAGTAGGCCGGAACGGTGATCACAGCCTGGGTAACGGGTTGACCCAGATATGCTTCGGCGTCGGTCTTGATCTTCTGTAAAATCATGGCCGAAATTTCGGGAGGGGAATATTCCCGCTCGTTCATCACCACGCGAATGTCACCATTGGGGGCTTTGCGTACTTCGTAGGGGACGTATTGTCTGGCGCGGTTCACGGCCGGATCGTCATATTTGCGCCCCATAAAACGTTTGACGGAAAAAATGGTGTTTTCGGGATTGATGACGGCCTGACGTTTTGCCACTTGCCCCACCAGGCGTTCGCCGGTTTTGGGGTTGACGGCCACAATGGAGGGGAAGAGGCGGCTGCCTTCGGCACTGGGGATGATGGTTGGTTCGCCACCTTCCATGACGGCGGCTACGGAGTTGGTTGTTCCCAAGTCGATACCAATGATTTTGCCCATGTTGATTTTCCTCTTTGTTATTGCCCACAGGGACAGTTTTAGAATTTATGCTGCTACGTATACCAGGGCGGGGCGGATGACGCGCTCGCCTAATTTGTATCCTTTTTGTAATTCGCGGCAAATGATGCCGCTTTCGTGTTCGTCGGACTCTTCCTGCATGATGGCCTCGTGCAGGGTGGGATCAAAGGGTTGGCCTACGGCTTCAATGGGGGTGACGTTGAAGGTTTCTAGTATGTTTTGCAGTTTACGCTGCACGAGGCGGATGCCTTCAAACCAGGAGTCATTGCTGATGGTTTCTGGGACGTTGTCTATGGCGCGCTGGAAGTCGTCAATAATGGGCAGCAGGTTGGTAATGACGTCTGCGGTGGCATTGGTGTAGGCGTCGGCCCGTTGTTTGTCGAAGCGCTTGCGGGCATTGGCGAATTCGGCCTGGGCGCGTAGCCAGCCGTCGAGGTTTTTGGCGGCTTCGTCTTTGGCGGCGGCCAACTGCTCTTCCAGGGTGGGTTCTGTGGCGGTTGATGGGTCGGCCACGGCCGTTTCGGTCCCATTGTCTGCTGATTCCATTATTTCTTCTTCGCCTATGGGTTCTTGTACCATGTCTTCATTCACTTCAATTCACCTCATCTACGTTGTTATCCACAGCAGGTGCGTTCAGATAATAATAGTCACCTAAAAAGCTGCTCATCAGGTCGGCCACGTAGCGTACGGCGGCTACGTTGCGGGCATAGGGCATGCGCATGGGGCCAATGACGGCGATGGTGCCGCTGAGTTGTTCCATGGTGCCATAGCGCGATAAGATAATGGCGCAATCTTTTAGCTCTTCCCAGCGCCCTTCGCCGCCGATCACCACCTGCACGCCGCGAAGATCTGGCGTCTGGCTTTGGCTAAGGACGTTGGCCAGAAGGGTTCGCTCTTCCAGGACGCGCACGGCCGAACGGGTACCTTCGTCATCTAAGATGTTTACCAGGCCATCTCGATAGATGTTGTTGAACGGCCGTTCATCAGCACGCTGCAAAATATCCAGCACCAGGCGCGTGACCTCAAACTCTAAAGTGTCTAATTGCTGCATGCGTGCTGCCATTTCTTCCTGATTCAGATTTTCAAACAAGCCGTTCAACCGCTCTGCGGCGGCGCTTAACCGCGTTTGTGGCAGCGGCTCAGCCAGGGTCAACATTTGCTGCTGCACTTCGCCACCAAATAGCACCAGAATCATGAGTACCAACCGCCCCTGAGTGGAAATGAGCTGCACATGCTTGAAGCGATTGGGTCGGGGCTGGGGTGCGGTGACAATGCTGGCACCGTGGGAAGCGCGGGCTAAAATGGCTGCTGCCAGCCGCATCCACTGGTTCAGGTCTAGTCGCGCCTGATGAAACTGGTGGCTAATCATTTGCTGCTCATGGTATGGTAGGTGAAAGTCACGCAGTAGTTTTTGGACAAAATAACGGTAGCCCATTTCCGTGGGAATGCGCCCGGCGGAGGTGTGCAATTGGGTGATGTAGCCGTATTCTGTCAGCACGCCCATTTCATTGCGTACTGTGGCGGAGCTGACATCCAGGGTGAACTCGTCTACAAGGGTTTTGGAGCCTACGGGACGGCCGTTTTCAATGTGACTCCGAATCACCATGGCCAAAATATGCTGTTGTCGTTCAGTTAACTCTGGAAACATGCTGCTAACAGGCTACACAAGCGGAGACTAGATTGCACCTATTCTAGTCTCCCACATGCTCTATCATTCTCTTTTTTAGGCAAATTAGCACTCCTGCTGTTAGAGTGCTAATGCCCCTTTCCAGGTATCATAACATGCCTAAAATTTAGCGTCAAATAAGAGGAACGTTAGATGGAGGCCCGTTGACTATTCCCTGAAATTGATTTTTGGTCGCATGTTTGTCGGAGGATCTTTAGAAAGAAGTTTGTGAGATTATTGATTGTCGATGACCGATTTTTCCAGTGCTGGCAGGTCATGGGGTTCCGGGACTTCCGAAGGGCGCACTTCGGGCAAGGTAACAGACTTGTTGTCACGTTCAAAAATTTGCCAGATGGTGCGCAGAATAATCTTGAAATCCAGCAAAATAGACCAATGTTCAGAATACCAGAGATCGTATTTAGTCCGTTCGGTGATGGAAGTGTCGCCGCGCAGGCCGTTGACCTGTGCCCAGCCTGTCATGCCTCCTTTTTCTTTGTGACGATCCATATAGCGCGGCACGATGCGACGAAATTGCTCCACATAGTGTGCCTGCTCTGGGCGGGGGCCAACCAGGCTCATCTCGCCTAAAAGCACATTAATCAGGTTGGGTAATTCATCTATTTCGACTTTGCGCAGCAGGCTGCCCAGGCGAGTTTGGCGGGGGTCATTGTCTTTAGTCCAGCCGGGGCCATCTTTTTCGGCGTCGCGGCGCATGGAACGGAATTTAATCATGAGGAAAGGCTTGCCATCTAACCCCATGCGTTCTTGAATAAAAAAGGCGGGACCAGGAGATTCTAGTTTGATGGCGAGGGCAACTAGCAGCATCAGTGGGGAAAGGAAAATGAGGCCAATCAGCGCGCCAAAAAGGTCCATGAGGCGTTTGAAGATGAGCAGATAGCCGCGCATGGCGAAGTCGCGGACCGAGAGCAGGGGCAAACCACCCAGGTCGTCAATACCGGCCTCGGAGGTGACGAATTGGAAAATGTCGGGAAAGACTTTGATGGAGACGCGCCCGCGTTCGCAGTAGGAGATGACGCGTACGGTTTCGCGATGACCCCGTTCGGGCATGGCAATGAGTACTTCGGCAATTTTTTGCGTGGCGATCAGGTGGGGCAGATCTTCGGGGATGCCCAGTACAGGGACGCCAAGAATCTCTTTTACGGCCGTTTCCCCATCTTCTGCAATAACCCCCACCAGATCATACCCCAACTGCGGTGACCATAAAATGCGCTGCAAGATAATGCGCGCTGTGTCGCCGGTGCCTACAACCAATAGCCTATCGGTGCCCAAGCCCCGCTTTCGCAACGTGTTCCGCACCATATTTTGCACACCCCGGTTGGTACCTAGCAAAAAAATGGTGAAAAACCAGTTGTAAAAGATCATCCCGCGTGGGAAATCCATCAGGACTTCATCATTTTTATACAGCAATGAAGTGAGAGCAATGGCTACCAGGGTTCCCAAGGTAACGCCGGCGATAATCCGGTACAGTTGGTCGATACGAGAAGCAGCCCGCGGGATGTAATATTGTCCAGAGAAAAAAAGCACACTTAGCACAGAGAGTACATGGACTACCAGTAGCCCACTGTATCGCGATAGCGGGGCTATGTTGACCAGCGGATCAGGCCATGAGATGCGGACACGCAGTTGATAAGCCAACAAAAAAGCAACGGCCGTCAACAAAACATCCGAGAAGAATAAGGCAAAGGTGTAAACTGTGCGGGTTCTTTGGGTGGTCATAGGGTTCACTTGGTTTCTGCTTACGTCTAATTGTAGCAAAGCCCACCCGGTCAACAAGGCGAGAAATCCATGACCTACCCGCGTTTAAGTGCTTCTTACCCTACGCCAAAGCTTGGTTAAGAAACTGCGCTATACTTAAAAATACCTGCCTATTTGAGGCAAAGCAGTATGATTACAATTCTTTGGCCGTCACCTGGTGCAGATGAGCAAAAATAGGGTGACAGCCAGGTTCTTAGAGGAATAACTAAATGAAATCCCGTGCAACCACCCTTTTTACTGTCTTTCTCTTCACCATTCTTGGGTTCAATGCCGGATATATTTTCGGGCAATCCCCCATAGCCCCACTGCAGATTTTCAATGACTGGAACAGTCGGCGCCATGACGCCATGGCCCCAATTACCGAAGTATGGGAGTTGGTTACCACCCGTTACTATGCACAACCGGTGAATGAGGAAGCACTGGTAAGTGGGGCAATTGAGGGGATGCTGGCTGCTTTAGAAGATACGCACACGCGTTACCTTTCGCCGGAAGCTGAAGCGGCGGCCCGCGCCAGTATGCAGGGGGAGTTCCAAGGCATTGGGGCTGAGGTGGAGAGTATTGATGGCAATATTACCATTGTTTCTCCTATTGATGGCTCGCCCGCCCAGGCTGCCGGTCTACAACCGGGGGACATTTTGCGCCAGGCAGATGGTGTGGATCTGACGGGCATGGATATTTCTGCAGCAGCAGGATTGGTACGTGGCCCCGCCGGAACGGCCGTTTCTCTGCTCATCGAGCGCGATGGCGAAACGTTCCGCATTGATATTGTTCGCGACGTGATCAAGCTAGACAGCGTGCGTGGGGAAATGTTAGCAGAAGGTGTCGCCTATATACGGCTTAGCCAGTTTGGCGAACGCTCTCCACAAGAATTGGCAGAAATGCTAGATGACTTGCTGGCTCAAGACCCCGTAGGGTTAATTTTTGACCTGCGGCGTAACCCTGGTGGTGGTCTTACCTCAGCATTAGAAATTGCCGATCTGTTTCTGTCAGAGGGCACCATCCTAATTGAAGAATTCGGTAACGGCCGTACAGAAATTTTCGAGTCTACTGACGCCGGCATTGCCCAAGATATTCCCCTGGTTGTTTTGATAGACGAGGGTAGCGCCAGTGCTTCGGAAGTGCTAGCAGGAGCCATTCGCGATCTGGATCGCGGCGTCCTAATCGGGCAGACTACTTTTGGCAAGGGTACAGTGCAAACCTGGCAACCATTGAGCAATGGGGGTGGCGTGCGCCTCACCATTGCCCGCTGGCTGACGCCTGCAGAGAATTGGGTGCACGAAACAGGCCTGACCCCAGATTATGTGGTTGTTCAGCCAGAATTGGGAGAAGGCGAAGAATTTGTGGATATGCAGTTGCAAGCAGCCATAAACTACCTGTTGGGTCGGCCCACAACCATAAACGACACCGTTACTGGCCAAAAGGATGGGTAATTTAGCCGGCCAAACAAGAAATTAAGCAACTCCAGGCCAAAGAGGGAAAACGGCCGTAAAAACAGTACCTTGAGACTTGGAACTAGAAAAAGACACCTTGCCCTGCAGATATCTCTCCGAAATCAACTTGATACTATAAGTTCCTAGCCCCCGGTCCTTGCCCTTCGTCGAAAAAGAACGGTTAAAAACCTGCAACTGCACATGACGTGGCATGTAAGCAGGATTATGCACCCAAAACTGGGCGAATTGCCCTTGCTGCTTACAACCCAATGTCACCACTTCCCCTGGCTCACAGGCTTCCAGTGCATTCTTCACCATATTCCCAATCACCCGCTCCAGCAGCACGCTATCTGACTCCAGGGTAAGCAGGTCCGACTCCACGTCAATTTGCACATGGCGACCCTCAGCCACCAGGTGCTTTTCATACAAAGCCAAAACATTGTGCAAAATATCCAACGAAACCAGAGGTTGCGGGTCAACTTCCAATTCTCCTCGCTCAGCAGCCAAGAGCTGCTGCTGCCCGCTGATTTCATCCAACAGCTTTTGTGTTGCTCGTAACAGTAGGTCGGCAAATTCCTTGTCTTTTACGTCATTGACCATGCCGGTCCGCATAATTTCGGCTACCCCAAAAATGACTCCTGCTGTGTTACGAATATCGTGAAAAAAAATGCGCTCCAACACATTGCGCCGCTTTTCATCGGCAATATCCACCGCTGCAAAAATCGTGAAGGTCTCGTTCTCTATGACAAAAGGCGTTGCCCAAACCCGCATATCCATGGAGGTAAGCTCCCCTTTTAAGTGGCGAGTAATGCGACACTCCTTTACGCTTTTCTTCCCCCGTTGCGCTTCCAGCATGGCGTGTAACGCGCCACAGGTTGTACACGCCTCGCTAGTACCGCACCCACCATCTTCTTCAAAGGCATGGATGCAGTTTAACGTTTCACCCAGACGCACACCTGCGAGTTCCGTAGGATCATTTATTTCTACCAGGTTACAAAAAGCAGGGTTGGCGTAAAGTATCTGGCGCTGGCGGTTTAAAATTGTCACGCCGTTAGGTACAGCGTCTAGGGCTTGATATAGAAATTCTAGTTTAGCAAAAATTTTTGCTTGTTGCTGTAGCGTTTGGGGCTGGGCACGCTCTGCCAGATCAAATTTTAGAGGGGGGGATACATTTTTATCACTCATGGGTAAGCCTCAAAGATAAACATTAACCTCATAATTGAGTTTCCTTAGCCTGCTGAGCCTGGTCAAGGATGGCGGCAGCGCCGTTGCGGGCGTGAATTTCTTGGGTGCCGAGCATAGCCGCCAGTTCGGCGATACGGCCGTTTCTATCCAACGCCTCTACTTTAGTAATGGTGCGTCCCTGGGCCAACCCCTTGCTCACGTGGAAATGGCAGTCGCCGTACCCCGCCAACTGCGGCAAATGGGTAACGACAATGACTTGATGCTGGGCAACGGCCGTTAACCCCCACAACTTCCGCCCCACAATATCTCCTACGCGGCCACCAATTCCCTGATCAATCTCGTCAAAAATCAGCGTCGGCGTGGCATCCACCTGCGCCAGGGCCGTCTTCAGCGCCAGCATCAGCCGTGCCGTCTCGCCCCCACTGGCCACTTTAGCCATAGGCTTCAGCGGTTCACCCGGATTAGTCGAGATGAGAAACTCCGCCCGGTCAATACCCGTTTGGTCAAAAGCCAACCGCTCTTCGTCCACGTACACGCCCTGCGCGTCTGGCTCATAGGCAAAGTTCACCGCAAAGCGTGCGCCATCCATTTTCAGGTCAGCCAATTGACGCACCACAACCTGGGCCAACTTTTGCGCCGCTTCCTGGCGCTGCAACGACAAAGCCTGCGCCAGCTTACCCAACTGGTGCAGCATAGCTTCTTGCTCTTTTTCCAAGGCAGCAATGCGTTCTTCGCTGTGGGTAATTTGCGCCAATTCGGCCACCGCTTTTTCCTGCTGTGCCAAAATGGCGGGTATGTCCGGGCCATATTTGCGCTTCAGCGTGTTGATTAACTCCAGCCGCTCTTCCACCTGGTCCAGTCGGACCGGATTAAATTCCAGCTCTTCCAGGTAGCCCTGCAACTCGGCAGCCAGTTCGCTAATTTGAAAGGCCAGCCCTTGCAGCAGTTCCAGCCGTGGATTCTGACTTTCGTCATAGCGGGCCAGTTGGGTTAAGGCGCGTTCCGTTTGCCCCATCTGGTCTATTACCGACTGGCTTTCAACATTTTCATCTCCGCTCAGCAGGGCAACAGCTTCGGCGGCGGCGCGCGTCAGGTGTTCGGCATTGGCCAGCCGTTCACGCTCGGTGCGCAGGTCTTCTTCCTCTTCGGGCTGCAAATGGGCGGCTTCGATTTCGTTGATTTGGAATTGCAGCATGTCCATACGCTGGGCCAGGGTGCGCTCGTCGCGGCGCAAATTGTGTAATTCGCGCTGCAGTTGGTGGAGTTTGCTAACCTCTTGGGCCAGGCTGCGCTGCGCTTTTTGCAGCCCGGCGTAGGCGTCTAGCAGGGGCAGATGGCTGCGGGGGTGCAGCAGGGAGAGGTGCTCGCCCTGCCCATGAATGTCTACCAGCGGCTCGGCAATTTCTCGCAGTAGATTGAGGCTGACGGCACGGCCGTTCACCCGCGCAAAGTTACGGCCGTTCAGGCGCAGCTCGCGGGCCAGCACCAGGCTGTCCGGTCCGGCTTCGGCATCGTCCAACCCCTCATTTTCCAGCAGGGGGTTGATGAGGGCTTGCAGGGTGTCGTCGAGCTTGAAGGTGGCTTCAACGACGGCCGTTTCGCAGCCGGCCCGCACCATCGTTGTGTCAGCCCGCCCACCCAACACCAGCGTCATGGCATCCAAAATAATGGATTTGCCCGCGCCTGTTTCCCCGGTCAACACGTTAAAGCCAGGGGCAAATTGCAGTCGCAGCTCGTCAATGATGGCAAAATCGTGGATGATGAGTTCCGTTAGCATAGATTTGCTCGATCGCGTGTCATGCGGTTAGCCGCTTACGACCTATGATTTTACCCCCTAGTCAGCCAACTTTCCCCTACTTCATTTGGTAAAAGGCGGCGGTGGAAGCGATGAAGGTGTACAGCCCTGGCACAAGCAGGCCGAAGATGCCGCCGAAGTTGCCGAACAGCAGGTTGATGAGCGCTGGCGCTGCGGCCAACATGCCGCCAATGATGACCGTGGCGGAGACAATATGAGGCAGATAACGCCCGCGCCGCCGGCCTACGGCCGTTTTCGCCAAACGCCCAATGAACCCGCCTACCGCGCCAGCCACAAAGAAGATGAGCAAAATGAAGAAAAAACCCCCGCCAATTTGCAGCAATAAAAAGCCGGCTAACAGACTAAGCGGCAAAGAAACCAAGGGGGCGATGATGTAGTCTGTGGCGCGGGCGTTAAAGAAGGCGTCTTCGGCCTCGCGGATGCAGTCGGGGCAGCGGTAGCCTACAGGGGTTTTGACGGCACATTGGCTGCAAATGGGTTTGCCGCAGGTGTAGCAGCGCAGCGCCGTGGGGCGGTTAGGATGGCGGTAGCAAGCCAGTTCTTCGTGGTCATGGTGTTCTTCTGGTTCGGAAGGAGGAGGTGGGTCGGCAACGGCCGTTTCCCATTTCGGCGCCTCCTCTTTCGCAGCTTCTTCCGGCTCATTCTTTGGCAGGGTGGCTGCTTTTTCCGCCGCGGCGCGCAGTTCTGGGTTTACTGCTTCTCCCTGCAGATCAGCCAACCCCACCAATGCCTGCGGATTATCAGGGTCTAGGGCCAGTACCTGCCGGTAGGCACGCTTTTTCGCCACTGGGTCTGGTTCCAGCTTTGCCAGGGCAAGCCACGCCTCGTTGGCTTCGGGAGCCTCGTCCACAATTTGCTGGTACAGCGTTAGCGCAGCCGCCAATTTGCCATTTTCGGCCGTTTTGGCTGCCTGGGCTAGGAGAGTACGTAATCTTGGTTCACTAATCATAATTGAGTTTTAAGCGATTAGCAGGTAGCGCTTAGCTGTGCGCCAAGGGCTGCCTGCTCCTAATCTGTTTGCTGGCGTGCGTGCCCTAAACGACGCATCAGCCGCCGGTAAAAATAACCAGAACTTTCTACACGAGCAAATGAACAAGAATAATCGTGTTTTTTAACAATGACTTTATCACCATCGGCTATAGAAATGCCATCCTGCCCATCGGCCATTAATGCTGCTTCGTGGTCCATTTGCACTTCAATGGTGATAACAGCTTCCTCGTGCAGCACCAGGGCGCGGTCCAGGCTGAGGTGTGCGGCCACAGGCACGACGACAAAGTTTTGCAATTGCGGGGGCAGCAGCGGCCCGCCGGCAGCCATGGAGTAGGCTGTGGAACCAGTGGGCGTCGCCACAATTAGGGCGTCGGCGGTGTAGCGGGTGACGTGGTCGCCATCTACGTAGAGGTTCAGGCGCAGAACGCGAGCTTGCCGCCCTCGCCCGACCACCACGTCGTTCAGGGCCGTAAGGGTGTCCAGAATACGGCCGTTACGCTCCAGCGCCGCGTGCAGCATCAGCCGGCGCTCCAACCAAAACTCGCCGCGCAGCACTTTGGCCAACTTTTCCTGCCAGTTGTCTAACTGCGCCTCGCTGAGAAAGCCAACGCGGCCCATGTTGATGCCGAAAATTGGCACATTATGGGGCACACTCAGCCGGGCAGCGCGCAGAGTAGAACCGTCGCCGCCCAGTACCACCAGCAGCGTAAAGCGCTCAATCTGGCCGTTAACCCCGTTTTCATCCCAGGTAGACCCCGCCCAGGCAGCCACGCCTTGCGCCGCCAGCCAGGCTTGGATTTTGTCCGCCATCACGGCCGTTTCCGGCAGGCGGGGTTGGTGTAGAATGCCGATCATGATTGTGAATAGGGATTGGCAAATGGAGATGCCAACACGCTAGTTGCCACCCTCTAATTTCTCCTTGAGCCAGGCCACCACGGCCGTCTGGGGCATTTCCGTCTGCTCACCGCCGTCTAACGGCCGTATCGTCACCCGCCCCCGTTCCACCTCCGATTCGCCCAAAATCAGCACAAAGCGCATGGCATACTTATTGGCTTCGCGCATCTGGCTCTTCATGCTGCGGCGCTCGCGGGCAAAGGCCAGCCGTGCCCCAATGCCTGCTTCGCGCAGTGCGTAGGTCAACTGGATGGCGGCCGTTTTGGTCGCCCCGCCAAAATGGGCCAGCATCACCTGGGGTTGCGGGGTGGGTGGGGGCGTGATGCCTTGTTCTTGCAAACCTAACACAATGCGCTCAATGCCGCTGCCAAAGCCTACGCCCGGGGTAGGCGGCCCGCCAATGGCTTCCGCCAGTCCATCATACCGCCCGCCGCCACAAACGGCCGCTTGCGCCCCAATGCCCTCGGCCCACACTTCAAAGACCGTCTTGGTGTAGTAGTCAATGCCGCGCACCAGGCGAAAGTTGATGGTATAGCTCTGTTCCAACGCGTCTAACATGCCCCGCAAGTCAGCAAAATGAGTCTCGCAATCTGTACACAAGTGGTCGGCAATGTGTGGCGCATGGGCCAGCAGGTCATCCATACCCGGCTCCTTACTGTCCAGCACGCGCAGTGGGTTGCGCGTCAGGCGCTCCTGGTCAATGGGGGCCAGCTTGCCCACGTGGTCAGCCAGATAAGCCTTGAGCTTGGCCATGTAAGCGGGTTTGCATACCGGGCAGCCGGTGCTGTTGAGCTGGAAGGTCAGCCCTTTGTAACCCAGGCTGCGATAAAGATTCATGGCTACCATCATGACTTCCAGGTCGGCGGCCGGGTCGGTTTCGCCCAAAATTTCTACGTCAAACTGGCTGTGCTGGCGGAAACGCCCCGCTTGCGGCCGTTCGCGGCGGAAAATGGGACCCATGGTGAATAGTTTGACTGGTTGGGGCCAATTCGTCAGCCCATTTTCAATGTAAGCGCGCACCAGCCCCGCAGTAAATTCAGGGCGCAGGGTCATACTTTCGCCATCTGGCTCTTCAATGGTATACATCTCCTTTTGCACGAACACGTCAGACGCTTCGCCCATACCGCGCGCAAAAAGAGGGGTGAATTCGAGAATCGGCACATCCAGGCGGAGGAAGCCGTATTGCTGGGCGATGTGGGTACCTGTGGCGATGACCCAATCCCAATAGCGTCGTTCGTCCGGCAAAATGTCTTGCATGCCTTTGGGGCGTTGAATGGTGGTCAAATTGGCCTCCTGTGCTGTGCAGGGCAGCAGTAAATTGTATTATTACACTGTAATGAAAGTTTTATTCATCATTTTCTCGGAAACTGCGAACCAAGTACTCTGGCAAAGACGCTTTCTCAGCTTCCGGGAAAGTTGAAATTCTTTTCTGCCAATGTATTATACCCACACTCAGTGGAAATTCAGGGATTGGTAATGAGATCTTGGGGGTAACGGTCTAGAGGGGCGAGATATTGCCAGATTTTGCCGTACGGATGACGGTGGATTCAGGCTAACCGTTGGTAGCAAGATTCCTGCAAGCCGCAACGGGCGCAACGCCGCCAGTCATTGTGGTCCCGATCGATGTCAAGGGCAAACATGCCTTCCCGCATTTCGGCCAACAGGCTGAGCAGGTCTTCTTCCATGTCTGCAGTGTAGTCAACGGCAAAGGCCACATCGCGGTACTGCAAAATACCATAGGTGGGGCGTACGCCGAAGTGGCGTTCTACCAGGAGGCAGTAGGCGGCTAACTGCAGCACGTGCCCTTCATGGGGTTCTGCGGGAGCATCCTTGCCTTTTAATTCTACGGGAATAATGGTGCCATCTGCTTGCTCAACCAGGTAGTCTGGCTTGCCCACCAGACGCAGGTCGCGGGCTATGAGAGGGGTGTCGTTGGGGAACCAGACACCGGTGTCGGCATAGATGATGTTCCCCGCGGGGAGGCCTGCCCGGCTTGCCAGACGACGAGACCACCACCAGACCAGGCCGGTGATAAGGATGAGGAGGGCAATGAAACTAAGATTGAAGAGCATTTTGAAGCATTTCGTAAGTAGAAATTTGCCAAGATTGCCTGGTTTAAAATAGTGGACGTTTGGGGAGGTAATGACCTGGGCTTATAAGGTGCTGGCAAGCAGGGTGAAAACAATGAAGCTGACGGTGATGAAGATGAGGGCGTAGGCCAGCCGCTGTGAAAGGGTGGCGTGCTGCACGATACGGCCGTGTTCCTCATGATAGGCGGTTCCGGCAGCCATCTGCCGCACGTTTTGTGAGGCCTGACCACCCACCCGCCGCAACCACCAGGCTCGCCGACAGTAAATGTATTCATTGATTTCGTGGGCGCGTATCCATTTGTCGCTCATATGTTCTAAATTATCCGCCAGTTTCCTCCCCATGTCAAGGACTTTCAGAAACCTTTTCCTGATAGATGGACGAATGTTCCGCCAGTTCCTATCCAACCCATGTATACTAGCGGGTCAAACCAGACAGCTGATTTCTGATATTTCAATGCATAATAGTCCAATTTCAACTTTTCCTACAGCTTTCGGAAAAATGATGAACCGAGAAAATGCCCATGAATTCAAAAACACAAACCATTCCCGGACGGCGCAGCCGTTTTGTCCTCGACTTTGCCTTTGATTTGCGGCGCAAGGGCTTTCTGCGCTTTTTTGAAGAAGCCTGGCAGGAATATGGCGACCTGGCCCGGTTCCAGATCGGATCGGAAACGATGTTCCTGGCCATTCACCCAGAACACGTTCGCCACATTAGCATCACAAACCGCCCAAATTATGACAAAATGGCAAGCTACAATGGGGTTCGCGAACTGCTTTTGGGCAATGGGTTGGTCACCAGCACTGGCCCATTATGGCGGCGACAGCGCCGGCTGATGGCGCCCTTTTTCACACCGCGGGGTGTGGAAAGCTACCACGCCCTCATGGTGGAAGATGGTCTGCGGCTGCGCCAACGCTGGGAAAAGCTGGCACAGCAAGGTGAGCCAGTAGATATGACCGACGAAATGATGCGCGTTACCGCTTCTATCATTCTTAGAACGATGTTTAGCATGGAGTCTGACGAGGATATCCTGGAAATCAAAGATGCTGTTGAAACCATGATTCAATTTGTTGGGGCGGGGCAAAATCCGCTGCGCCCACCCCTCTGGTTGCCTACGGCCAATAATCGAGCTTACCTGCAGGCGCGTAAGCGGACGCATGCTTACATTGAGGGGGTTATCGCCCACCGCCGCGCCATACCGCCAGACCAATGGCCTGATGACCTGCTGAGTAAGCTAATGCTGGCCTGTGATGAAGAGACGGGTGAGGTTATGTCTGATGAGTTGCTGCGCGATGAATCTATCACCATTTTCTTTGCCGGGCACGAGACTACAGCGCGGACGTTGTCTTTTCTCTGGTATGCGCTGGCGCAGAACCCAGAGATTGAGCAGAAAATGCAGGCTGAAATTGATGACGTGGTAGGGGATGGCCCGCCAACCATTGCCCAGTTGAAGGAGTTGGCGTATACGCTGCAAGTCATCAAAGAAACGCTGCGCCTATACCCACCGGCGCCAACCTATGTACGGGATGCTTTGGGGGAGGACGAGATTGATGGGATACCGGTGCCTGCTGGCGCACGCATGATGCTATGGCCATACCTGACCCACCGGCACCCCGACTTTTGGGAACGGCCGTACCAGTTTGACCCTGACCGTTGGGAGCCGGAGCGCGAAGCCGCCCGGCACCCTTACGCATACCATCCCTTTGCTGCGGGGCAGCGCATTTGCATTGGGAACAACTTTTCCTTATTTGAATCTCAATTGTTGGTAGCCATGTTGGGCAGTCATTTTGCGCCGCGGCTGGTACCTGGGTATCAGTTGCAGTTGGAAATGGCCGGTACGCTGATTCCTAAAAATGGGCTTCCTATGACCATCACCAAACGATAATCTGGTGATAGATTCCCCTACTTGACGTTCTCCTTTATAATGAAAGGCAGCATGTTTCAGGGTAAGTTTTAAGGTCGCTGCTGAAACGATTCAACTCAAAGTTTGCTGTTCTTTTTTATCAGAGGGAGATAGACAAGATGAATAAACAGAAGATTCGAATGTTTGGAATACGGAATTGGCGGATTGCTCTCCTTGTTGCAATTCTCGGTGTGTTGACATTGGTGGGTTGGCAGGTTGTACAGATCCAGGCCCAAACCATTCCCACCATTACCATTGTTACGGTGGAGCAAGACAGCAATGTGACCATCGAAACCCACAATTTCCCGGCGAACCAGAGTTTTGTAGTAACTATGGGCAAAATGGGAACTCGCGGCATTGATGGGTATAAAGTGCAAGATTGGAATTCTGGCGCTGGCGGGATGCAGCAAGTTACCTTCGACATTCCCGAAGCGTTACAAGGCGATGTCCAAATTGCCATTCGCTTGCAAAGCAAAGAGGGTTACTATAGCTTTAACTGGTTTTACAACAATTCCACGGGCGTTACCCCGCCAGGCCCAAACCCAACGCCGGTACCGGAGCCGGGTGCTGTAGAGATTCCTACCATCAGCATTAGCGCTGTTGAGCGGGATAGCACGGTGACCATTGCGGCCAAAGACTTTCCACCAGACCGGGAATTCCGGGTGACGATGGGTGCCTTTGGTACGCGGGGGGTTAATGGCACACTGGTAACGACCACAGATTCGGGCGATGGGGGAGACTTTACCGCCACATATAACATTCCCGCGGCGTTGCAGGGCATGGCGCGCATTGCCATTCGCCTGGAAAGTGCCGATGGGTTTTATGCCTATAACTGGTTTTACAACAACGATACGCCCTAGTGGTGGTGCGTGGTGGCCAAACCCGGTTGCTGCATGCCGAGGGTTGCCTGTTTGCAACCTTTACTAGTCTGGTGCGTAATTGGGGGTGTGGGTAACAGATATGCCTGACGCAGTCTGGAACACCACACAAAGCAAGAAGGTGGAGAGGCCGTAAACCCCTCCACCAACTCCAGAGATTGTAGCGGGTGAGACAAGATTGTTTCGCCCGCTATTTTTGTTGTGCGGCAGATGTCAGGGTGTGGGGGTGACTTGGACGGCGGTTGTTGGTGTGGTAGCTGGGGTGGGTGAGGTGCTTTCTAGCCCAAGGAGTTGGTCTAGCAGGGCATCCAGCTCGGCCACGGCCGTTTCCATCCCGACCCAGCGCCCATCCAAGACACCTTCCGGGCCGCGTAGCAGCAACGTTGTTGCCCCTTCTGGCGCCTCCTCGCCAAAGAAGGTGGTCAGGCCCGGGTTTACCAATCCGCTGTCCAACAGTGGCGTGGTCAGGCTGATGATTTGCGAGGTGGAGAGGGTGGTGGTGTACACGGCCGTAGCTTCTGCCCGCGTTAGGCCATCTTGGAAGAGGGTTAGCCGTGCCCCGTCCGCCCGCTTGTAGTCCAGCACGGCCGTTAGGGGGAAACCAGCCGGGGGACGGGTGGAGACGGCGTCGCCGGCCGCGTCCAGCTTATCGCTCAAGGCCTGGTTCAGGGGCAGGTAAAGGGGCAGCAGCGGGGTGGGCAGCGTAAACTCCGGGCAAGAAATGGCGATTGTGGCAGTCGTTCCATTTTGCACGAGGGTTAAAGATTCTACGGGAACGCCGGGGCAGTTGGTTTCGTAGCTGTTGGACAAGGCATCAACGTCCAGGTTTTGCAGGGCACTGCGCAGGTTGGGAACGGCCGTTTCTGGCAAAGGTGCGGCAACTTCTGCCTCAGTCGCCAGCCAGGTCCAAACCTGACCGTCGGCCGTCAGGGCGATGGTGTGCGCTGGAGCGTAAGGGGAGGCGCTGCGTCTAAGTCCCACAATGGTGTTTGGGGGAAAGTGCGGCCCCAATACCACAGACAGCAGGTTCTCAACGCTGGCAAGTAGTACGGGGTCTTGCAGCCAGCCGGCGCCGGTTTCGCCAGAGGCCGTCAACGCATATTCCAGGTAAACGCAGGTGTCACAGTTTTCTGGCAGGGGGGTAAGCGCCAGGGTAGGCAACACTTGTTGTAGTTCCAGCAGCACCCGGGTCTGGTTACTGCGCTGCAAAAGGAGGCCGGTGGTTTCGTCGGCGAAGATAATCTGGCTGCCAAAGGTGCCTTGCAGCCGCCGGTCTAGGCCCAGGGCGGGAATGCGGTAACGGAGTTCGACGGCCGTTTCCGCAAAGTTTATTGGCGTTTCTGTGGGGACGGGGGCGGTCAGAGTTGGCTGGGGCGTGGGGGTGATGAATACGGCCGTGCTGACCGGCGTAAAAGTCACGGGCAACTCGCGGCTGCCGACGGTGGGCAGCACCACGGGTCGGTCAGGGGTGGGCGTACCGGTGGCGGGTGTGGCACACCCTGCCAGAAGCATGAAAACCGTCAGAAAAAGGAGTCCGCAATGACGCATGAAATTCGCCGCCATCTATTGACTAACTGTTCTGGCCAACCAGGGGAAGTTCCTCTTTTTCCCAGGCTACCAACAAGGGTACGGCCGTAAAAATGGAGCTGTAGGTGCCGCTGAGCAAACCCACAAACAGCACGGCAATAAAGGGTTTAATAGAGGCGCCGCCAAAAAGCAAAATCGCCACCATCACAAACATGGCGTTGAGCTGGGTGGCCAGAGAACGGTGAATGGTTTCCAGAATAGAGCGATTAATGACCGTTTCATATTTCTCTGTGGGGCGCTTGGCAATATTTTCGCGAATGCGATCAAACACGACGATGGTGTCTTGCAAAGAGAAGCCCGCCACCGTGAGCACGGCCGTTAAAAACAGCGCGTCCACCTCCCAACCCAGCACCACCCCGGTGATGGCGGCGAAGCCCAAGATGATGAACAAATCATGAACCATAGCCGCCACCGCGCAGGTGCCATAGCGGAAGGGGTTGGGTACCTGGCGAAATACAAACATGATGTACACCAAAATCACCAGGGCAGCCACAATGACCGCCACAATCGCCGCCCGCGTCACCTCGGCGCCCACCGACGGGCTAACGCTTTGCACCTGCAGCGTACCCGGCAGCAAAGGTTGTAGCGCATTGAGAGCCTGCTCGATGGCCTGGGTTTCTTCAGGTGACTTAAACTCTGTGCGAATCTGCCACGCATTCTGCAAATTTTCACCGCGCAGCGCCACCACAGCAGGGCTGTTGTCCCCAAACTGGGCAAAGACGGTCTCAATTTGCGCTTCTGATACGGGTTCCGTAAACTGCACCTCAAAACGCGTGCCGCCGCGGAAGTCCACGCCCAGACGAAACAGCGCACCGGTGCTGATGAGCGAGTAAATCATGGCGAGGATGCCCAGGCCAATGACAATGCCAGAAATAATGAAATAGGTTTTGCGTTTCTCAACAATGTTGTACATGGTTTTATCTCGTAAACGACTTACCGGTTGCTAGACGCCCAGCAGCCACTTTTTGCCGCTGATCCAGTTGGTGGCGCGGCCCATAATGATGCGGACCAGAGTGCGGGTGATGATAACGGCCGTAAACATGCTAATCGTCACCCCAATAGCCAACGTAATGGCAAAGCCCACCACCACACTGGCCCCAAAGCTGCGCCCAAATATCAGCAAAATGCCACAAATGACCAGCGTAGCAATATTAGAGTCGCGAATAGACGACCAGGCCTTGCTAAAGCCAGTTAAAATGGCTTCCCGCAGCGTGGCCCCTTTACGTAACTCTTCCTTCATTCGTTCAAAGACCAAAATATTGGCGTCTACGGCCATCCCCGTGGAGAGCAAAAATCCGGTAATCGCGGGCAGCGTCAGCGTGACACCCAACAGTTGGAAAGCCGTCACATTCAGCAAAGCATAGACTAACAGCGCCAGGTCAGCCAAAAAACCGGGCAGCCGATAATAGACCAGCATAAAAAGCAGCACCACAGCCAGGCCAATGGCCCCTGCCCGTAAGCTGGACTCAATAGACAGCTCACCCAGAGTGGCCCCCACCTGTCGCGTACTTTCAATGACCAGAGGCACCGGTAGGCTGCCAAAGCGCAGTTGCAGCGCCAGCGTGCTGGCTTCGTCATAGGTAAACTGGCCGGTAATGGTGCCCTGTCCTCCGTCAATCATGCTGTTGATACGTGGACTGGAGATAACTTGTTTGTCCAGCACAATAGTCAGGAAACGTCCCACATTATCACGGGTGTGGTTGGCAAAAATTTGGGCAGCGTCAGGTTGCAGCGAAAAGCTAACCATCACCTCCCCAAATTGGGTGGTTTCCACGGCAGCCGTACGCAGGGCCGCCCCAGTGAGAATGGTTTCATAGGTGGCGGGGAGAAACGCCAGGGGCGCGTTGGGATCTTCCGGGTTTTGCTCGCAGCGGGAAGGTTGGCCATTGTTCAGGGTGGTGCGTACGCAGGTGCCTTCCAGTAAAGGCTGATCACCGGTATCAATGAATTCCAGCAGGGCAGTTTCCTGAATCAAGGCAATGGCTTCTTGCGGGTTTTCGATGCCGGGCAGTTCAACGACGATGCGGTTTTCACCCTGGGCCACTTCCACCAGCGGTTCAGTCAGGCCGAGAGCATTGATGCGCTGCTCAATGATGCTGGCGGCCGTGTTGATGTCTTCAGGGGTTATTTCTTGCCCCGGAGCCGGGTCGGCCTCTAACAGCACTTGCAGGCCACCTTGCAAGTCTAGCCCCTGGCGGATGGGATAGTTGGGATTGGTGACGACCCACACGCCGCCAGCGACGATGAGCAAGATGACGGCTAACCAGATGAAATCGTTTCTACTCATTACAAATATCCTAAAGTTGATGGTGTTATAGATAAGTTGCTAGCGCCCACAGTATAGCCGCGACCTCTTTTTGACGCGAATGATGCGCAAAGAAGTCGCGGCTAATTCACAAGGACTTTAGCTTAGCAGCGATTGGGCCTTTTCGCAATGGGCGTCTTTTACCCTCTGCTAACGTCGCAGCTATGTTGCCGGCAGCCAATCAACGCCGCGTATTTTGGCGAATATGAGGGTGTCGCGCAGGTCGTTGGTGAGGTGATGGCGATCGTCGCTGCGCAGGGTAGCTTCGTGGGTGAAGCCCAGGCGGCGGGGAATGGCCGCGCTGCGGATGTTCAGGGCATCGCAGCGGATCTCTACCCGTTGAGCTTGAAGGGTGGTGAAAGCGAATTCTGTAATCGCTGCCACAGCTTCGGTGGCAAGTCCCTGTGCGGTATAGGCCGTGTGCAGCCAGTAGCCAATCTCGAATTTGGGTACTTCCCAGTTGATGCGGTGCAAGCCGCTGCCGCCGATGATTTGCCTGCTTTCTTTGAGAACCAGCATCAACCAGAGGTCTTCGCGGGCCAGGAATTTGAGTTGCCCTTCGCGGACGCGGACTTCGTATTCTTCAGCGGTGGGGACGTTGACGGCCCAGGGCATCCATTGGCGCAATTCTTCCTGGCTTGCGCAGACGGCCTGGTGCAAGAGCGCGCCATCGCCGGGTTGAGGACTGCGGATGATGAGACGGGGGGTCTCGATTTGGTTGGGGAACTCATGGAGGATAGGCTTCATAATAAGAATAATGAATAATGAATGGTGAAAGGTTAATTGTGCAATGCTTCGACCAGGATGACGGGACGGCCGCCGATGGGGTAGAAGGGCGCGGGATATTCGCCGCCGGGGAAGGGGTTGCGGTTGGTAGCGCCAGGGAGTGAAATGGTGTAGACGCCGTTTTGGGCGGTGATGGTTTGAGTGCTGCCGTTGGGCATGACGAGGAGGGCGCTTTGGGCGGGGCTGGTGGCGGGGAGCACGGCCGTTTCATTGTCGCCGCACATGGTCCACATCCCTATCACCCGTTTGCCCGTGGCCGGCTGGTGAAAGCCGATGATTTCAATAGGCTCAACCAGTTGCCCATTGAAAGGGCCAACACATTTAGGCGTGCCCTGACGGGAACGCAGCAAAGGCGACACATCGTGCAGGTAAGTGGTAAGCACCTGGAAGGCCGCTAGATTAGGCCGGGCCGTGCCCGGTTGGGGGTGCTGGGTGAAGCAGGTGAAGCTGGGGTCATTGCCTGGGTTGCGGAACAGGCCGTTGGCGTCTCCGGCGCATGGCTTGGTGGGATCAGAGATTAACATGCCGTCCGCCGTGCATAATTCCCCATTGTGAGGGGGAAAGTTAGTGAAGGCTGGCTGGTTGCCGCAGCCATCATAAAGCTGGAAATGGAAGATAGCGTCGGCCCCGGCAAAGGTGGCGTACATGGCACTCTGGATGATGTAGCTGGCCTGTTCTTCCATGGTAGCCCGCAGGCTGCTGGCCGCATCCCAAACGGGGCCGGGGTAATCATTCCAGGCGGGCACCCCGGACTCGTTGAGCCAGATGGGTTTAGCCAGACCGCGAGTACTCAGGCTGCGCCCGGCGCGCCAGACATGATACCAGGATTGCCAGGCGGTGAAGTAGCTGTGGGTTGCTAGAATATCGTGATAATAGTTTTGGGAAGCCGCCAGGGGATCGGCGTCGTAAATGGTAAGCACGTCGTTGTAATAGTTGGGCAGGCTGCTGTTATTTGCCAGAGCGCCAAAAATGACTTGGGCGCCAGGGTCTGCCTGCTTAGCCGCCAGGTAGCCTACTTTTTGCAGGCGGGCAAAGTCGGCCAGGCTGCTGTTCCAAAACATGGGCAGGTCGGGTTCGTTCCACATTTCCCAATGGGTGATGCCCACACCCTGGGGCCAGCCGCGTTGCTGGGCCAGGATGCCGCCAGGCCTGTAGCGGGACACGGCCGTGTACACGTACACCGCCCACTTGTTTTCTGGGTTGATTTGCTTGCCAGGGCCTGGGGTGTCGCCGCCGTCAGTGAAGACAGGAGTGTACAGGCCTTGCGGCGTGGCGGCGTTGATGGCCTGAATCACAAATTCGTTGCGCCGGAAAACCTCATAGGGATTGGCCAGGCGGGTGAGATTGGTGGTGTAAAAGCCGGGCGTGCCCAGCAAAATGGCGTTGCTACGCAGGCCGTGGGCAATGTCTCCGGCAACGGCCGTGTCGGTGTCCGGCGCGCCGTCACAGCCGGAGATGGTGGGGTTCCAGCAGAATAGGCCGGCGCTGCGTTCTACGTTGAACCAGTACATGGGCCAGCGGTTCCAGGTTGCGCCGGTAGCCAGGCCATTTTGATACTGTTCTTCGTTGGCCAGACGTTCTGGCGCACTGATGAAGTTGACGCCATATAAGGGGCCTGTGGCGGCGGGTGCCGGGGGCACTACCTTGAACACGATGGGAAAGTAACGGGTGTGCGGCTCGGCGGCGCGCGCTTGCCAGACTAGGAGAACCAGGGCCAGGAAGGTAAGCAGCAGGAGCGTGTTCAGCAGAAACGGCCGTTGCCAGCCACGATTAATAAACGGTAACTTACTCATACTTACAATGGTAACAACTTGTGGGTCCAGTTACCATAGATGAGAAGTGAAATTTCAGCACCATCAGGAGTAAGCGATTATGAAAATTGCCTTATTTGGCGCCACCGGGGGAACCGGTTTCCAGGTCTTGCAGCAAGCTCTAACCCAGGGGCACACCATCCATGCTCTGGTGCGTAACCCGGCTACCTTTGCCCAAACCCACCCCAACTTGGTGGTATTCCCCGGCGATGTGCGCCAGCAGCAACCGGTAACTGAGTGCGTGGCGGGTGCGGAAGCCGTCATATGTACACTGGGTACACGCCAGGGCGAAGAGCCGGTGGAAGTTGCCGGTACGCGCACCATTCTCCAGGCCATGCAGTCTCACCATGTGCGGCGTCTTATCGTTGTCACCTCCATTGGCGTAGGTGACAGCAAAGACCAGGTGCCTACCTTCTTTAAGCTGTTGATGAAAACCGCTCTGCGTAAGGTGATGGCCGCCAAGGAGGAGCAGGAGCGGCTGGTGACGCAAAGCGGGCTAGACTGGGTGATTGTGCGCCCAGGGGGCCTGACCAATGGCTCACTCACAGGCCGCTACACCTTTGGCGTAGAAAAGTCAATTATGGCCGGACAGGTGGCCCGGGCTGACGTGGCGGATTTTGTGTTGAAGCAGCTTGCGGATGATACTTTTTTGCACCAGACTCCGGCTGTTACCTAGCCGCAATGCTGGCACTTACCGGTTTGGAGGAGATGGGGATTGCCCACTCTCTAATCTCTAAGCTCCACTTTCAGGCTGGCTGCCAGGGAGCGCAACCCGGCGCTGATGCGTTCCAGGGAAAATTGGCGCACTTCGCGCTGGAAGCGAAACAGGTCGATTTTTAGGGGAGAGAGGAGGGCGTCGGCAATGTAGGCCACGTCCAGGTTCGGGGAAATTTCGCCCGCCTGCACGGCCGTTTGCAGGAGCCCGCTGACGGTCATATGCTGCCAGAAGTGGGGGAGGGAGAGATGGCTACTGTTGGCAAACAGCCCTTCCCGCTGGACTTCGCAAAGCAAGGGTTGGTGCACGGCCGTAAAATGCACCAAGGCATCCAAAAACATGTCCAATTGGGCCATGTTCGGTTCTCCATCCGCCGCCATTTGGCGCATGCGCAGCAGCATGGCCTCCTGAAAGTCGGCTAGCTGGGCGTCCATCAGGGCCAGGCACAATTCCCCCTTGTTGGCAAAGCGGCGGTACAGCGTCCCTTTGCCCACCCCCGCCGCCAGGGCTATATCGGCCATGTGCACATTTTCTGCCCCCCGTTCGGCAAATAAGATTTCGGCCGTTTCTAGCAGCAGCTCCCGGTTGGCTGCCGCGTCCCGCCGTTCTTGTCGCTCGTCCGCGCCGGTTTCGGCGATGTTGCCCAGGGGAATGGGTTTGCGTTTTTCTTCCATGTTGCTTGTTCCTGATTCCTCGCACAGGAATTTCTCATAATTATTGACAAGTGGACTTGAGTCCGTTATTATGGTAGCACGAATGCGGACCAAAGTCCACTTAATTTAACTGTAAGACATTTTTATTACAAGATCACAAGGAGATTATAACAAATGACCTGGCAAATTGACTTCGCTCATTCCGAAATTAACTTCACCGTGCGACACATGATGATTTCTAAGGTACGCGGGCAGTTCGAATCCTTTTCGGGTAACGTGAATTTTGACGAGCAAAACCCAACCAATACCACCGTAGACATTACCGTAGAACTGAACAGCATCAATACCCGCGAAGAGCAGCGGGACAATCATTTGCGTTCGGCTGACTTCTTTGACGTAGAAAATTATCCGGTAATGACCTTTAAGAGCAAGCGTGTGGAAAAGGTTAGCGAGGATGAAGGGCGGTTGATTGGTGATTTGACCATCCGCGGCGTCACGAAAGAGGTTGTTTTGAACGTGGAGTATGCCGGGCAGGCCGCCAGCCCCTGGGGTACTACCAGCGCCGGTTTTTCGGCCAGCGGCAAAATCAACCGCAAAGATTGGGGCCTGACCTGGAACCAGGCTTTGGAGACCGGTGGCGTGCTGGTCGGCGAAGACGTGAAAATTGACATTGAGCTGGAGCTGGTGAAGCAAGTGGAGTCAGTGCCGGCGTAAGAAGAAGGCGCAGCAGTCTACCCTCTGAAAAATTGTAAAGCATGAAGAGAACGGCCGTTACCCCAAACGGCCGTTCTGTCTAACAAGGAACGCCTATGCGCACCAATATCTTCGCCAGCGTCATCAATGACCTGGCCCCGAACAGTGGTCTAACATACTATCCGGCGGGTACCTTTCCCACGATTCATCCTGTGCACTGGCTCACCTCCCACTTTGCCGTAGGCGGGTGGAGTCCCTTGCAGCGCCTCAGCGGCATGCTCACTGCGCACATGACCCAGATTGCCCCGCGCAACGGTTTTACCTGGCATCCCCATCGCGGCCTGGAAATTTATACCTACGTCATTGACGGCACGCTGTATCACGAGGACACCACCGGCGGCAAGGGCACCATTACTGCCGGGGAAGTGCAGCGCATGTTTTCCGGTAACTACATTCAGCACCAGGAGCTGAATCTGACTGACGAGTTTACCCGCGTCATCCAGATCTGGTTTGTGGCCGAGCCGCAGCACATGGGCCTGCCGCCTCATTATGAGCAGGTGCGGCTGGCGGACATGCCGCCGCGGCTGGTGGGTGATGGCGTGGTGCGGGAGATCATCGGTCCCCACGGCGCCACCGATTCTCACGTGGCGGCGCGGCTGACCAGCACCCTGGTGCCGGCCGGCGGCGAAACGACCCTGGAACTGCCGCAGCCGGGGGAAGATTTGTTTTTGTACGTGGTGAATGGCCACGGCCGTTTCCAATCTACCCAGCACGACCAATCCCTGAACCTTTATGACGTCATTTTGGCGACGCCTGAGGCGGAAACGGCCGTTTTGCAAGCCGCAGAGCAGCCCCTCAACTTTTTATCCTTCTACTTAAAACCCTTTATTGAAGCGTGACATGAATACCGAAAACGGACACGAAACCAACACCGTACACATTTTAGGGTTTGCTGGCAGCTTGCGCCGGAGCTCCCATAACCGCGCCTTGCTGCGCGCCGCTCAGGAAATGCTGCCCCCTGGCGTGACCATGGAAATCTTTGATCTGGATGACATCCCCTTTTTCAACAGCGACGTGGAAGCTGAAGGGACGCCGGAAGCGGTGCTGGCCTTTCGCGCCGCCATGCAGCGCGCCGACGCCCTGCTCATTGCCAGCCCGGAATACAATTACAGCGTTACCGGCGTGCTGAAAAACGCCCTGGATTGGGCGTCGCGCCCGGGACCCGACGACCGTCCACCGCTGGATGGCAAGGTGGTGGGCATCATGGGCGCAGGCGGCGGCTTTGGCACCATACGCTCCCAGCTGCACCTGCGGGAAATCTTGCAGCACAATGACATCTTTGTGCTGCCGCGCCCCCAGGTGACGCTGGCGCGAGCGGGGCTGTTTTTTGACGAGCACGGCCGTCTCGTGGACCAACGCGCCCGGGCCAAGGTGCAGGCGCTGGTGGATGCCTTGCACCAGTGGGTGGTGAAGCTGCGTTACGCAGAGCTGGCTACCCCCCAGACCATCCCCGCCTGAGATCTGGCGCCGATTCAGGACAAAAAAAGCCGCTAGCTTTTGCTGGCGGCTTTTTGGTTTAGACCCGGACCACGTTGGGCAAAATTACCGGTCGGGATTGGGTTTTGTGATAGAAGAAGTTTTGCAAGGTTTCGCGGACGGTGTCTTCGTGGTTACGGCCGTTACGCTGCAACTCCCGCTTCAATGCGGCCGTGGCCGCATCCATCAAGCCCGCTGACGCATCCATGCGCAAGAAGCCGCGGCTGAGAATGCGCGGCTCCCCCGCCAGCTTGCGCTGCTTGTTGATGGGCACATACACCACCACAAAGCCATCCTGCGAAAGCCGCTCCCGGTCGCGCATCACCAGTTCGCCAATTTCGCCCACCAGATAACCATCCACGTAGACGTCTTCTGCGGGAATGGCTTCATCCAGCCACGCCTTCTCGCCGTCAGTTACCCACACCGCGCCATTTTGCAAAATGAACACGTCCTCTGTAGCCAGCCCATTTTCCTGGGCCAGCCGGGCGTGCAGGTGCTGGTGGCGCATTTCGCCATGCACGGGAATGAGAAAGCGCGGGCGCACTTGTTCCAGCATCATGCGCATGTCTTCGCGGCTGCCATGGCCGGAGACGTGCACCGTGGCCAGCGACCCGTAAATGACGTTGGCGCCGCGGGCGAAGAGGTTGTTCAGCATCCGCGCCACGTCTTCCTCGTTGCCGGGAATGGTACCGCCGGAGATGATGATGGTGTCGCCGTTGTGGACATCTACCTGGCGGTGTTCACCTTTGGCCATGCGGTTCAGCGCCGAGCGGGGTTCGCCTTGGGAGCCGGTGGACAAAATCACCAGCTTGCCGTCGGGCACGTTGGCTTTGATGTCTACCAGCAAGCCTTTGGGCACTTGCAGATAGCCCAGGTCGCGGGCCAGCTCCACGTTTTGCTGCAAGCTGCGGCCGGTGAGGGCTACTTGACGGCCGTACTTCTCTGCCAGCCGCATAATCTCTTGCAATCTTGCCAGCACCGAGGAGAAGGTGGCAATGATGATGCGTGAGTCTGCCGCTTCGGCAAAGAGGCGGTCCAGCGTATCGGCCACAAGCTGCTCCGTGGGCGTGCGCCCGGGGCGGTCGGCGTTGGTGCTGTCGCCCAGCATGGCCAGCACGCCGTTGGGCGTCAGTTCCCGCAGACGGTTAAAGTCGGTGGTGCGCCCGCCGGTGGGCGTTTCGTCCAGTTTGTAGTCCCCGGTGTGCACAATGGCCCCCACCGGGGTGTCGATGACTAGCCCCACGGCAGCGGGAATGGAGTGGGCCACGGCAAAGGGGCTAATGCGGAATGGTCCCAAGTGCAGGGTTTGCTTGTCGTCAATGACTTCCAGGGTGGCGCGCTCGCGCACGTGGGCCTCTTCAAGCTGGCGTTCTACCATGCCGATGGTCAGCGATGTGCCGTAAATGGGCGCGTTGACGCGCTCCAGCAGGTAAGGCAGGCCGCCAATGTGGTCCTGATGGCCGTGGGTGAGCACGATACCGCGCAAAATATCCTGGTTTTCGACGACGTAGTCGAATTGGGGCAGCACCAGGTCGATGCCGTACATGTCGCTTTCGGGGAACATGACCCCGCAGTCGATGATGATTTGGTTACGGCCGTATTCCAACAATGTCATGTTCTTACCAATTTCCCCCAGGCCGCCCAGGGGAATGATTCTCAAATTTTTAGCCATAAGCTTTTTTTATCGTTTTATCCTTTTCCGTTTTGTAACCGTAGTTACAGTAGTGTGGATGCCATGCATGAGTGGTTTGGCACAGCATCATTTCGTAAACAGCCTCAGACGCCCAGCAGGGCTAGCGGACTGTGAATAAGTTTTACCTTAGCGAAAATCTGTCGGGTGGGTTTACCAGAAAAATACTGCAAAAGGCACTTAATGTTTCTTGACGATACAGATATTACCACAAAAAAATAAAAATGGTATGAGAAACGGCCGTCCTGCGGCCAAAGAGTGGTTTTCCCCAATTGCCCGTTCGCGGCTTCACGGTACACTGAGCGATAAATCGGCCGAGAAGGAGAATCCCTGATGAACCCACTCACAATGAGCATTGGTCTGGTTTCGTTAACCGTAGCCAACCTGGATGCATCCCTGACATACTACCAGGAGCATATTGGCTTACGCCTCCACCGCCGGGAAAATGACGTGGCCTACCTGGGGGTTGGTGAGGCAGACTTGCTGCGGCTAGAAGAGAAACCAGGGGCGCGCCGCGCCATGCGCACGACCGGCCTTTATCACTTTGCGCTGCTGTTACCTTCACGCACCGACCTGGCCTTTACGCTGCGGCACTTTGCCGAGGCGCAGACCATGCTCAGCGGTATGTCTGATCATGGGGTTAGCGAGGCGATTTATCTTTCTGATCCCGATGGGCACGGCATTGAGATTTACCGGGATCGGCCTAAAGAGGAGTGGGAGTGGCGAAACAGCCGTCTCCACATGGTTACCGAACCTCTGGACGTAGCAGACTTGTTCGACACCTTGCTCCACGTGCCCCAGCAAACCTGGACGGGGCTGCCTGCTGGCACAATTATGGGCCACATCCACCTGCACGTCGCCCACATTTCTGCTGCTGAACGTTTTTACAGCGCTATGTTGGGCTTTGACCTGATGGTGCGGTATGGTCCATCAGCTAGTTTTTTGGCCACCGACGGGTATCATCACCATATTGGTATTAACACCTGGAATGGTGTTGGCGCGCCCCCGCCGCCGCCCGGCAGTCTGGGCTTGCAATGGTACGAGATTCGCGTAGCCCCAGAGTATTGGCCGCAGGTTTTGTCGCGCCTGACCGACGCGGGCATCCCCGTGCGCGAGGGCACCAAGGGCTGGCATTTGGCTGACCCGTCAGAGAATGGGATTGTGCTGGTGCAGGAAGGTTAAGGAGTGAAATTTCAAAGCTGAACCATGTCTGGAAAACACTGCTATACCTAATGTACAACTTTTCCTGAATAGAAAATAGACATCGGATAACTTCTATT
>CAZDEO010000019.1:0-72426 GCA_964504445.1 uncultured Anaerolinea sp. | reverse complement strand
TGGTGGGGGGAACGGCCGTTGCTGTTACTTCAGCGGGCGTGGCGGGTTGGGTGCAACTAATCAGGAAGAGAGCAACGGCAAGCAGCAAGACAGTTTGGTTTCTCATGGTACCTTCCTCGGCGACTTTGGTCAGGGTCGCGACACTGCCCCATTATAACCCGTTGGTAGGCCGTTTCAATGGCCCATCAGCGCCCGCACAAATTGTGCCGCCGCTGCCGGTTTATCTGCCGCGCCATCTACCGCCTTAATCAGCGCCGAACCGACAATGACGCCATCGGCCAGTTTCCCGACGGCCTGCACCTGCTCCCGCGTGGAAATGCCAAATCCCACTGCCAGCGGGCCGTCCCCCTGGGCAGCCGTTATGAACTCTGGGCCAGCCATGAGTAGCAGCCCTACAGATAGGATACCAATGCCGGACAAGATGATAACCGGACGCATCAAGTTGGCTAACGGCCATTGTGCCTCTTGCTTGGTGCTGATTTCCATAACATTCCTTCCTTTCGATCTCTCCAATTGGGTCAAAAAACTACCTGCCGGCAGGGAACGTGAAGACATCTTTTTGCAACCCCTCTGCAATTGACTGCCCCAGCGCGGCGCTGAGGTGTTGGGCGTAGGCGGGCTTAGAAATCAGGCCCCAACTCCGATCAGTTAACGTGAACTCGCCATCCGCTTTAATGGCGGGTGAAGTTTCAAAGAGCAGGGTTTCGTTGCGTTGCCAGGTAATTTCTCCGGCAGAGGCAAAATAGATTACGGCCGTTGCCGTACCGCGGGCAAAAAAAGGTGTCCAAAGATAAGGATCAATGGTAACTTCCACAACCAGCAAGGGGTTTCCTTGGCCATCATCCGCAGCCGGCCTGGCCTCTAAAACTGTGGGCAGAGCAGCCAATTCCACCGGCAAAGCTTCTTGGAGCGGTTCTACCAGCCGGGCTGCACCGGTAACCTGGTACATAATGGTGAACGGGGCCGTCATGTTTGGGGGCAGCGCATCTCCCGCCCGGCCTGTTGCCAGAGAAAACTCGCTTGTTGTGTTGCTGCCCATGATCTGAAAGCTGAGAAAATTAAAAGCTACCAGCACAATCAAGAGAATGCCGACAAAAAGCAACCATTTATATTTTTTAGACATTTGGAAACTCCCGATTCTTATCGGATATTGGCGTTTTCATTGCCGATGCAGATTGCTAACCTGCGCGCCGTTGCCAATGGGTGGCGTAATTTTCGCCAAGCTCCGGTTTATAATAATGTACTCCGCTTCGATCTATTAAAATGAGCACATCCTTAACTCTAACGCAAAAAGGGGCCAGAAAGATCAGGCAGCTAGTGAGGATGGTTTTAGCCAATGGAAGAGGATTTCACCTGGTCGGGTGGTCAGGTATGGTGGTTGGCCTGGAGTGGAGCGCAATGGCCAAAGAACTTCGGGGGTGTGGACTTCGGGTTACGGATACCGGGCCGGGCGTTTTTAGGCATTGTAGAGAATGACGATAAACCGTTTAGGGCCGTGGACGCCAATAGACATGGTTTGCTCGATGTCAGCCGTTTTGCTGGGACCGCTGACATAGGTGACGTTAGCCGGGAGGTCGCCCTGGCGAGCGGCGGTGAAGGTGAAGAGGTCGGTGGTGAGGCGGCTGGTGGGCAGCAGCACCACATGCACGGGGGGGAACAGCGTGGCCACGCGGCTTTGGCCGGGGCCGCTGTGGATAAGTACGGAGCCGGTTTCGGCAATGGCCGCCGCGCCGCTGCTGAGGCCTACGTCGGCGTGGGCGGCAAATTCGCGCAGGCTGCCCGCACTTTGCCCGACGATGTGCCATTGAATGGCGGGCCAGCGTTCGCGTAAATTTAGCTTGTTCAGCGGCGCTTCATCATTAGCAACGACGCGCTCTGTACCCAGTTCGGCCAAAATTTCACCCAGTTTTTTTGCTGCTGCTTCCATGTTGGAAGTGAGGTGGGGTTCGCCGTAAACGGCCGTTAACGCCGCCACAAACTGCTCTGCCAAATCGTCAAACCCCTGTCGTGTTTGCCACTTGCCGGGTGGTGCATTATCGCGTTTTTGTTGACGCAACCGTTCAATAATTTGGTTTCGTGAGGACATAGCGATTCCTTCTTACAACTTGAAAATGCATTATTCATCAACAGGTGGGGCAGAAATATTTGCACATTCTGGTATCCATCCTGGATCAAAACCAACGATGTAAGGTGGTAGGGAAAAAGGCATCTCGCTTTGATACTCTTCAAGTGCAATTTTGCGGATCATATACATGTAGCACATTGCCACGTCATTGGATTCAGGCCAATTAGATATGTCTGTAATTTCAGTTATGATTTCAATGGCTTCATTACGTAAGTCAGCTTTTTCATATTGAAGCAAAATCCTTCCAAAATCAAACCGTTCCCATTCTTGAGGGTTGCCATATTCTTCTCGTATTGCCGCTAACCAGTTTTGTCCCCATGTGCGGATGTCATTCCTATACTGTGAGGTGGCATCTTCATATTGGACGCCGTTCCAGTTGAAAATCCACCATGTATTTACGGTAGAACCAGGGCCAACATACCCACGATCATAAACAAATAATGTTCCAGGTATGTTGTCATGTAACAAACTAAAAAATGGCACAACTGCCCCAGGAAGATTAGCGGTAATGTCAATGATTGTGTCGTCAGCTTGAATCTCAAAGAAGTGGGTAGCAATAATTCCCCAGTTCCAACAGGCATTGTTACAGTATTGGTACGCAACAGCAAATTCGGGAAGGCCATTACTATTTATGTCGCTTGCTGATGATTGCATCCCCAGCAGTTCTTTCTGCCCTTCAGATTTGAAAGTAGACCACAAAGGAGCATAAGCCAGATAGTTATCAATGGCGATTGGTCTTTCCCAGTTCATTAACTTGCAATCGAATGGGAAGTTATTATCGGATTGAGGGTATGTGGGAGCGGGAAAAGAATCAAGATAAGTAATTTTACCATCCTGCCAACGAAAGAAGGCAATGCGGCAAATTTCAGGCCCGGTTGTCCAGTTTACGTCAAATGGCACTAAGGCTGTATCTTGCAGGATGTAGGCGAAATAATGCGCTTCACTTTTGTCATCTATTTCGGCGCTGGCGATTTGTTCAAAACCTGCCTCTGCAAAGTCATTTAGGTTTGTTTTGGATAAATCGATCGCGGGGATAGTAGGTCGCGGAGTTGGGGTGGTGGTGGGTGTTGGCGTTACAGTTGCGTAGGGTGTAAAGGTAGGTTTCGGTGTTAGCGTGTCTGGTTGTGGTGTGTTGGTGGAAGATAGTGTGGGGAATGTTGGACTGGGTACGGCCGTACCCGTCGCTGTCACCCTTGCTACGTCTATCGGTTCGGTAGGCGTACATGATGGTAACAACAGGAGAACCACAAAAACCAACAGACTTGTTGCAAACTTGCCCATTTGCTACACTTCCCCATCGCGCCACAAATCATGAAACGACTTCTTCGCCAGCGCGGGCAACTGCCGCTCCCCGGCGGGGTTGAACGAGTCAGGGACTTGCAGCTTGCCATTTTTGAGCAACGGCCGTTGCCCCGACCGTCCCAATCCCGTGACCACACGCCACAATTTGTCGTAGCGCAGCGCAAAAGCCGCCGCCTTTTCCAGCGCGCCCTCTTTGGCGGGTGAAAGCCCCTGCGCCACCAAATCCGCCCGCAGCTCCAGCAGCATACGCGGCAGGTCAATGCGCGCCGGGCACACGTCTTTGCACGCGCCGCAGAGCGAGCTGGCGTGGGGCAGCGCCGGGTACTTGTCCAGGCCAAAGAGCAGCGGGCTGATCACCGCGCCAATGGGGCCGCTGTACGGGCTGCCGTAAGCGTGGCCGCCCGCCTCCCGGTACACCGGGCACACGTTCAGGCATGCGCCACAGCGAATGCATTGCAATATTTCTTCGTATTTGGAGCCTACGAGGTGGGAACGGCCGTTATCCAACAAAATGATGTGTACTTCCTCCGGTCCGTCGGGGTCCTCGGCCCGCTTTGGCCCGGTGACCACGGTGGTATAGATGCTCATGGGCTGGCCGGTGGCGCTGCGGGCCAGCAAGCTCAGCCACACAGCCGCGTCGTTCCAGGTGGGGGCAATTTTTTCCAGGCCGATGACGGCGACGTGGATAGGTGGGGCGGTGGTGACCATACGGCCGTTGCCCTCATTTGTAACCAGCACCACGCTGCCCGTCTCCGCCACCATCAGGTTGCCGCCGCTAATGCCCATGCCTGCCGCCAAAAACTGCGCCCGCAGCATTCGTCGCGCTTCGGCCGTCAGGGCAGGAATATCCGCCTCCTGCGGCACTCCCGACTCTTGCGCAAACAGGTCAGCCACCTGCTCCTTTGTCTTGTGAATCGCCGGGGCAATGATGTGGGAAGGCGGTTCCCCGGCCAGTTGCACAATCCACTCTCCCAAATCGGTTTCCACCGGGCGTACGCCAGCCTCGGCCAGCGCCGCGTTCAGGTGGATTTCTTCGGTGGCCATAGATTTGCTTTTGGTAACCAGGGACACGCCGCGTCGCCGGGCAATGTCGGTGACAATGGCGCACGCTGCCGCCCCATCTTCCGCCCAGTGTACCTGGGCACCTGCGGTCGTGGCGTTGCGCTCAAAGCTCTGCAAATGTTCGGCCAAATTGGCCAGTGTAGCCGCCCGCATTTGCTTAAAATGGTCGCGCAGCGCGTCTGCCCAGGGCAGGGCGGCCAGGGCTTTCTCGCGCGCACTTGCAAAGCGCCCTGTGGCCCCATCTAGCGCCGTTTGTAACTGCACGTCAGCAAGGGCAATGGTTGCGCGTTCCCGAAATTTTTGAACCGTCGCCGTCATCGGCCACTCTCCTTGCTCCCCTGCTCCCCTGCCCCCTTGCTCATCGCTTCTTCCAACGCCACCGCCAGATGCTTCACCGCAACACCGTCCCCGGTACGCGCCATGCCGCGCATTTGCATCAGGCAGCCGGGGTCGGCGGTGACAATGACCGGCGTTCCCGTTTCCTTTCCCTGGCGTATTTTTTCGGCCGTCATGGCATTGCTTACTTCCGGCATTTTCATGGAAAATACCCCCCCAAAGCCGCAGCAGCGTTCCGACTCGGCCATTTCGTGGATGGTGTAACCCGCCGCCGCCAAAACCCCTCGCGGCGCATCCTTAATGCCCAACATGCGGTTCATGTGGCAAGAATCATGGTAAGTAATAGCCATTTGTTCATAGTTCATTGTTAATTGTTCATTGTTCAAAAAGTCCGGCGCGAATTTACCCAAAAACTCGCTTAACTCGTAGGTTTTGGCAGCCACCCGTTTGGCCGCATAGTACCAGCGCGGGTTGTCAGCCAACAGGTGGGGGTATTCCTGGCGAATCATGGTGGTGCAAGAGCCGCTGGGCAGTACAATGGCTTCGTAGGGGTCCAGCAAAGCCACCGTGCGCTGGGCCAGATCGCGGGCTTGGGCGCGGTAGCCGCTGTTGAAAAAAGGTTGCCCGCAGCAGGTTTGCGCTTGGGGAAAATCTACCGAAAAACCGGCGCGGCGCAGCAGACGCACTGTTGCCACGCCAATTTCGGGCAGGGCCTGGTCTACAATGCAGGTTACAAAAAGCGCAACACGGTTCAATTCTGCCATCGCTATCTCCTTCTGAATCTCCAGTGCCAGCTTCTAGCTCATTGGATTATGGCAGATGGATAGGGTTTTGTGAAGCGATTTGTCCCTTGGGGTTGGTTTTCACGGTTAGGTGCTGCCCAGAGAGGGATCAACACGTTATAATGGGTAGGCAATGGTGAAGGAGGCACAACAATGAGTGGTAAATGGATTTCTGGGCCAGCTGCTTTTTTAATACTGGTGTTGTTTTTTCTGCCCTGGGTGACAATTTCGTGTAATGGCGAGCCAATCGGCGACCTCTCTGGCTATGAGTTGGCAACTGGCAGCAACCGTGACCTGCCGGTTGACGCCGATTTTCAACTGTTGCCGGCGGCCAGTGGGGGGGATATGGCCTGGCTATTTGTGCCTCTCATGGCTTTGCTGGTGGGGGGGATTTTGGCGCTGGCATTTTGGCGCCCGCAGTGGGTGCTGCTGGCAGGGGTAGGGCAAGGTGGGGCGGCACTGTGGGGATTGCTCATCCTGTTTTTGGAGTGGCGCCTGTTTCAGGGGGCGCAGGAGGGGTTGTTTGAGATTACGATTATGCCCGCTTTGTGGGGTACGGTTATTGCCTTTTTGCTCATTTTGTTGGGCGGCATTGTGGATACCCGGCAAGGGCTGCGCCAGAGGCAAGGGCACAGTTTGGTGGCTGCTTTTGCAAACCAGGAAGCCGGTTCTTTTCACCCGGCTATGGCCCCGCCGTTGAATTCTCAAAGGGTTGTGCAGGAACCGGCTGAATCGTGGCCGCCGGTACCCTTGGCGCAGGATGTATTTGGGGGAGTGACTGACCCTGGCGGCACCCATTCTGACGTTGCAGAAGTTGACCCTATTCCGGCGAATTATGGCACAACACGGGTAGATTCTGACGAAGTGGAGGAACGGATTGCACCGTTGCTTAAGGGGACGGCGCCGTTGCCGGGGGATAGGATGTTGGTGGAAACGGCCGTTGAGCCTGAAGATATGCCGCTGACCTGGGACCCGCCTGCCCCTGCCGCGGGGCCAGCCTCATCGCAGAAGCTGCCCCTGGCCTGGCTGGTCATCCGGGAAGGGCCAAAGGCTGGCGAGCAGTACCGGCTGCAGGCGCTCACCCGCATTGGGCGGGGGCCAGACAATGAGATCATCCTGGTGGATACGGCCGTTTCCGGCAGCCACGGGCAGATTGCCTTTGCCGATGGACAGTATGTGTATCAGGATTTAGGCAGTACGAATGGTTCTATGCGGTTTAATCAGGAAACACAGCAGTGGCAGCACGTTGACCGGATGGTTCTCAGCGATGGGGCACAGTTAAAAATGGGCCGGGTGGTGTTCCATTTTATGAGCCTGTAGAGGAAGCTAATTCATGAAGCTGCGATTCATTTTTTCTCTTTTCATTCTTTTTCTGGGCGTAACGGCCGTAACGGCCCAGGGCGACCAAATTCGCATTACGCTGGCGCAGGTTGACAATGACGACACCCCCCTGGTACATGATGATGCTTTCCCTACCGTGGCGGTAGAGGCGGTGCCGGTGAATGAGTTTGGCGTGCCCGTTATGGGCCTGGCGGCGGCCGATTTTACCCTGACCGAAGGGAGTAGCCCGGTCTCATTTACCTTTGAACCCCGGAACAGTTCGGAAATTCCCATGTCTATTATGGTGGTGTTGGATGTTAGCGGCCCAATGCAGCCGGAATTGGCAGACATTCGCACGGCCGTGAACACGCTCTACCCCGTGCTGGAACAAACTGACGAATCGGGCATTCTCGCCTTTAGCACCCTTTCGGATGGCACCACTGTTGACCTGAGCGAACCCTTTCCACAACTGCTGCCCGGCCGGGAACTCAATTTTACCAGTGACGAAGGCGCGCTCATCAACCTGGTGAATGCCTTGCAAGTGGAGGAAAATGCCGGGACGCCGCTCTATGATGCCTTGTTTAAGGGGATTCGCATGGCAGCTACCCAGGCTTTTCATGAACGACGCGCCGTGGTGCTTATCACCAACGGCCGTGATGTGGCCGGAGATGGCACTGTTCCCGGCAGCCGCGCCATCAATGGCGACACGGCCATTGAAGAAGCGCGGCGTTCCCGAATTCCAATTTTTACTGTTGCCTGGCGTGGCGGTGCGGATTCTGCTTTTTTAGAGCGGGCGGCTATTTTTACCGGCGGCGCTTTTCGCCAGGTGAACACAGCGGAACAGATGGGGTTGTTTTTTGTGGATATGGCCAACCAACTGCGCCAAACTTATCGCCTGACCTATCAATCGGAGATTCCGGCGGATAACGCTGCCCATCGGCTGGTGATAGGCATGCCGCGCAGTATAGATCCGGCGGGGCTGCCGGTGGAGTTTGTGGCCCGCACCAGCCGGACGCCGCAAATCACCCAGGTGCTGGGAACGCCGTTCCGGGGAAACGCCGCACCATTGGAAACCCAAACGGCCGTACAAGGCCGCATCCGGGTGGAGCCGGTGGTGCAGGCGCGCTTCCCTGTGGCTGCGGTGAATTATTACCTGGATGGAGGGCAAACGGCCGTTTTCTCTGCTACCAGTCCGCCTTATAGCTATGACTGGGACACCAGCGAACTGGCGCCTGGCGCTCACACTTTGCAGATTGAGATCATTGATACCGCCGATCCGCCCAACGTGGGCTTCTTGGATGTCACAGTGCGGGTGGACGACTGCAACCTTCTTTGCCGGGGTGAACAAATGCTGGGGTTTAACCCTCTGTGGGCTTTGGGGGGCATTTTGCTGCTGTTTGCCCTGGCTTTTGGCTATACCTTTTTTCTGCGTAGCAACGATGCCCGCACCGCTCAACCTGCTTACCAACCACCGTCGGCGGTGAACATGCAGCCCCAAGATTTCACCCCGGCCGCCTATGAACCGCCCGCCTCACGACCGCATACCCCAGCTGCACCTCCTGGCTCTCACACCATTGTAGATGAGCCGGAGACGCCACCGGGCGTGCCGACCCTTTTGGCCGAAGATATGGATTCTAAACGTCCGGCTACCATGGATAAGACGGAGGTGCTTTATCAGCCCACGGTCGCCCCAGATAAGCTGGCCTATCTCATTGACGTGGAGAACGGCCAAAGCTACCGTTTGGGGGCGCAGGCGACTTTGGGCAGCGCCCCTGGTAGTGATATTGTGGTGGCAACGGCCGTGGCCCACCATGCCCTGATTATCTTGCAGCAGCAGAATTTTGTGCTGCAAGCCATGGCCGACGTGCAGGTAAACGGCCGTGCTGCCTCGCAGCATGCCCTATCTGCTGGCGACCACATTACCCTGGGTGGGCGAAACTTTGTGTTCAAAGTGGTAAAATAGCCCGAAATCCGGAAGCGGTGCTCCGTAAACGGAAATTGGCAAGCGGTAATTTGTAGACGGCTTTGCGCATTGCTGGGAGAAGCTTGTGAATAATTACAACCCCAAACTAGTAGGCGGCCATTCTCATATTGGCCCGGTAAGGCAGATAAATCAAGACGCTTTTCGCCTGCCTGACACCACAACCCCCACCCATTTGGGCACACTGTACATTGTGGCCGACGGCGTGGGCGGGCAGGAACATGGCGAGGATGCAGCTAAAATGGGCGTGCAGGTTGCCTATGAAACTTTTTATCAGGCACGGCAGCGGAATGTGCCCATTCAGGAAGCTTTGCAGTATGCTCTCAATCAGGCCAACCAGGCCGTGTATGCAGAGGCGCAGGCCCGGGGCGGCGGGCGCATGGGCTGTACCATGGTGGCTGTGGTGCAGCATGAAGGCATGTTGTACGTGGCCCACGTGGGAGATGCCCGCGCCTATCTGCTGCACGACGGCCGTATGCGACGCATGACCCGTGACGACACCTGGGTGCAAAAACAGGTTGAAGCGGGGCTGCTTACCGCCGAAGATGCCGCCAGGCATGAACTGCGTAACGTGGTCACCCAGGTTTTAGGCAACAAGCCTGAGGTAGATGTGCATCTGGGCAAGCCCTACGCCCTGACGCCTGATGATGTGCTGATGCTTTGCTCAGATGGCCTGTATGATCCGGTCAATGATGAACAAATGGCGCAAATTATTCGCAACAACCCCCCGCAGCAGGCTGCCGAAGCGCTGGTTCAGGCGGCTATTGCTGGTAATGCCACAGACAATATTACGGCCGTGGTGGTGCACAGTGGGCAGATTGCTGCGGCGCCTCCCGCAACAAAAATACCCAAGTGGCTGCCGCTGGCGGTGGTAGGGGTTATTTTGCTCATTGCCCTGAGCGCGGCACTACCGGGCTTGTTCCGCAATGAGGCCAATGGTGGTGCTGGGGTGGAAGATGGCGGTATGGAGCTGCCTACGGCCATGCCCACGCTTTCGACGGTTACCGAACCGGGAAATGGCAGCGATGGGGTGTTGGAAACGGCCGTGCCCGACACGGCCCCTACGTCTACCATTGCCCCTCTGGCGACAAATACCCCCGCACCCACCGCGACGCCAGCCCCAACCCTCACCCTTGAACCCACCCCCGCTGCGGAACCCTTGATTTGCGTGATTAACCTGGTGTTTGTCTGGTCAGATGCCCAAATAGATAGTGGCACCTGCACGCAGGTTACCTGGGAGCGGTTTGATCCCGGCACGACGGTTGAATTTATTGACCCCGTTATTCCTAGAATTATTGACGGTCCCAATTCAAATTGTGACCCTGACAATGTTTTTCGCAAGGTGCGCGCCACGGAATCGGGTATTGAGGGTTGGGTTTTGGATAATGCCTTGCGAACCCTTGATCCAGGGCAAACCTGCCCGCCTTAATGATGTTGGTTAGAAAAAAATGATTCAATGAGGAGGGCGTCTTGCGTATACCGTGCTGTACGCATTCCCGGCAGATCAATTTCCCGGCTTGAACAGTTATTTGGAGAAGAAGATATGGCTGATCCGAACCGGCTAGTGGGGCAAAAAGTTGATAAATACATTGTCAGGCAGCACATTAAACGCGGAGGGATGGCCGACGTTTACCTGGCTTATGATGAAGGGTTAGATCGCCACATTGCCCTGAAAATCGCCTTACCCCAATTTACCTCTGACCCGGCCTTTGTAGAACGGTTTCGCCGCGAAGCAAAAGCTGCCGCGCGCCTGCGGCACCCCAACATTGTGCAAGTATACGCCACGGGAGTCACCGATGAGGGGGACAACTACATTGCCATGGAGTATGTTCAGGGTGGCACGCTGACGGAGATGCTAGAGCAGTTGGCGCAAAAGGGTGAGGTGTTGGCTATCTCCCACGTACTTGCCATAGTGCGCAGCGTGGCCGATGCCTTGCGAGTGGCCCATCAGGCGGGCATTGTGCACCGGGATTTGAAGCCCAGCAATATCCTTATGCGCCCGGATGGCGCGCCAGTGTTAACGGACCTGGGTATTGCCGTGATTAAGGATGACCCGCGCCTGACGCGCACCCATGCGCTGATGGGTACGCCCAATTACATGGCTCCGGAACAGGCCAGCGGGGGGGGGGTGGACGGCCGTTCCGATATCTACGCGCTAGGCATTATTATGTATGAAATGCTGGCGGGCGCCCGCCCCTTCGTGGGAGATACCCCATGGGCGGTACTGCACATGCACATGTATGAACAGCCCACCCCCATTCACCAAATTCGCCGCGAAATTACTGCAGAAACCGAAGCGGTGGTTCATGCCTGTTTGCAAAAAGACCCCAACCAGCGTTACCAAACGGCCGAAGAGCTATTGCAGGCCCTGGATACCGCGCTGCAGGCGGAAGGGTTGGGGGAATATGGCCAGCCGCGCATCAGCCGCGAAACAGTCATCATGCAAACGCCCACGGCCTATGCGCCCGACCCGTTTACGCCTGGGCGGACGCCGGCCCCCACGCCCACACCCACACCTGACTATGTGCCCTTGCCGGAAGGGTCACAGCCACCGGCAAAACGCCGCTGGTGGGTTCCGGCGCTGGTTGGGCTATTGCTTTTGCTCATTCCCGGCGGATATTTTGGCAGCCAGGCGCTGGTGAACAACCTTAACAACCCCACGCCCACGGTGCAGCCTGGGGCATTGGCTGAGGAGGGGGAGGAAACGGCCGTTGCTGCCCTGGACCCCACCTCCACTACCCAACCCACCCAGACCAATACGGCTACCGCTACCGCCACTGATCAGCCCACCGCCACCAGTACGCCTACGGCCACCGCCACTGCTCCTCCAACAGCCACGCCCACACCTTCGGCAACTCCCTCTCCCTCTGCCACGCCCACCCTTACGCCCACGCCCACGCCCGGTAACCCCACCCAGGGCCTCAGCAGTGGCGGCGGGCTGCCCCTGGGCCTGGAAGATTTTGGCGTTTGGGTAAGGGGCGATGAGGCCAATGGTACCTTTGTGCAGTCCAGTACTCAGGCTCGCTCTGGTTCTGCTTCTGGACGCCTTTCCTATGATTTTGGCACCACGGGCAACGATTACGTCGTCTTCTTGCAAACCAACAGCATTAGCGGAACCCCCAACGCCCTGCGAATTTGGGTTTATGGCGATAACTCCGGCCACTTCCTTAACGCCTGGATCGTAGATGCCGAGGGCCAGACCTGGCAGGTGCCTTTTGGCCAGATTTTCCACACGGGCTGGGCGCAGATGACGGGGTATATTGACACCAGTCAATCCTGGCCCTGGACCCACATTAGCGGCCCCAACAACGGCCGTGTTGATTACCCCATCGCTTTTCGTGGTTTCGTGCTGGACGATTACAACAGCAGTTACACCGGTTCTGGCGTCCTCTACCTGGATGATTTGACGACAGCCACGCTGCCCTTGCCCGGCGGCACTTCCACACCCATTGTGCCCGTAACGCCCAGCGCAACCCCCGCAGGGGGCAGCGTCACGGTGACGCCGACTGCTGTGTCCAACCCTGGGGGTGATTCTGGCCCCATTATTTACACTGCGGGTGACCAATTGATGACTACCGGCCCCTCTTGGGGCGCCCCAGAATCCCTGGGCACGGTAGCCAGCGACAGTTGCAGCAGCCCGGCGACCACCACGGAGGGAAGCTCCTACAATATTTATTATGGGCCACGCTGCGCTATTCCGGAAAATGGCTTTAACACCTGCAACTCGCCCAATGGCGCCTGGACGATCATCATTAACGGCCGTCCCGACGTCGTGCAAATTCTCATTCGCACCAGCACCCAAGATGACAGCCAGGCGCGGCTGCTGCTCGAAGGCTTGCCCAGTCGCAGCGATGGCGTTCGCTGGTCGCCCAACAGCGATTTCTTTATCATCGTTGATGGCGGAACCATTAAACGCGCCACAACCAATGGCGGGTTCACGGAAATAGCCTTTGGCAATCCTGCCAACCCAGTCATTTCCCAAGACGGCTCCCAGATACTTTTCTTTAAAGGGAACGATATCTTTGTGACATCTGCTGGCGGTGGTGTTGAGACCAACGTGACCAACGGCGCCACCAGCGGCAATCGCTGTGCTGCCTGGCGCAATTAGAAGGGGTTCGAGATCAACGCGTATGCCAATCTCTAATCTCCAAGCTCAAAACAAATGGATTCAACCAAGCTCACGGGACAAGTAGTAGACCAGTATCGCATTTTGCGGCACATGGCCCGCGGCGGCATGGCCGATGTTTATCTGGCGGAAGACGTAGACCTGGGGCGGCAGGTGGTGCTGAAGGTGATGCTGCCCATGCTGGCCCAAGATGCGGAGTTCGTGGCCCGTTTTCGCCGTGAAGCCCAAACCACAGCCCGGCTAAATCACCCGAACATTGTGCAGGTGTACCGTACGGGCAGCGTGCCGGGCACTGGCCAGCCTTACCTGGCCATGCAGTACATTCAGGGCGGCTCTTTGCAGCAAACTTTGCTAACCCTTTTAGAGCGCGACCAAATTCTGCAGACCACGACAGCGCTAACCCTCATGCGGCAGATGGCTGACGCCTTGGATGTGGCTCATCGGGCGGGCATTGTGCACCGCGACCTGAAACCCAGCAATATTTTGCTACATCCTAACGGCACGCCAGTGCTTACAGACCTGGGCATTGCCGCGGTGTCTAGCGAGTCGCGCCTGACGCGCACCGGGGACGTGATGGGCACGCCCCATTACATGTCTCCGGAGCAAGCCAGCGGTCGCTCTTTGGACGGCCGTTCCGACATTTATTCCCTGGGCGTCATTTTGTACGAATTATTGGCGGGAATGACCCCTTTTCAAGGGGAAAGCCCCCTGGCGGTGCTGCACCAGCACGTTTACGAAACCCCGCCGCCGCTCAACCGCATACGCCCTGATCTGTCTGCCACGACGCTGAAAGTGGTCGAGGGCTGCCTGGCCAAAGACCCGGCCCAGCGCTTTCCGTCGGCAGGAGACCTGGCCGCCGCTTTGGATGCCGCGCTGGCGGTGGAGGGGCGCAGCCAGGCGGTTGGGGTGCAGCCAGCTACCGGCCCAGCGCGGCCGGAACCCGTGCTCAACCACACCATTACCCGGCAAAGCGTGGTCCATGCGCCCACGGCTGCCATCCAAAAGCGGCGCCTGCCCTTGTGGTTGGTGGCTGTGGGCGCAGTTCTGCTGCTGGCGGTGGTGGGTGGTCTGGCGTTGCGGGGCTTTTCCGGGGAAAATGGGGAGGGCAATCAACTTGGTGTAGTGGCAGGGGTGACGGAAACGGCCGTTTCTACAGCTGCGCCCACTTCTACCTTAGCCAGCGGGCTGCCCACGCTGACGCCATTGCCCACTACCCTGCCCACCGCAACCACGACGCCGACTGCCACGACCCCGCCCACGGAAACGGCCGTGCCCATCCCCATCATTACCGAACGCCGCCAGATCGTCTTCCAATCCAACCGCGACGGCGACTTTGAAATTTACCTGATAGAAGAAGATGGCAGCAATTTGCGCCAGCTTACCAGCAACAGTGCGGTTGATGAATTGCCCAAAGCCTCTCCCGACGGCTCCCAAATCGTTTTCCAATCGGACCGCGACGGCAACTACGAAATTTACGTGATGAACGTGGATGGCAGTGACCAGCGCCGCCTGACCAATGCGCCCAGCTCTGAACGGCTGCCCACCTGGTCCCCCGACGGCTCGCAAATCGCTTTTATTTCTGACCGGACCGGCAGCTACGAAATTTACATTATGAATGCCGACGGCAGCGGCGTGCGCCAGGTTACCCGCACCGGCGCGCGGGCCGGGCACATGAGTTGGTCGGTGAATGACGAGCTGGTGTATAACTCGGGCACCGAAGATGGCAGCACCTGGGAACTGTATGTGACGGACGTAAACGGTTCTTACATACGCCAGCTTACCGACAATACGAAAAGTGATTGGTCGCCGGAATGGTCGCCCGACGGCCGTACCATTCTTTACCTCTCCATTGCCACCGGGCGCGACCCCGGCGTGTTCCTGATGAATGCCGACGGCAGCAACCCGCGCCTCATCTTCAACAGTGGTGACTATGAGTGGGGGGCAGATTGGACGGCTGACGGCCGTATTCTCTTCACCCGTGAACGGGCCAATACCAGCTATATTTACGTGATGGATGCCAACGGCGGCAACGTCACGCTTATTACCGACCGGGGCAGCTACCCCGATTGGGTGCGCTAACAATCTAAGCATGGCAGATTCCGCATCTCTTATTGGTCAGAAGCTGGGGCAATACCACATCGTGCGCCACATTGGGCGGGGTGGTATGGCCGATGTGTACCTGGCCCATGATGAAACATTGCGTCGTGACGTGGTCATTAAAACGATGCTGCCCGCCATTACCCAAAGTGAAGAATTATTGGCGCGATTTCAGCGGGAAGCCCAGACTACGGCACGGCTCTTTCACCCTAATTTAGTGCAGGTATTCTCGGCCGGGGTCACCCCAGCCGAGCAGCCGTACCTGGTGATGCAGTTTATTGAAGGGGGGACGTTAAGCGATTATTTACGCCGCCTGGCTAACCAGGAACAATGGGTAACGGCCGTTTACGCCCTATCTATCATTCGCCAGGTGGCGGACGCTTTAGGAGTGGCACATCATGCTGGGGTCGTCCACCGCGACATCAAGCCCAGCAACATTTTATTACGCGGAGACGGCACACCCGTACTAACCGATTTGGGTATTGCTGCCGTGCAGATGGAAACCACCAAATTAACCCAAACGGGCAGCATTATTGGCACACCCCACTACATGGCCCCGGAACAGGGTAGCGGCAAAGGCGTGGATGCGCGCTCAGACATTTACTCTTTGGGCATCATTCTCTATGAGCTATTGAGTGGAAAACTGCCTTTTGAAGCAGATTCGCCCTGGGGCGTCATACATCAGCACATTTATGAACAGCCTCCGGCACTACCGCAGCTTCGCCCGGGCCTTGCTGTGCAGACATATCAGGTTGTAGAAACTTGCTTGCAGAAAGATCCGGCCCGCCGTTATCAAACCACCCAAGAACTGGTTGCCGCCCTTGATCAAGCTTTGACAGCAGAGGGGGCTGAAACGGGTAAGGCCCCAGGTACCTGGCGCCCACCTGCCGTCCAGGAGGTGGAATCTTTTTTGCACACCACGCGCGCCACCGAGGTAAAGGCCACAAAAAGGGCAATGCAAACGCGGTTTTTCGATCGGCGATATGTCATTGTGGGCATGTTGTTTGTGGGGCTGTTAACGGTTTTGGTGATTTCTTTATGGCCTGGAAGCGAACCAGGCGAAGAAACGGCCGAAAACCGAGCCTTGCCAACCCCAACCTCCACGCCATTTCCCACTATCACGCCGCTGCCCACCTCTACAGTAGAGCTTGTGCAAACCGGTGGTCAAGGGGTTGTGGATGAGATTACGGCCGTTCCCACGGTGCAAGATACACCAGCTCCTCTGGCGACGCCCACCCCGTTACCCGCAACGGCCGTTCCTGCTACCCCAGAATTTCGCTACCCTGATGGTCTTATTGCCTTCAGCTGCAGCGGCACACTCCTGCTTTATGATCCCGTTGCGGGAACCAGGTATGTTTTGCCTGGCCAACCTGCCACCAGCATTGTTCCCGCGTTTGCTCATGACGGTGCAGAAATCAGCTTTCGCTCTGACGCAAGCGGCATCTGGCAAGTGTACACGGCGCAAATAGATGGCAGCCAAATGCAGCAGGTAACTTCGGGTATTCGTCCTCATTACGAAGCCGTTTGGTCGCCAGATGGACGAGAATTTGCCTTTGTCTCCGACCAGACGGGGTCGAAGCAAATATATGTGATGAATCGCGATGGGTCTAATGAACGCGCCCTGACGGCTAACAGCAGCATCAATGATGATCCCTCCTGGTCTGTAAACGGCCGTATCGCTTTTGAGAGCAATCGCGACGGTCGCTTCAGCATATACCAGATTTCACCACAGGGAGGGGTTATCGAACTGCTGGTTGGGCTGGGAGAATCTACCAGCACCCCTGCCTGGTCCCCTGACGGACAAAGCATCGCCTTTGAAGTCAGAATAGGAGACGAACGGCACATTTGGGTGGCAGATGAGAACGGCCGAAATCCGATCCAGGTGACAACGTCGGGTCTTAACAACGAGCGGCCTGCCTGGTCTCACGACAGTTCGCGCCTGGCTTTTCATTCTAACCACGACCAACAGTCGAACTCCAACTATGATATTTGGATTATCGATTTACAATCAAAGCAGCAGCAGCGCATAACCTTTGACGGAAACTGTTTTAACCCGGCCTGGTCTGTACCAACAGGGCGGTAATTAACGGCATGAATAAGTGACGCAGCGGGAAAAACTTATAATGGATTCCACAAAATTGGTTGGGCAGCAGGTAGACCGCTATCGGGTGCTGCAGCACTTGGCGCGGGGTGGCATGGCAGACGTTTACGTGGCTGAAGACCTCGACTTAAGGCGCAAAGTGGCCATGAAAGTCATGCTAGACGTGCTGGCTACGGATGACAGCTTTGTGCAACGTTTCCGCCGCGAAGCCCGCACCGTTGCCCAACTGGAACACCCCAACATTGTGCAAATTTACAGCACCGGCCTCACCCCCTTGGGACAGCCTTACCTGGCTATGCAGTTTATTGATGGCAGCTCCCTGAGCGAAAAACTGAAGCAATTTGCCGCCGAAGGAAAACTAGTGCCCACTGAGCAGGCTTTGATGATTGTGCGCCAGATAGCCAATGCCCTGGGCGTCGCCCACCGTGCTGGCGTGGTGCACCGCGATTTGAAGCCCGGCAATATTCTCATTCGCACGGACGGTACGCCGGTGCTGGTTGACTTGGGCATTGCCGCGGTGAAGGGTGGCCCCAAGCTGACGCAAACGGGCAACCTGATTGGCACGCCCAACTATATGTCCCCAGAGCAAGTGCGCGGGCAGGAACTAGACGGTCGTTCTGACCTTTACTCTCTGGGCGTCATTTTGTACGAACTGCTGTCAGGAAAACGGCCGTTCGACGCCCCAGAATCCATTGCCATCCTGCACAAACACGTTTACGAAGCGCCCGAACCGCTGCAAAACCTGCGCCGCGATCTTTCCCCAGCCACGCTGGAAGTGGTGAATACCAGCCTGGCCAAAGACACCAACGACCGCTACCAGAACGCGGCGCAAATGGTTGCGGCCATTGACCGTGCCATGACTGCCGAAAGCGGCGGTGCACCCGTGCGCCAAACCACCGTCTGGCTGCCTAACCCCAACGACAGCGATTTCATCAGTCGCGACCGGGTCGCCTTCCAGCCCACGGGTTTCCCTGCACCCACGGGGGAGCGTGCCTCATCGCGGAAAATTAGCCCCGCCCTCATAGGGGGGCTGGTTGTTGTGGCGGTGCTGATTGCCGCTGGCCTGTTTTTTGTGTTGAGCGGCGGGGGTGATGGCGATGGGGAGGGGGGAACGGCCGTTGCCGTCAATGGCAGCGGCGCAACCCTCAGCGTACCTACCCGCAGCGAAGGGTTAATCCCGGCAACTTCCACTTTGAGGCCAACCCTCACTTCGCTGCCGCCAGAACCCACGGCCACCAATACGATATTTCCCACTCTGACGCCGCTGCCGCCGGTGACAGATACGCCTGCGCCAGCTACCCATACACCGTCTCCCTCGGCGACCCCCACCATAGCCTTCCCCACCACCTACACGGGCCGCGACGGCAAGCTCATGCGCCTGGTTCCCGCGGGCGAGTTTCTCATGGGCAGCACCCAAACCCAGGTGGAAACGGCCGTAACCCTCTGCCGCGCCTCTCCGGACCGGGATTCTTGCGTGTACAGCGAATTTGCCAGTGAAATGCCCCAGCGGGAAGTCCTCGTCAGCGCCTTTTACATGGATGAGACCGAGGTGACCAATAACGAATATCGCGCCTGCGTAACAGCCGGTTTTTGCGATCCGCCGGAAGCGGGCAGCGGCACCTACAGCCGCAGCAGCTACTACGATCGCCCGTCTGCCTTTGGTGACTATCCGGTGGTGTTTGTGAGTTGGGGCGATGCCCGCAACTACTGTGCCTGGGCAGGCAAACGCCTGCCCACAGAGGCCGAGTGGGAAAAAGCAGCACGGGGAACCGACGGCCGTATCTATCCCTGGGGCAATACCTTCGACACCAGCCGCGCCAATACGGAAGATCGCGGCGCGGAAGCGATTACGGCCGTTGGCCAATACCCATCGGGTGCCAGTCCTTACGGATTACTGGACATGGCCGGCAACGTGTGGGAATACGTCAACGACTGGTTCGATCCCGACTACTACGCCAGCGCGCCCGCCGCCGACCCCCCTGGCCCCAACGCCTCCCCCTCCAGCGAAAAAGTGCTGCGCAGCGGCAGCTACGCCAATTACCAACACTATGCCCGCGTGGCTAACCGTGGCGCGGTCACTGCTACCAGCAGCACCCAGTTTCGCGGCTTTCGCTGCGTCATTGACGCTGCTGAAGCAGGGGGTAGCTAAAGCAGATTACAGGTTACAAGTTACTTTTGGTAAGTTTTGTACCCTGAAACCTGCGCCAATTGCCAAAAAATTATGCATAAACCCTTCTCCATCCACCACTTCACCATCTTTTTAGGTCTCTTGCTTTTTCTGGCTGGCTGCATCCGGGTGGCCTCTAATGGTACCCCCACGCCCCAAAGCAGCGCGCCAACGCCAGTTCCCAGCTTGCAGCCCCGGGTAACGGGTAACGAGACCCCTGCGACGACGCTCCAATCTCCAACTCCTAGCCCCCAATCTCCTGCTCCTGGTTCCAGCTTCCAACTGCCGGTTACCAGCGAACCGTCCACCTTGTCAGTCATTCCTCTGGCCATGCGCTGGCGTCATGACGCTGCCCAGGCTGTGACGCATTTTGACCTGTACAGTTTGGATGGCGGGCCACTGCCCGACCTGATTGTGGGGTCGGCTGACGGCCGTCTTCTCACCCTGGGCTTGCAGCAAAATGAGTATTGGCGCGTAGACTTGCCCGCCCCCATCAGCGCCGTCATGGGCACAGACCTGGATGACGATGCCATTGGCGACGTACTGGTGGGCAGCGAAGACGGCCGTATCACCCTCCTGGAAGGAGCCCAAACCCGCTGGGGCTACGCCACCCCAGGCCTGGTAACGGCCGTGCTGCTGCAAGAAGCCAGCGGCACAATTTTCGCCGCCGCCGGCCCAGGCAATCTGCTGGCTCTCAACCGCGACGGCCAGGAGCAGTGGCGCATCAAGCTCAGTGATAACCCCATCACCACCCTGGCCCAGGCAGACGTCAACGCTGACGGCCGTGGGGACATCGTTGCCGCGACCAGCGCGGGCCTGGTGACGACCCTATCAGCCACAGGTGATGTGCTCTGGCAGGCGGAAGTTGGCCATGCCATCCAGCCCCTGGCCACCCCTGACTTTAATGGCGATGGCGCGGCGGAGGTGGTGGTGGGCACCGCTGCCGGGAATGTGGTAGCCCTCTCCAGCACCGGCAGCCCGCTGTGGCAGCAAACGCTGGATGGCCCGGTACTCTCTCTAGTTGCCGCTGACCTGGATGGCGATGGCGTGGCAGAGCTATTGGCCGGAGACGGCGCCGGTATCGTGACCGCTTTTGCCAATGACGGCCGTGCCCTGTGGCGCAGCCGCTTTGCCGAAGGTGGCGTGGGAGCGCTGACCGTGGGGGACGTGGACGAAGACGGCCGTGCTGACGTGCTTCTTGGCAGTGCAGACGGCCGTGTTGTGGCCCTAGACAACGGCGGCGCGTTTCGTGGCGAATTTACCACTCGCGGCCCGGTTACCGCTCTGCGCCTGCGCGACATGGACCAAAGCGAAGCCAGCCCCCGTCCCGAGCTAGTAGCCCAGGCGGGCAGCGCCCTCTATTTGCTGGATACCCTGGGGGTGGGCACAGCTACGACTGATCCTGCCCCTGCGCGCCCCGCAACCTTGATCACTCCGCCAGCCAATCTGGTTGGCGGGGAGCAGATGACGCTGCTTGCTTTGGGTGACGTGACTTTGACCAGCCAGATGGCCAACGGCCGTTACCAGTTTGGCGCTCATTATTTGCTGGCCGGGTTGCGTCCTGTGCTAGATCCAGCCAGCCTTGTCGTTTTCAATCTAGAAATGGCGCTAACTTTACAAGGCGAACCGGCAGCCAAAACGGACTTGCGCCGTGCTGACCCTGCTTTATTGGACTTGCTAACTGGGGTGGATGTGGCCCTGCTGGCTAATGACCACGTGTTGGACTATGGTCTTGCCGGGCTGAATAACACGCTGGAGGCCTTAAATGTGCGGAATATGTCCTTTACTGGCGTGGGCGCCAACCTGGCGGCAGCTACAACGCCGGTTATTTTTGGCACCGAGGGGCGGCGGGTAGCTTTTTTGGCTTTTACCAACGCGGCTCCGGCAAGCTGGTATGCCACGGCTGAAAGCTATGGCGTGGCGCCGGCTGACGCGCAAACCATCACCACGGCCGTAACCCAGGCCCGCGCCCAGGCTGAGGTGGTGGTGGTGGCGCTGCATACGGCAGCTGGGCAGCAGCGGGTGAGCCAGGCGCAGGCGGCGCTGGCGGCCACGGCCGTTGACGCGGGGGCTGCTCTGGTGCTGGGCTATGGTGCCGACCAGGTGCTGCGTACAGAGCTGTACAACGATGGCCTGGTTGCTTTTGGCCTGGGCAACACAATGGCCGGAGACGCGGCCATTGTGCGCGTAGCCATTGAAGGCGAAGGGTTGCTGGAACCGGAACTGTGGTTAACGGCCGTTGCCGCTAACGGCCAGCCGCACCTCCGGCAGGGAGAGGATGGCGGGGTGGTTCGTCTCACCGATTTTCCGGAGACGGTGGTGGAACCTGGTGGCGGCCCAGTCCTGGTAGCGGGCGATTTGCCCTTTTATGATCTGGCGGTGAATTTGGATTATCGGGGGCATACGGCCGTGGTGTCCCAAACCGTCATTTTTGCCAACGACAGCGACGATGAATGGGCGGAAGTCGTCTTCCACGCCGCGCCTGCTTATTGGGGAAACATGCTGAGTATGCGCGATATTTCTGTATTGTTAGGTGGTGAAGCCTTCCCTGTAGCGCCAACCCGCGAAACCACCATGCTGCGCGTACCCTTACCGCGCTTGGTGGTTCCTGGGGAGACGGTAGCCGTTACCTTTGATTACACACTGTTTCTGCCCCGGTTGGATCCGGTAGGGTGGGGACCGGAAGGAAACGCTGGTTGGGGGCCAAACCTGATCCAGATGGGCGATTGGTATCCGGTTCTCATTCCCTACGTGTCTGGTGAGGGCTGGCAAACCTGGCAATATTGGCCTGTGGGTGACCCGGTTATCAGCCGCCTAGCGGATTTTGACGTGCGCATTAACACCGCGCCCGATGTGGTCATTGCTGCGCCAGGGTTTGCGGGCACTACGGCAGAAGGAGGGGCACGCTATCAATTGGCGCAGGCGCGAGCTTTTGCCTTTTTAGCCAGCCCGGACTATGTGCGCTTTGAGGGCAGCGCGGGGGGCATTCCCGTGCAGGTGTATGTGACCAGCGGCTATCAGAATGTGGGGCCGGTGTTGGTGCAAACGGTGGAGCAGGCCCTAACTTTATTCAGTGACCTGTATGGCCCATACCCTTATGATGAGTTTGTGCTGGCGGAGAATGGCTTCCTGACGGCGATGGAGTATTCGGCGGTTGTGTCGCTGAGCGGCTTTGCCTTTGACGCCTATGAGGGTACGGCCGAATCCTTGCTGGTGGCTATTACCGCCCACGAGGTAGCCCATCAGTGGTGGTATGGCAGCGTGGGTAATAACCAGGTCATTGAGCCGTGGTTGGATGAATCGCTGGCGATGATGAGTGAATTGCTGTTTTACGAGCGGTATTATCCTGCTCTGGTGGATTGGTGGTGGTGGTACCGGGTGGCCCGTTGGGAACCTTCTGGGCCGGTGGATGTGACTATTTATGATTACACCACCAGTGAGGCTTTTGTGCATAACATGTATGGGCAGGCGGCTTACTTTTTGTTTGATTTGCGTCAGCGGATGGGTGACGCGGCGTTCCGCAGTTTTTTACGCACCTATTACCAGCAAAATGGGCTGCAATTTGCAACCCGAGAAGATTTTTTTGCGGCGGTGCAGGCCAGCACGGCCGTTGATATTTCTGATTTAATAACTCTGTATTTTAGCGATTAACGGCTACAGGTGAAGAAATGAGTGAGAAAATTGACCGTTACCAGATTGTGCGAGAGTTGGGGCGCGGAGGGATGGCTACCGTTTACTTGGCTCATGATCCCCGCTTTGACCGCCAGGTGGCGCTAAAGGTGTTGCCCCGCCAATTTCTCCACGATTATACTTTTTTGGAACGGTTTAACCGCGAGGCGCGCACCATTGCCCGGCTGGAACACACGGCTATTGTGCCAGTTTATGATTTTGGTGAAGTTGATGGTCAGCCATTTTTAGTGATGCGCTATATGTCTGGTGGATCGTTGACAGAGCGCTTGCAGCAGGGGGCGCTGCCGCTGCCGCAGGTGGTAGACGTGCTGCGCCGGTTGGGAGATGCGCTGGATTATTCCCATAGCCGGGGTGTGGTGCATCGTGACCTGAAGCCGGGCAATATCTTGTTTGATGACCGGGACAATGCTTTTTTGTCGGATTTTGGCATTGCTAAGCTGGCGGAGGCGACGGCGACTCTGACGGGCACGGCGATAATTGGCACGCCAGCCTACATGAGTCCGGAACAGGCGCAGGGCAATTTGACCATTGACGGCCGTTCCGACGTGTATGCGCTGGGTATTATTCTCTTCCAAATGCTTACCGGGCGGCTGCCTTTTGAGGCCAATACCCCAGCCAAGCAGTTAGTTGCCCACATTTTGTCTCCTATTCCGCTGGTTTCCGCGTACCGGCCTGACTTGCCGCCAAACTGCGACAGGGTGATTTCTCACGCTATGGCCAAGAACCGGGATGAGCGGTTTAGCACAGCCAGCCAGATGGCGGAAGCTTTGGTAGGCCTGGTGCAGAGGGATTTACCCACCCAAGAGGCGGTGCTGCCACCAGAAGTGGTGCAGCAGGTGCAGCAGGAAGCGGTGCGAGAAGAGGACGGTCGCTTGGCTGCGGAAGAGGATAAGGGGGAAACGGCCGTTTCTGCGCAATCAGCCCCTCCCGTAAACCGATTAGAGCCTACGGAAGTTATGCCTGAACCCGAAACGCCACCAGCTTACAGAGGCGAAACCACCCTGGTAGATACGGGTCAACAACCTTCGCCGCCACCAGATCTTTGGGAAGCAACCGTGGTGGAGGACGAAGTATTTATTGTTGAGCAAGAGTCAGGGGAAATTGCCGGGATCGGCCCGTTGGCGCCTCGTTCGCTGGTGACGCCATCCCCTGTAGAAGTGGAAAAGCCGCAGGTGACTCGCCCCATTGGCGGATGGATGTGGGCCGTCGTGGCTTTGGCAGTGCTTACGGCCGTTGGGGGGGGTGTTTGGTTAGGGACGAGGAATAACCCAGGGCCGGGTGAACAGCCCGCACTAGCCGCTGGAGGAGGGTCGGGTAGCGTTGTTTTGAAGGCGTTTATCGAAGAGCATTGGGCGCAGGGCTTTGATGCCACAGACCTGACCTATGGCAATGGCGTTTGGGCGGTGGTCATGTCGCAAGAGCCTGGCGCCGGCACGCAAACCTGGCACGCTAATCTGAACTTTCCCCGAGAATTTATTGAGGAGCGCTGGGAGAGCGGTTTTGACGTAACCAATCTGGCTTATGGCGACGGCCGTTGGGTGGTGATGATGACGCGTAACGCAGCGGCCGATTTTCAGACCTGGCACGTTGATCCGGAATTCCCCGCAGTATTTATTGAGCAGAAGTGGCGTGAGGGCTTTGGCGTGACCAACCTGGTCTATGGCGACGGCCGTTGGGCAGTGGTGATGTCGCGCAGTGTCGGGGAGGATGTTCAGACCTGGCACGCTAGCCCGGAATTTCCTAGAGAGTTTATCGAAACCAAGTGGCACGAAGGTTTTGACGTGACCAGCCTGGCTTATGGGGACGGCCGTTGGGCGGTGGTGATGTCCTACAGCTACAGCGAGGATGCCGATTTTCAAACCTGGCATGTAGCCCCCAATTTTCCCAAGGAATTTATCGAAGAAAAGTGGCGTGAGGGCTTTGACGTAACGAGCCTGGCTTATGGGGACGGCCGTTGGGTGGTGGTCATGTCTCGCCGCAGCAACGATGTACGCCAGACCTGGCAAACAGCTTATAAGTTCAACTAGCGAAAAGGACAGGGCAGTTGTGGTCGAAAAAAATTTTGGTCGTTACGAAATCTTAAAAGAAATAGGCCGTGGCGGTATGGCTACCGTTTACCTGGCCCATGATCCCCGTTTCAATCGCCAGGTAGCCATCAAGGTGCTGCCGCGGCAGTTTACCCATGATCCCACTTTTCGCGCCCGTTTTGAGCGAGAGGCGCAGGTTATCGCCAATTTAGAACATCCGGCTATTGTGCCTGTACATGATTTTGGCGAAGAAGAGGAACAGCCATATCTGGTCATGCGCTACATGCCGGGTGGATCGCTGGCTGATTTACTGCAACAAGGCTCTTTGTCCCCAAACAAGGTAGCAGAAATTTTAATGCGTATTGCCCATGCTCTGGATCGTGCTCACAGCCAGGGGGTAATTCACCGCGACTTGAAGCCGGGGAACATTTTGTTCGACCAGTATGGCGATCCTTACCTGGCGGATTTTGGCATTGCCAAGCTGGCCGAGGCTACGGCGACGATTACCGGCAGCAGCATTATTGGCACGCCTGCTTATATGAGCCCGGAACAGGTGAAAGGGCAAAAGCTGGACGGCCGTTCCGATATTTACACCCTGGCCGTCATCGTCTTTGAAATGCTGACCGGGCGGCAGCCTTACGAAGCGGAAACACCCATGGGGCAAGCTTTCAAGCACGTGTTGGAGCCGGTTCCGCATATTTTAGAGGGAAACCCCGAACTGCCACAGGCTGTAGATGAGGTCTTGATGCGAGGCCTGGCCAAAGAACCAGATGATCGCTTTGCCACGGCCGTTGATTTCATGCGGGCATTGGAAACGGCCGTCTCTTTGCCAGAAACCCCCGTGACTCCGCAGTTACAGCCCCAAACAGATCGGCAAAATCTTCCTTCGGATCGTACAGTTGTGGAGAATGCGATTCTGCATGAGATAGACAATGGGGCAACTATCGTGCAAACGACGCATGAAAGAACTGCGTTTCAGGTAGACAACAGCTTTGTACTCGACATGCCCACAATGCCAGCAGATAAGAAACCCAGAACAGTGTTTCACAAACAAAGGGCCTGGGCTATTGGAGTAATTTTCTTAATTGCTGCTGGGGTGATTGCCGCGATCGTGCTGAGGAATAGGGATGGTCAGGAAACTGTTCAGAGTCCTTTTGCTGTAGCAGTCCTAAAACAAGAGCAGGGGGGAGTTTCAGGTCAGGGTCATGAGATATGGGAGGGAGTTCTGGTGTCTCCCCAGTTTAGCGCACCTATTTCTTTCAACTCAATGCCTGAGTATTGGCTTCGTTCTTCACCATTGCATGTCTCTCTAGCTGATGGGGAAGCATCCATTCAGGGAACTGGTGGTTGGCAATCAAGCCTCCAGTGGCAAAGAGTTTTTACGGGTGGTCAGGGTGTGCTTTGCTTGTTTAAGTATGCTGTGGGCACAGAGGCGCGTATTTTCCTGTTTGATGGTGATGTCAATTCAACTAGCTATCTTGGTTATGGGTTGTCAATTGACCCTTACACCCTATACCCTGAAAGAGTGGTGGGTTATATGCCAAATGGTCAAGAATTTCAGACAGGCTCTGATCTGTCTTGGAGGCCCCATTCCTGGTACTATGTTTTTCTGGGCATCGATAACGACGGTTCCCTGATTTTGCGCGTTTGGCCGAAAGATGAGCCAGATTCTTTTGCTGTTCACCAATATGAATTTAGCAGTATTTATGTTGCGGATAGGGATCTGGCTGATGCCAGATGGAGATTTGCATTTATGGCAAAAAGTGGGCAAGTGATAGTTGATGAGGTCACGGCCGTTTACTTTGACGGTCTCAACTAAATGTTCGACAAACTCACCGGTCAGCAACTAGACCATCACTGCACCGTGATAGAGAGATTTGTTTGCCGCGTCACGATGGCCCAGGGGTGACGCAATTAACCTGTAACGGCATTCCCGATTACCAGCCGCGCGGGGGACGGTAAAATGGACACATTGATGGGACAACAAGTTGGACGCTATCGTATTTTGCGCCACCTGGCCAGAGGCGGCATGGCCGACGTGTACCTGGCCCACGACCTGGAACTGGGGCGGGACATTTGCCTGAAATTGATGTTGACCCAGTATATGCGTAGCGCGGAAATTCGGGCGCGTTTCCAACGGGAGGCGCGGGCGGCGGCACGGCTGCAGCACCGCCACGTCGTACAGGTGTTTGACGTGGGGCAGATGCCCGACGGCCGTCCCTTCTTGGCTATGGAGTACATGGCGGGTGGCTCCCTGGAAGATTTGATTCGGCGAGAAACGCAGCAGGCACGGCCGTTTTCCCCGGTCCAGGTCCTTAATTTGCTGCGTCAGGTGGCGGTGGCGCTGCAGGCCATTCACCGTGCCGGCATGGTACACCGGGATCTGAAACCGTCCAATATTTTACTGCGGGAAGATGGTACGTTGGTGGTGGCTGATTTGGGGATTGTAGCCGTAACTGAAGCCACGCGGCTGACGCGCACGGGCCAGATGTTGGGAACACCTTATTACATGGCTCCGGAACAGGTGCGGGGCAAAGCGCTAGATGCCCGTGCGGACATGTATGCTTTTGGCGTGATGCTGTACGAGATGTTGGCCGGGCAACGGCCGTTTTCCGGGCAAGATCGGCTGGCGGTGTTAGATCAGCATCTCCGCGTTACACCACCTCCACTGGAGCAAGTGCGGCCTGGTCTGGCTCCGGCAACGGTGGATCTGGTCAATACGTGCCTGCACAAAGAGCCAGAAGGGCGTTTTCCGGATATGGTCGCATTGCTGGCGCAGTTGGATCTGGCACTGGCCCAGGAACAAGGCGAGGCGACACCCGCCAGAACGGCCGTGCCCGCTGCCGGTTGGGCGCAGTACCGTTGGGCGTTGGCTGGGGCAGCCATTATGCTGGTCATTTTCCTGAGTTGGCTGGGTTTGCGGGCAATTGCCGCAGGGGAGGCGCCATTAGCTACGTCGGTGGCTAGTAACCGCCTGGCAGCAGAAACGGCCGTGTCTACAACACAAGATACCATTTCTGGCGACGCCCCAGTAGCGACTTCTACCCTACAGGCAGCCCTACCCACCAATACGCCTCGCCCCACATCCACACCCACGCCCACGCCCACGCCGGAACCCACGGCCACGGCAACGGCCGTGCCCACCAGGGTCATCTTGGTAATTACCCCTGCGCCCACCCTTGTAACCCTGGAAGTCCTTCCCGCTTGCCAGCTTGGTCCTGGCGACCGCTGGGGCACCACGCTCTATGCCCAATACGAGCAGCAGTTGGGTTGTCCCCTGAACCAGGAAAATCGCCCTAATGCCGCCTACCAGCGTTACCAGAATGGCCTGGCCGTGTGGCGGGAAGACGCCGACCGCGTCTATTTTCTATACGACAACAGCACCTATGCCTCCTTTGCGGCAAATACCGCGCCGCAAGGTTACTATGATAGCCCCTTGCTCAAAGGCGCCTTTGGCTATTTTTGGAACACCAATGCTGACGTGCGTTCTCGCCTGGGCAATCCGCTGGAAGCAGAAGCCAATGCCAGCCAGTTTGCCGTGCAGGATTTCCGCAATGGGCTGATATTTTATTTTTATGAAAATGGGGCAAGAAATTACGTCTTATTTGCCACGACAGGAGGTTGGGTTGCTAGAGCCGAATAACTTCATGAATGATTCCGACCCCCAGCACCTGGTTGGTCAACAAATCGGCCAATATGCCATTCGCCAACACCTTGCGCGGGGCGGCATGGCGGACGTGTACCTGGCCCACGATGTTGATCTGCAGCGCCCGGTAGCTATCAAGGTCATGTTAGCTGCGTTGGCGGCGGATGAGGAGTTTGTCGCCCGCTTCCGGCGTGAAGCGCGTACCGTGGCGCAACTGCACCACCCTAACATTATCCAGGTGTACAACATTGGACTGACGCAAGAGGGACGGCCGTACATTGCCATGCAGTTTGTCGATGGCGGTTCTTTGCGGGATGTGTTGCGAGATTTGGGACAGCAAGGCAAGCTTATGCCCACGGCTCAGGCTCTAGCCATCATCCGCCAGATGGCTGACGCCTTGAGTGAAGCACACCAGGCCGGAATTGTGCACCGGGACATCAAGCCTAATAATATTTTGCTGCGCACCGATGGTACGCCCGTTTTAGTGGATTTGGGCATTGCCGCCGTGCAAAGCGGCCCCAAAATCACCCGCACCGGCTCGCTGATTGGCACGCCCCACTACATGGCTCCGGAACAGGCGCGTGGTCAGGCGACTGACGCGCGTAGCGACATTTACTCTCTGGGGGTGGTGCTGTACGAGATGCTGGTGGGGCACCCTCCTTTTACGGCCCAGGAACCCATGGTCGTGCTGCACGCCCATGTTTATGAGCAGCCTGTGCCCGTGGGGCAAATGCGGCGTGATTTGTCCTCTCAAACGCAGCAGTTGGTGGATATTTGCCTGCAAAAAGACCCCAACCAGCGCTTTCAAACGGCCGTAGAGCTGCTGGCCTTCACGGATCAGGCGCTGGAAGCGGAAGGCGCAGGGGGGCACTTGTCTCCTTCCGGCGTGTGGCGGCCCCAGCCTGCCAGCAATACGCCCATCAGCCAGGGCCGAGTCCTGCGATCGGCAGCAAACGGGGAAAGTCAGCATAGGAAACGGCCGTTCCCCTGGTGGTGGGTGGCCATTCCGGTATTCCTCGTTTTACTTGGTTTAGCCCTTTGGCAGTTTATTGATTTGGACAACGATGGTGAAGGGGCCACAATCTTGCCCACGCGCAACCAACCCACCGCAGTTCCCGAAGAGGGGGTGGCTGGGGCGGTAACGTCCACTCTGCAGCCAACCGCCACCGCTATCCCAACCTTCACGCCGTTGCCCACGCTGACGCCCCTGCCACCCCCAACCGCAACAACCACGCCCTTCCCTACGGAAACCCCGCCCGCCACCGCCACGCCAGATCGCGGCCCGGAAACTTTGGAAATCGGCCGTTCGGTCCGCGGCAATGCCCTTGAAGCCGTGCGCTTTGGTTCTGGGCAGAAGGTCGTCATCTTCATTGGTGGTTTGCATGCGGGCTTTGCCCCGGCCACCGTTTCTCTGGCGGAGCGGGCTATAGATTACTTCACCATCAATTTATCGGAAATTCCGGATACAGTTACGCTGTTTATCATTCCCAACGCCAACCCAGACAGCCCGTATGATCCTGGCAACCTGAGCGGACGCCTGAACGCCAACAGCGTGGACCTCAACCGCAACTGGGAATGTGACTGGACACAAAACGCCAAATGGCGGGGCAATACGGTGCCCGGCAGCGGCGGCCCCAGCCCGTTTTCCGAACCGGAAACCCGGGCCATGCGGGATTTTATTGCGCAGCAAAATCCGGTAGCCGTGGTTTTTTGGGAAGCCCGGGCGACCAATGGCCTTTCTTCGCCGGGGGCATGTGGCAGCCGCAGCCTGGTGTCGGCCTCTTTGTCGCAAACGTATGGCCTAGCTGCCGGTTATCAGGTCGCTGATTTTGAGAACCTCACAAATCAGGAGTTAAACGGCGATGGCACCAATTGGCTGGATAGCCAGCGCATTCCGGCGATTGCCATACTGCTGCCAGAGTACACCAGTGAAGATTGGTTTGCGAATTTGGCGGGGATGCGGGCGGTGTTGCAAGCAAGTCAATAAAGCAGGTTACAAGTTACAAGTTGCAAGTTACATCATTTACCTCTTACAACTTGTAACTATTTTGCCTATACCGGGTAGAAGTACACGTCGGTCGGCTTGAATTTGCTCAGGCGGCGGAAGCGCCCTTTCACTTTCATGCCAATCCACTCCAGGCTGGCGGCGTGGGGGTCTACATCAATGAGCCGGGCTAAAAAGAGGGTGTCCACGCCGGGCAGCTCAATCAGGGCTAGCACAAAGGGGCATTCGGGTAAGAATTCTTCGCTGCCAAAGTGGCACACGGTAAAGGCGTGGACGGTGCCTTCGGGTTGAATCTCTACCCATTCGGTTTCTGCCCCGGTGGTCATGTCGTGGCTACGCGGGTTGGCGTAGGTGTAGCCTGTGGTGGGGTCGCGGCTGGCCAGGAAACGGCCGTTAGCCAACCCGGCAAAAAAGGGCGAATCTTGCCCATAGGAGTGCAAATAAGTAATTGCATAAGGCTGCTCGATTAAAATTGGTCCTATTTCTTTGAGAGCCGCCAGCGTTTCTTCATTGAGGTTCGTGGGGAAGGGCACGTTGTGCAACACGTACCCACCAAAGGTTTCTTCCATTTTCGAGTTCTGCGCCATTTTACACCTCCGTTTCCAGGATGCTCACCGTCACGTAAGTGCCTGTGCCCGCATGGCTGTGAATGGCCCCGCGCCGCGCATCTGGCACTTGTAAACATGCGTTGGCAAAATGCTGCGCAATGGCACCCTGTAGTTGCCAGATGGCAAACACACCCTGCATCAGGCCGGTGGCCCCTACGGGATGCCCGCAGGCAATGAGGCCACCGCTGGGATTTACCGGGCATATCGGTGCATCGGCCAGGTCTAACCCGTAGTCCACGCCCGGCATAAAGGCTTTGCCGCTGGCAGCAAAGGGGCCACCCTCACCATAACGGCACAACCCCATATCCTCGTAGGTTTGAATTTCAGAGCTGGTGTAGGCGTCGTGGAGTTCGATGAAGTCTAATTCATGAAGGGGATCGGTGATACCGGCGTGGGCGTAGGCCTGTTTGGAAGCCATGCGCCCGGCGCGGAAGGAATGCACACCAGGATAGCGAAAACCGTGTTCCCACAAATTGGCATAGTAGGCGCGGGTTACGGCCGTGTCCTCATGGGGCAGCAAGTTATGACGCAAAAATTCTTCGTAGCTCTGGTGGGGACGGTCAGCCATGCGCATGGCATCGGTGCCGCGCCCAATGCCCGTCACTTTCACAAGAGGCTGTCGCACCCTGGCTCCTGCCGCTTCTAGCTTTGCCAATCCGGCCTCACTGCACAAAATCACCGCTGCGGCGCCATCAGACATGACGCAAATATCCAGACGGGTGAGAGGCCAGGCGACCATGGGGGCTTGACGCACGTCCTCAATGGAAAGGCGCTGCCGTTTTTGCGCATAGGGGTTGTAATAGGCGTTCATGTGGTTTTTCACGGAAACGGCCGCCATCTGTTCCGGGGTGGTGCCAAACTCTTGCATGTGCCGGGTGACCATCATGGCATAGTAACCTGAATAAAAACCGCCGACAGGGTAGTCCAAGCTGACGTCGGAGGCGAGGGCGATGAATTCATTGCCTTTCCAGGTGGCAACGTGGCTCATGGTCTCGAAGCCATAGGCCAAGCAAATGTCCATGGTGCCGGAGGCTACTGCTTTCCACGCTTCTTGAAAGCAGATACCGCCCGTCGCGCCACCACCCTCGACGCGGTGACTCGGTTTGGGGCATAAGCCAAGATAATCTTGGGCCATGATGCCGGCCATGAGCTGTCTGGCGAAATGGTCGGAAAAGTAGGAGGCGACGCTGCCATCAACAAGTTCTAGAAATTGTGGATGGGTTAAGCTAAGGTCAGTTAGGGCGTAATCGTAAGCTTCTTTGACGAGTCCTGGGAAGGTTTTATCGGGGCGGGCCTTGGCAAATTTGCTGACACCGCCTGAAATTGCGTAAACGGGACGCATAAGGCTCCTCCTTGCGGGATTACACAGAAACGACAAATGGGATTGTGGCCTGCCGGAAGGGACGGTAGGGTGGTGAAAGGGGGGATAATAGGGGCAATGCAACCCGGCGGGTTTGGGTGGACTGATTGTGGTTTGGCATCACCCCCTTTTTTAGCTAGAGAATGGTCTGCAGCATATCCGCAACGGCCGTATACACCGGTGAGTTGTCGCCTAACTCGATTAACGGCCGTCCGCTAAACTCAAAAGCCGCCAATTCATCGTCGGCAGGGACAATGCCCAAAAGGGGAATGTCCATTTGCCCAATGCGCTGCTGTAAGGGTATAGGCATTTCACGTTGCAGCCGGTTAAGCACCAAGTAACTGTTTTCAATGCGAATGTCCAGCTCGTGGCGGAAAGAGGCAATGCGCTCGGCGGCCACAATGCCCCGCTGCGTGGGGTCGCTGACAATGATGAGATGCTGCACGTCGCGGGTGGTGCGGCGGCTGAGATGCTCCATGCCCGCCTCATTATCAATGACGACGTAACGGTAATTATTACTAATGGTGTCTACCACTTCACGCAGATTGTGGTTGACAGCACAGTAGCAGCCCGGCCCTTCGGAGCGTCCCATGGCGATGAGATCAACTTTGTCTCCTTCAGAAATGGCCGAGCGCACTTCATAATCGAGGTAATCCCGCTTGGTTAAACCGCCACCAATGCTGCCCATGGCCGCGCCGCCGGCCAGCAAAGATTCCTTAACTTTGCTCAGCATTCCTTCACGGATGTCGCCCACCGTCCATTCTAACTCTAGCCCTAGCACCATGTTCAGGTTGCTGCTGGGGTCGGCGTCAATAGCCAGGATGGCGCCGGACTGGGTATTGGCCAGGTATTTGATAATCATGGCGGCGACGGTGGTTTTGCCCACGCCGCCTTTGCCTGCAAGTGCAATCGTTGTCGTCATTTCCGTAGTCCGTGGTTTGTAGTCTGTGGTCCCTAACCGCGTCATGGGTCATGGGTCAGGATTCACGCTAATCTTTGCGGCCATTTGTGCGGCGGCGTGGCGCAGGGCGGGCACATGGTCGTAGACGGCGACGCCCAGGCGGTCCGCTTCCTGCACGGCCAAATCGGCCGGCAGCAGGCCGAGGACCGGCAGCCCAGGGGTGTTTTTGTGCAAGAAAGCGGCTTCGTCGTCGTCGCGCACCTTGTTACCCACCAGCCACAGCCGGGTGAGGCCGATGTCGTGGGCCAGTTTTTTGATTTGCACGGCCGTTCCCAAACTGCGCCGCGTAGGCTCCACCACCACAATCATGGCGTCCACAAAATCCACCGTGGCCCGCCCCAGATGTTCCACCCCGGCGTACATGTCCAGCACCAGCACCTCGTCGTCGCGAAACAGCAGGTGGGTGAAGAGCGTCTTCAGCATGGCGCTTTCCGGACAAATACAGCCCGACCCGCCCAAATCCACCGCGCCCATCTCCAGCAGCCGCACGCCGCGATGGGTGACGCTGAAGCGCTCCGGGACGTCGTCAACGCGCGGGTTGAGGGTAAAGAAGCCGCCCACCGTACCCGGTTTGGCCCCGGTGCGCTCCTCAATCAGGGCATCCATTTCCGAGATGGGGCTTAATTTGGCCCGCAGCTCGTCGGGAAAACCCAAGGCTCCGGCCAAGCAGGGAGACGGATCGGCGTCTACAGCCAGCACGTCCCGTCCCTGGTCGGCGTACACTTGCGCCAGCAGCGCCGCCAGCGTTGTTTTACCGACCCCGCCTTTACCGCTAATTGCTAATTTCATCATGTTGACCTGGTTAAGATTAGACAAATCTGCAAAGATTTGTCTAATCTATAAGCCATTATACCTCAACGGCTAAACAGGTGAGGGTTTCGGTGATGCCGGGGATGGGCTGAATGGCATCAGCCAAAATGCGCCCCAGGTGGTTGACGTCTTCGGCCTGAATGATGGCGACAGCGTCATAGGGGCCAAAGGTCATATTGGCTTCCATGACGCTGTCAACGCGGCGCAAGTGGTGGACGACGTCGCTGACGGCGCCTACGCGAATGTTAATCAGTATGTATGCTTTCATGATTCTCCCTCTTAATTTTTGTTGCGTAAAAAGACTGACCAGTAAACGGCCGCAACGAAGACCGTGCCGCCGATGATGTTGCCAATGGTGACGGGCAGCAGATTATTGACCAAAAATGTGCCCCAGGTCAGGTTGGTTAGATCTAGCCCAGCGCTGGTGGTAAAGGTGGGGTCAAAGGCTTTGATCAGCAGCCCCACAGGAATGAAGTACATGTTCGCCACGCTGTGCTCAAAGCCGGCGGCCACGAAGGCGGTGATGGGAAAGATGATGGCGGCGATTTTGTCCATGGTGCTGCGGGCGCTGAAGGTGAGCCACACGGCCAGGCAAACCAGGGCGTTGCACAAGATACCCAGGGCGATGGCTTGCCAGAAGCCCAACGCGACTTTGCCATTGGCAATGCTGAGGGCGGTTTTGCCCACGCTGCCCCCGCCAAAGGTATATTGTTTGCTAAATAATATGAGGACGGCCGTACCCACCGACCCGACAAAGTTTCCCGCGTACACAATGGCCCAGTTGCGCAGCATTTTCGCTGTGCTTACTTTGCCGCCAGCCCAGGCCATTACAATCAGGTTGTTGCCGGTGAACAGCTCCGCGCCACCGACGATGACCAGAATGAGGCCCAGGCAGAAGACCAGCCCAGTGAGCAGCTTGGAGACGCCAAAAGGCCACTCGGCTGACGTGCCCGCGGTGACTGTGGTGGCAAAAATCGCCCCCAGAGCAATAAACGCTCCGGCCAGGATGGCTAGCGTGAAGGTGCTAAAAGCAGGCGCCTCCGCTTTGCTCACGCCAATATATTCGGCGCGGCGGGCCATATCGGGGGGTAATAAGGCATCAATTCGTTCCATTGTCATGTTCGATCGTTTACTCCTTTTTGAGATTTGTTGGTTGTAAGTTGCAAGATACAAGTTGCAAATGGTAATCTGCTGCGTAACTTGTAACCTGTAGCTAGTAACTCCTGTTAAGGGTTCAGTAGTCGGCGTGTCAAAGTGCTACCGATGATGGCGCAGGCGTCGGTGGGTAAGTGATGGCTGGTGTGGGCGTCGAAGAGGATGCGGTAGGAGGGGGGTAAGTCTTCGTCACCCTGCCAGCAAACGACCATGACGGCCACATGGGGCAATACGCGGAAGGCATAGGCATGATCGGCAAAAGGCACGGCCGTTCCATCCAGGGCAACGGCCGTTTCCGCAAACTTGTCCACCTCATTGCCAAAAGCGCGCGCCAGTTCGTTGCCCGTGTAACCCTGGAAAGCGGCCGTGTAAAACTGGGCGTCAGGCAGTTCGGTAAAAGCAATCCAGACGTTGGCCAGCGGTGTACCGTCAGCCTGGGTGAAATAGTAAGCCAGCAGGGCCTGGGAAAATCCATCCAGCGCTTTTCCCGTTTGGGCATTATGGGCATTAAAGTCTGGGGGGGTGATGGTAACGGCCGTCTGCCAAATAGCCAGGTGGAAACGGCCGTCTTCGTACAATGCCCCCGTGTTCTGGGCCAGCTTTTCCGGGTTTCGGTGGCGCAGTTCGGCGTGCAGCTCGGCCACCCGGCGGGCCAGGTAATCGCGAGCGTCCTTCATGTGCAAAGTAACCATGTCTTGTTAGTAGTCAGCAAACAGCAGCCAGGCTAGGCACAGCATGCGGACTACTGGTGAATGATTGCTGCCTGCTGCGCCAGCCCCGCCTCGGTTACAATGCGTGGCACAATTTCTTCCCAACCTACGGCCATCAGATGAATGCCATTTACGCCCTGTTTTCCTTTAATGGCTTCAATGATTTCTAGAGCAATTTGCACCCCTTCCTCTTCTGCGCCATCCCCTGCGGCTTCCATACGTTTCATAATTTTGTCGGGCACAAACACGCCTGGTACATCCTTGTGCATGTATTGCGCCATTTTTAGATTTTTCAGGGGGGTCACGCCAATTAAAATGTAAACTTTGTCCAAAATATTCCGTTTTGCCAATTCGTTGAGCCACACTTCCATGCCGTCAGGATCATACACCAGGTTGGTCTGGAAGAACTGTGCGCCGGCATTGACTTTTTTGTGCTCCCGAATGGCCTGGAATTCTGGCCGCGAGGCGAAGGGGGCTGCCGCCGCGCCCAGGAAGAACTGGGGGCGGAATTTGATGGGACGGCCGTCCAGATATTTCCCCTCATCCCGCATTCGGCGCAAAATCCACAGCATCTGAATAGAATCAATGTCAATAACATCCATGCGCCCTTGGGGAGATGGCCCCATGCGTGAATGGTCGCCAGAGAGGCAGAGGATGTTACGAATGCCCAGGGTGTGAGCGCCCAACACCTCAGCTTGCAAGCCGGTGCGCGTGCGGTCACGGGCGGCAATTTGCATCACCGGCTCCACGCTGTGTTCCAGGGCCATTTTGCTGCAGGCCAGGCTAGACATGCGGGGGGTGGCTGAGGGGCAGTCGGTGAAGTTAACGGCCGTGACAAAAGGATGCACCATTTCCACATTGCGGCACATTTTTCCAGTAGCCACGGAAACAGGCGGCGCAACTTCGGCCGTGACCACAAATTCTCCTGCTTTTAATCGCCGCTCCAGGTCTGATACAGGCTCATCATAGGCCGGTGGATGATATAGAGCGTCTCCCTCCCACCAATCGGGCTGGCGCACCGGGCGGAACACGGCATCCCAGGTAGCCGTACGTTCGCCGGGGCTGCGAGACATTAAACCCTGGGTGACGTTCTTTACGCCAACCTTTTTCACCTGCCGCACCACGTCTCCCCAGGTTTCACCACCCACTTTGTCCCAATCTAACGGTGGCAACACCTCTAGCAGCATCTCTTCGCGCCCCATTTTAAAGGCGCGTTCGTAGATTTTGTACCAGATGCACGGCCGTGTTTCGTCTACATAGCAATGCGCTTCTGTTGAACCACCACAGGGGCCATTCCGTGCCCCCTTGGGGCACTCCATAGGGCAAATAAAGGCAGTTTCTTGCAGCAAGCAGTTGCCGCACATGCGACAGCCAAACAACGGCCCTTTCACCATCCGCTCTACGGCGGCCAATGCCCGGTTGCCCAGCGTTTCTTTCTTAAAGGGATAGTAGGGTGGCTGCCAGCGCCGCCCCGGCGTAAAAACAGGCATCATTGCCTCCATTTTCAGAGATTGGAGACTAAAGGTTGTCAACCTCTCATCTCCAATCCCCCATTTTAATTACAACAGCGGCAGCAAGTAATCATAAGCGGACAGCGCTGCTTTTGCGCCTTCACCTACGGCTACCAGCACCTGTTCTGCATACACACTGGTTACATCCCCGGCGGCAAAGATGCCGGGCACGCTGGTTTCGTTGCGACAGTTAATTTGAATGCAGCCGTTTTCGTCCAGGGCCACTAAATTTGCAACCATTTCTGCATTGGCCACCAACTGCTTTTCCACAAAAGCGCCGTCAAAGCCAATCTCTACCATTTCTCCGCCAGGGCTTTGCACGCGCAGGCGGTTGGCAAACCCGTTGCCCAACACTTCTGTCACCTGGTACTCTTGCATGATGGTCACATTTTTGGAAGCCAGGACTTTTTGCCCTAGCGGGGTGCTTAAGGATTCCTGGGTGGGACCCACCACGTGAACGTGGCTGGCCACAGTGGACAGTTCAGCAGCTGACCGTAAAGCCAACTCACCCTGGCCGATGACGGCCGTTTTCTTGTCAATGAACAGCGGCGCATAGCTTAGAGCCGAATAACATAACCCCTTCGACAAAAATTCTCGCTCACCCGGCACATTCAAAAACTCCTGCCGCGTGCCGGTAGCCACAATAACCGCCTTAGCTGCCAGTTCGCCCCCCCCCTTGGTGTGTACCAAAAAGGTTCCATCGTCCAGGTGCTCCACCTTTTCCACAGGCTCCATGTGCCGCGCAAACTTCAAATACTCCAACTCGCTCTTGAATTTATTCACCACCTCCGTGCCGCGAATGACCCAATGGCCCTCCAAATCCGGCAGTTCCAGGTGAAAGTTCGTCTTACCGCCTAAATCTTTTGAAACCAACAAGACATTCAGCCGCTTGCGAATGGCGTAAATCATGGCCGTTAGCCCCGCTGGCCCACCACCTATAACAATTAAGTCGTACATGGTTTCCTCCATTATGTGTAATCCGTCAACCGTAATCCGTTTACGGGTCACGGTTTACGCTCATTCCGCCGGCGCTTCCGCAATAAACCCTTCTTCCATCATCAGCTTCGTCAGGCGGCGCGAACGGCCGATCATCCTGTTGGCATGCTCATACAGCTCCTCGTAACTCTTTTCCAGCCGCGCCACACCTTGCTCCTGCGCCTTCATGCCCACGGCTGCGGCCTCGCGGGGAAAGATGTCCCAGTCATCCATATTGGGCAAAATATGCTCCTCATCTAGAGCATCCCCAATGTGGTCGGCCAACGCCTTGGCGGCGGCAAAGCACATTTCGTCTGTAATGGTCGTGGCGCGCACATCCAGCGCCCCCCGGAAAATGCCGGGGAAGCCCAGCGAGTTGTTCACCTGGTTGGGGAAGTCGGAACGGCCGGTAGCCACCACCTTTGCTCCTGCCGCCTTGGCCTCCCACGGCCAGATCTCCGGCACAGGGTTCGCACAGGCGAAAACAATAGCGTCATTGTTCATGCGCGCAATCCACTCTGGCAAAATCGTGCCAGGACCGGGTTTGGAGAGCGCCACGACCACGTCTGCTCCCTCCATTGCCTCGGGAATGCCACCCTGAACCATGTCGCCATTCGTGGTCTGGCATAGCCGCCATTTATCCACATACTCGTGGCGGCGCAGCTCCAAATCTTTGCGGAATGGCCCTAGCGTGCCCTTGCTGTCTACCATGATGCAGTTGGCCGGATCTGCGCCCCAGCCAAAGATCAGCCGCGAACAGGCCACGTTAGATGCGCCACTGCCCACAAAGACAATGCGCACCTCTTCCATTTTCTTGCCCACCACCTTCAGCGCGTTAATCAGACCCGCCAGCGTAACCGTGGCTGTACCTTGTTGGTCATCGTGCCACACCGGAATCTCTGCTTTTTCGCGCAGGGTGTCGAGAACGCGGAAGCATTTGGGCTGCGAAATATCTTCCAGGTTCACGCCCCCAAAAGCCGGCTGCAGCATGAGTACCGTCTCGATAATTTTGTCTGGGTCTTTGGTGTCGAGCATGATGGGCACGCCATCTACGCCACCCAAGTACTTGTACAGTAAGGCTTTTCCTTCCATCACCGGCAACCCCGCTTTGGGACCAATATCGCCTAAGCCTAGCACGCGGGTTCCATCACTGACGACGGCAACGGTATTCCATTTGTTGGTGTGTTCATAGACCAGTTCTGGGTCGGCGTGAATGGCTTTGCAGGGTGCAGCAACGCCGGGCGTGTACCAGATTGCAAAGTCGTTGAAGTCGCGGACCGTACATTTGAGTACAGTTTCAATTTTTCCCCGATAAAATGGGTGCAGCAACATGGCATCGGCTGACGGTTTTTTGGCTTTTGCCAGTAGCTCGTCAATGTTTACTCCTTGCTCTTGTAACATTTTGCCTCTCCTGTCTTTTGGCTCCCGATTGGGTGAGACAATTTTTTTACGGCTCGCCAATCAGTAGCCGCTCAATGGGACTCATGCGGGAATGCGCGTTTTTCACTTGCATCTCGCCATTCACTTTACACAGCCAACTCCTGTTGCAGGTAGGAATCGGCGTAAATCACTTTGTTTAACAAAATTTGCACCGTTTTCCACACGGCCGTTTGCTCCGGATCGCGCATATCCACGTCATCCATTTGCAGTTCTTCCATATTGGCGACGCGGTCATTGAGGGTCAGATACAGGCGGCCCAATGCAGTGCTGTCATCCCGTTCCTCTACAATCCGAATCGCCTCCTTCAACTCGTTGTCAAAGGGATCGGCAATCATCATTTGCAGCCCGGCACCCATGAGCATCACGCCATACACGCGGTTGATCAGGGGGCGGTTTTCTCTGGGCACAGCGTTAGAAACGTTAGACAGGCCCACCGAAATGGCTGGCGGCGGATCCCAAGCAAATTGGATGGTGCGCACGGCCTCAATGAGTTCCGGGCAATATTCCTGGCAGCCAGAAACGGTTAGCACCAGCGGGTCAATAATCAGATCTTCCATGGGCAGGTCTACTTCCAGGGCGCGCGGGATGAGCTTTTCCAGGGCAATGGTCACCCGCTCGTCGGCGCTGACGGGAATGCCGCTTTTGCCCATAGTCAGCGCGATGAGGCGGGTGTTGTACTGCTTGGCTAACAGGGGCACTTTTTCTAGCCGTTCTTCTTCTGCCGAGGTGGAGTTGATGATGGGTTGGGCTTTGGTCACTTTTTTGAGGCCCGCTTCAATACCCAGGATGTTGGTACTGTCGAAGCTGAGGGGAACGTCTACCACCGCTTCCACCGTTTCCACCATCCAGGGAAATACCTCTTCCCAATCTTTTTTGCGGGGTCCCAAGTTTAGATCCAGGGCTTGCGCCCCGGCTTCTACCTGCCTGACGGCTAACTCTTGGAAGAAACGGCCGTCCTTGTCCCGTAAGGCATCTTTAACTCGCGGGGAAATGATGTGAATGTTTTCGCCAATAATATACATAGGTCTCTCCTTTTGGGAGATTAGAAATGAGAGACTGGGTACCTCTCAATGACTAATCTCCAATCGCTAATCTCCGGTTACGCCATACATTTGGTCTGGCGCCAGCACATCCGCAAACTGCTGGCGCAACGCTGCGTGGGCGGTGTAGCAGAGGTGGCAGGCATCTACGTAACTTTCTTCGTGAATACTCCCGGCGGTCAGAGCTTGGGCAAACAAATCCTCCAACTGTTCCAGCCTAAAAAACCCCCGATTGCTGCGGGCTGCCCCACACAAAACAATGGTCGCATTCAAAATTGCGTTGATAAGTTAACAAAACGTGGAGGCTGTTTAATGTCATGGTGTACCTCCAAAAGCGCAAAATGACCCCAATTCATTGGCCACTTTCGCTGAGCCATTATCCTTTCGCCATGGCGGCTGCCACAGACGGAAAACAATGTAAATCTGTATGGGGCAAAAACAGCGCCGACGTAAAGGCTTCGTAAAAAGAATTGTCTGCCGACAGTTCAATATAGGTCATGCGCCCGGCAATATCGGCGATGCGCGCCCGGGCCTGCTTGTCTATCAGGGCCAGATATGCTCCCAATACAGAGGTGTTGCCCAAAAAATGAAAATGCTCCCAGCCTTTGTCTGGCCCCATATCAGGCAATAAGCCTATTTGCACTGCCTTTTCAACGTTGATGTACTTGCCAAAAGAACCGCCAATGAGTACCCGATCTATCGCTTCGAGGGGATGACCAATACTTTTAGCCAGCACGCTAAATCCGGCATAGATAGCGGCTTTAGCCCGCAGTAGATTATCAATATCCACCCGCGTAATCACAATGTCTTGCCCGCCATGGGTTTCGCTGGCCCAGGCAATGACGTATTCTGGCCCGTGCTCGCCCAGCCGCACCCGTTTTGTGGGCAAAGTCAGGTTGATGTTACCTCCTTTGTCTACAACACCCGTCAGAAACATTTCCGCCAGCAGTGCAATGAGGCCACTGCCGCACAAACCGCGGGGCTTCCCCTCGCCAATGACGCGGTAATCGGGCTCGTAGGTTTTCCCGTTAATCCAAACTTCCTCAATGGCGCCCCGGGTGGCCCGCATGCCGTGAATGACCCCAGCCCCCTCAAATGCCGGCCCGGCGGAGCAGGCGCAGGTTACCAACCACTCATGGGAACCCAGCACGATTTCGCCGTTAGTACCCACGTCCAAAAAGAGGCTTACCTGGTTGCTGTCGTCCATGCCGGAGGAAAGCACGCCGGCGCTGATGTCGGCACCCACGTAGCTGGCCACGCCGGGGATGCAGTCTACCAGGGCGGTAGGATGAATGTTGAGACCAACTTCTGTGGCGGTGATGAAGGGAGGGGCGTTAACGGCCGTTACAAACGGACTCAACCGAATACTTTCCGCGGGAATGCCCAGCAGCAGGTGCATCATGGTGCTGTTGCCCGCCACCATCGCCTTAACAATTGTCAGCGGCCCATTGCCCGTTGACGATTTTTGGCAGACACGCTCGATCAGGGTGTTGATGCTACTCAACACCAACTCACGCATTTCTGCATCGCCGCCATTTTTCCCGGCGTAAATGATGCGACTGATTACGTCTTCGCCGCGCTGAATTTGCCGGTTATATTCCGACGCTTGCGCCAACACCTTGCCCGTGAGCAAATCCACCAGCCACACCGTCACCGTCGTTGTGCCAATGTCTACGGCAATGCCGTACACGGGGGTTTTATCATGGCCCGGCAGCAAGTCGATCAGAATAGGAGATTGAGGATTGGCGACTGGCGATTGGGCATGGAGTACGGCCGTTACCTGCCAATCTCCCTCTCGCAAAATCCGCCCCAACTTGCGCAGCAAGGCCAGCGAAACCTGGGGCATTTCTATGCCGGCTTGCTGGCGCAAGGCTAGCAGAAAGCGATTCCAGTCATCGGTTTGGTCATCCATGCTGGGCGGGGTTAAGGTGAGGTGCAGGCGGCGAACGGGCTGGGCTGTCCGCGGGTCGTAGCCGTCGGGCACGGCCACTTCGGCTACGGTGCGGTCCGTAGTCAGGCGGCGCTCCAACTGCTCTTGGGGCGGCACGTGGATGGCAACGTCTCCTTCGATGACCGTCTGGCAGGCCAGCGCGTACCCTTGGGCCATATCCTCCGCCGACAGCCGCAGGGTACTGCGCCGCCGCACGTTGCCACGGATGACCTGTACGGCGCAGCGACCACAGCGCCCCTGCCCGCCGCAGGGCTGGTGCAGTTCCACGCCAGCCAGCCGTGCCGCTTCGGTTAAAAGCGCGCCGGTGGGCAGGCTGACGGCCGTTGCCGTCACGTCGAAAGTAACCCTGTGTTCCGCCATGGGCATTATTTGGGCAACCGCCCCATGGCGCCCAGCATCCACTTCATACATTTGTGGCCAAAGTCAAAGAACATCATGGGGCAGCCCCCGGCAATTACCTGAATGTTATGGTCGCGGCAGGTTTGCACGGCCGTTTCCGACACGCTAGAACCCATAAAGGTGTTGTTGTGCATCCACACCCGGGGCACTCCGGCAGCCACCGCATCTTGCACTACCTGCTCCGTAACCTCCGGTTTCGTGACAATGATGACCCCATCTATCCCGCCAGAAATGGCCTGTAAATTAGGGTAGCACCGGTCGCCTTCAACGGTTTCCGCCGTAGGATTTAGAGCAAATACCGTGTGCCCCGTCTCCCGCAATTTTTTGTAGATCAAGTTTGCCGCATCTTGCTTTGTGCGCGAGACACCAGCCACCGCGATCCGTTCTTGGGCTAAAAATTCTTGCGCTACATCATTAAAACTCATGGTCAAAGCCTGTCAAAAATAGTCAATCTTGAATTGGAAATAATGAATTGTGAACGGTGTCCTTCATTCACAATTCATCATTATTTATTCATTATTCATTATTACAGCGCCTGTTTAATAAAGGCCGGTAAATCTACCGCTTCCCGCGGACCAACGCGAATTTGCCAGTCCGGCAGCTCTTCTTCCAATTCGCCGGAAAGCACGGCTACGTGCCCTGGCAGCACCAGCCGTTTTTGGCTGACTTTGTCCGGCGCGTTGAAGCGCTTCACGTCTTTGGCAATGCGCTCCGCGTCGAACTTACCCGCCGCCCAGGCTGTTAGCACACTCATGCCCTCGGCGTCGCATACCAACAGCCAGGCGGGCAGCCCGGCGCTCTCTACCTCATTAGCCACGCTAAAGTAGGTGATGGAGAAGTTGGTGGTTACCAGTAGGGGCGATTCAGCGGTAGGGTTGTTGATTTCGTATAGGCCAGGCTGTACCTGGATGGGCTTTTGCGGGTCAGTGTAAATATTCTCGCGCAGCACCAGCAGCGGGTAAGCGCTTTCCGGGCTGAAATGGTCCAGGATAACGAAGCTGCCATATTTGCCAATGGCCTGCGCCGCTAAGACAATTTCCATTTCGGGGTCTGCCACGTCGCCGGGGAAACTGAGGATGGGGTAGCCCAGGTCGCGGAAGGTCTTCTTGAGGGCCATGCGGCGGATGGTGGTGTTGGCCGTGAGGGTGCCATGTAGAGAGCGCTGCGCCGGGGAGAGGACGATGTCGTCCACGCCAGCCCCTTTGGCTTTTTGGGCCAGGTCAACCATTTCGTCCAGGTTAGCGGCTTGTATAGCCAGGGCTGCTTTGTGGGTTTTGGCCAGGGCGGCCATTTCCTGCCAGTTGGCGCTGGTGGCGTGGGCCAACAGCAGCTTGCCGGCGTCTAATTTGTCTAATCCGACTTTGAGGGTGGTGGGGTCGCCAATGAGGATGAGGGGTAGGTGGCTGGCGGCGCGCACGGCCGTTACGGCCGCCGCAAAGTCCCCACCGTGAGCCTGCACCGCAATCCCCCCCATTTTCAGCTCAATGCCCACGTAATCAACGGCGTACTGGTCAACGGCCGTTACCTTCTCTTTAATTTCCGCTGCCGTTTCCGTGTCATATACGCGCACAAACAGCCCCGGCTGGCTGAAGAAGCGCTTTTCATGCCGGAACAACACCACCTCGTTGCCTGCCTGCACCTGGTACCCATTAGACTGGAGGGTGATGGGGCGCACCGGGGGCGCAGACGCTTCGGATAACTGTGCCCTGGATTCTTCGCTAACGTATGGGCACAAAGACAGTTCCACCTGTTTGGCCGCCAGCTTCATGGCAAAGGCGAGGCAGGTGGGAAAGCCGCACTCCTTGCAATTGGTCTGGGGCAGCATTTTGTAGATTTGTATACCTGAAAGAGCCATGTTTCTCTCCGTATTCCGTAATCCGTTGGCCGTACTCCGTAATCCGTGAAGCGTAAACGGATTACGGTTCACGGTTTACGGTTTATGCGGGCATAAGGTCCGCAATTGCTTGCCGGGTGCGCTTTACGCTGGCGGGATGGCGCAGCACCACCACGTTGGCGCCAGATTCAATGAGCATGACGGCCGTTACCGTTTCCCAGTTGACGGCCCGTTCTGGCCAGGCACCCCATTCGGTGGGTACGCCTTCGCCAACCTTCGATTCTTTGGTCTTCCAGCATTCTTCGCCGGGGGTGACCAGCATGGGCAATTGGGTCATGCCATCCCCTTGCAAGGCCGCCAGCCGCAGCCGCTCCATCACGGAGTAGCCGTACTCAAAACCGTAGCCCAGAGCGCCGGTGGTGGGGTCCATGATGACGCGGTCCAGGGGCATGCCCATGTCGCTGATGAGAATGTTGAGCTGCTTAGCCAGGTTGACGTCCATGGCGGTGCGGGCAGAAACAAGGTGACCATTGGCCATGGCCGCGGCAACGATGGTGCGGTAGTTTTTATCTTCGCACACGCCTAGCAGCAGCCGCTCCCCTTTGGTGGCTTCGGCCACAGGCACCAACAGCTCGTTGTCTTTGTCGGCCTGTCCGGGGCCAATGACTGCCAGGGGTAGCCCGGTGGCTTGTAAGACGGCTTTGACGGTAGCCACGGCCGTTTCCGGCGTATCTTCCAGCGTCAAGGTCAGGTAAATCAGGTCTGCGCCCGCTTTCTCGGCCGCTTGCGCCCACTTGGCCGGGTCAGCCAGCGCGTCACCCCACGCCTCTTGCAGCAAGGGCGACCAATCAGCCGGTTTTTGCGAGCGCACCTCAATGGCGACCACTGGTGGATGAGGGAACTGCCCCTCAAAGTGCATAAAGGGCATGGCTGTTTCGCCGCCAATGGTAATGGTTTTGCTGCGGGTGCCACCTTCTACGGCCGTTGCCCCCAGGGTGATTTCACGCACTTTACCCGCCCATTTTTCTTTTAGGACAGGCGTTTTTGTGTCCGCAGCCAACCACGGTTGGTCTGGCGCTAACGCCTTCTTCGGCGCAGGTGGTGGGGTTGGTTTGGCTTCCACCGGCGGGGCAACTGGCGTTGCTACTGGCTCTGGTGGCTTTGCAACCACCGGTTCCGGCATTTTGGCAACGGGTGGTGGAGGCGCAACTGGCGGTGGCGCTACGGGCGCGCCGCCCAATGCGCTTAGCGCTGCTTGCAGCGCCTGCCGCAGGGTGTCTACCGCTTCGGCCGGGCTGCTGGGCTGGGCTGCCCGCGCCTGCCCCAACAATTCTGCTTGGTGCAGCGCTTCTTGGGCCGCTTGCTGCAACGCCTGGGCTTGCCGCAGCGCAGCCTCTTGCGCCGCGGCAAGCAAATCAGCCGGCGATTGCGGCGCGGCGGAGGCTGGAGATTGGAACCCAGGGCTTGGCGCCGGTTTAGGCGTCGGTTTTGTTTCTGCTACGACGGGTGGTCCTTCGGCCTTCACCGGTTCGGGTTCTGGTTCGGGCGCGGGTGGCGGTTCGACGACCGCTGCCGCTTCCTCCCCTGGTTCTGCCTTGGCGACCTCCGCGCTCTTGGCGGTTTTCTCTTTCTGCATAGTGGCTTCGACCACGGCCGTTGCCTGCATCATCACCTCTTCATCTCGGTCTGGTTCGGGCATGGCCCGCTCTCGTGCTGCTGGAACCATGCTGCCCATCTCCAGCACCGGGTGATTCTTTTCTTTAATCCATGTTTCTAGCTCTTCCACGGTGGTTACGGAGCCACTATCTGCAATGCGTTCAATTAGGTCAGGGATGCCTTCGCGTTCGGCAACGGCGCGCAATTCCTCTCCCATACTCTCCTTCAGATTGCGGCTGAGCCACACGATGCGCTTAAAGCCGCCGTCAGCGGAAATAAATTTGGGGCTGAGCAGGTAATATTTGCCCACACCCATGACGCCGGGCGTCTGCACGCCGCCGCCCGCCATGCCCGCCAGGGTGCTAAACTTCATACCCGCGGGGGTCATGCCGATGTCCTCGCGGCTGACCACCATGACGCCCTCCACTTCGGGGATGTACATGACGATACATTCAAAACAGCCGCACGCCGTCATAGGGTTTTCCATGATGGAGTACATAGAGACTTCTTCGATGGCCCCATGGGACCCAACTTTGGCGTAATCGAGGGTGCCGCTCCAATACCCCATTTCCGGGTCCAGTAGTTTACCCAGCTTGATGGGCTGGTTGGGGCCGGTGGGGTTGATGCTGTAGCTGGCCTTGCAATCCAACCAGTTGTAGGCGCCGCACAGCCCCAGCCGCTCTGGGCTGACGATGCAGACGTGGTCGGGGGCAAAGCTCTGGCAAAGGGTGCAAGAGTAGAATTCGTTAACGGCCGTGTCCGTCAAATCTGCCAGCCGCTGGTTGCGGAAGTTATACGCCTCTCGTGCATTTTCCAGCCATTGGGCCACTTGGTCCGGCTCGGTGTAAATGGTCACCTGCACCTTGTCTACAATGGCGCCAAAGTCGGCGTGGAAGCGGGCGTGTAAAATTTTGCCAAAGTGTTCCAGGTTAAAGCCTTTATCCGTGGCGCTGCTGGCAATCCGAATCCAGGTAATGTCGCGCTGCCCAATGTGTTGAATGCCCGACGCACCATTGATGAAGTAGTGGATTTGCCGCTCTAGCACCGGCTCGAAATCTTTCTGCATTTGCCGTCCGGCTACCTCAACGACAATGCCCAAATCCATAGACCCTTTATCGGGCACGTCGCTAAAGTCGGGGCCAATAACCTCAATTTTGCCGTCGGTCACTTTGTCCATGTCGGCCATGTGCAGGTACTCGAAACAGCGGGAGTTTTTGCCGCCAAATTCCACGCGCATGTCGTTCTTGCGTACTACTTCTCCTTCAAAAGCGGAGCCATAGGGCACGGGCACGGGTACTTCGGCCAGCTTAATTTTGACGCCGCGGATTTCGATGCATTTTTGGACCAGTCTTTCGGCTCGTTCCATGTCGTCTGCCCCTTTAATTTCGTTCCAGGGCATGGAGACGACGTGTTCATATTGGGTAACACCGGTGGGCAAGATTTCGGGAATGACGGTGTCGGCGATGACGGGGAAGCCGAAGTTGATGGCGCCAGCGGCGGCGGCATATTTCAGGTCGTCCACTTCGCCCAGGGCCAGCACAAAGGCGAAGACGCGCTCGCGGTTGTAGAGCAAAATGTCCCGCGCCTGGCCCGCTTTGAGGCCGCCAAAGGTGAGGGCGGAGCGGGTGGCAAAGCCCAGGGCGTAGATGGCGCTGAGGGTATCGGTGCCGAAGGGGACGGTGTAGGTGTCGTAGCCCAGTTCGACCCCTTCTTCGTGGAGCTGGTGGATGATGGAACGGCCGTTGACGTTGCCCGACAAAAAGGTGAGAATGTTGCGCTTTTGCAGTTCGCGCACCAGCTTCACGGCTACCTCGTTGGACTTGGCGCAGCCCACAATGGCGGCAAACCCGGGCATACGGCCGTCTACCAACTGAATGCCCCAGGAGCGCAGTTGAATGTCGTCAATGGGGCCATTCAAATGACCAACCGCCCCGTTGCCGTTGCCGCCATAGGATGTACCCCCTGCCAGCTCAAAACCAGGCATCGGCTCTGGCTGCAAGCCATAGACAAAGCGTACCGCTTCAATCACTTCCGCGGCAATCAATGTGGACATGCCACTATCCAGCGTTTCGCCCAGGTAGGGCGTCCAGTGCTTTTGGGAGGGCACCGGGTGTAGTAATTCTTTAGCGTGAGCCAACGCCGGGCGCAGTTCGCCCAGAGTTTCTACCTTTTCTCCTGTCATGCCGTAAATCAATGGCAAGTAGTATGCAGTATTGGGAAAAGCAACCGATGTGTCTGGCCCTTTCTCGCGTAGCGCCTTATTCAGCATCGCTTCTGCTTCTGCTACCAGGGCATTGGCTCCACGGATCGCCCTTGTCGCAATGTATCGAGACATAATTTCCTCCATTGTCTGTAATCCGCTATTCGTAATCCGTAATTGGTTCGCGGGTTACGGCTCACGGTTCACGGATCACGTATCAATCTGCTGCCACCCCGTACAACGCCTCGCGCCGCTGAAGGAAAGGCAAATCTTCTAGTGCTAACATACGCGTGTCGCCGCTCTGACCGAACTTTTGCGGATCATAAACGGGCAAGCCCAGATCAGCGCGTTTCTTGTCAATGTGTGCCAGGGTTTTGGCAATCATGTCGTCGGGGTCAGGAATAAACTCCATTTTGCCCCCGTACAGTTTCTCCCAACCCTGGCTGATGAAGTGCGCTACCTCGTCACTGTCTGCCACGCGGTCGGGCATGCCGCTGACGGGCGAGGACCCGCCGAAGATGACGTATGCGCCGGATGCAACGCAGTAGGTGCCAATAGAGAGCGCCTTTTCGCTCATCCATTCCGGGGCCAGGCCAACGGCTGGAATCTGGTCAATGTCGTCGCCCAACCCGCCGTCTTCTACCATTTGCGTCAGCACGGTGAGAATACGGGTGTTGTCTACGCAAGAACCCATATGCAGCACCGGTGGAATACCAACGGCTTCGCACACTTCGCGCAGGCCGGGGCCAACTTTGTCTAGCCCCGCTTCGCCCAGCAGCAAGCCGAGCTTGGCGCTGGCAATAGCCCCGCAGCCCGTCTCCACCACCAACACGTCTTGCTTCAACAGTTCGCGGGTGACGTAGGTGTGCAGGTAGTCGTGCTGGGTGCGGGGGTTGTTGCAGCCCACGATAGCCGCCACGCCGCGGATACGGCCGTTCATAATGGCATCATTCAGCGGTCGGAACGAGGCGCGGTAGCTGCCCCCCAGCATGTAATTAATGTATTCGTGGGAAAAACCGGGAATCAAATCCTCGCGCACGTCAGGGATTTTTGTCTCCCCGCGATTCTGAAAATTGTCAATGGCTGCGCGCAAAATCTCTTTGGCAATGGTCAGCGCTTTGTGTTCGTCAAACTGGATGTGGGTAGCGCCCTTTATTTTAACTTTCGGGGAGGTGGTAATAATTTTGGTGTGGAAATTTTCCGCCAATCCTACCAGTGCCTGCATAATGCACTGCACGTCTACCACCATTGCTTCCACCGCGCCGGTAAGAATAGCCAGTTCTTGCTGCAAGAAGTTGCCAGCAGCAGGAATACCCTGGCGCATCAAAATCTCGTTGGCCGTACAGCAAATGCCGGAAAGGTTGACCCCCTTTGCCCCGGCTTTTTTGGCGTATTCGATGATGTCTGGCGCCTGCGAAGCCGCCACAATCATCTCGCTGAGGGTTGGTTCATGGCCGTGGACCACTACATTCACCATGTCCTCTTTCAGCACGCCCAGGTTGGCCTGTCCTAAAATGGGGGCCGGGGTGCCGAAGAGAATGTCGGAGATGTCGGTGGCGATCAGGCTGCCGCCCCAGCCATCGGCCAGAGCCGTGCGCACGGCATGTTGCAGAATATGCTCCGGGTCCTGGTCGTCGCCGATGTGGGTGCGGTGTAGGGCTTCCACCACTTCCCGGTCTACGCCGCGCGGCACGACGCCCGTTTCTTGCCATACCTTTTGTCGTTTGGCTGGGGCGCGCTTCAGCAGCGCAATTTCGCCCTTTTGTTGCCCGAATTGGGCAATGTACAAGTCGGCCAGGTCATTGGCAATTTCTTCCGGAGCGCGTCCTTCGATGGGAATGTTGTAGTAAGCGGCTACGTTGCGCAGCTTGGCAACATCGCGGATGACGTACCCTTCCGCTTCGCCGTTGGCAGCAGCTTTGAGAATGAAGGCCATATCACGGCCGTGATCAGAATGAGCGGCAGCCCCTGCAGAGATGGCCCGAATCAGGTTGCGCGCCTGGATGGTATCAATGGTGGCCCCACAAACGCCCGTTTGCCCATCCTTGGTCAGGCGGCACGGCCCCATGCCGCAAATTTTGCAGCACATGCCCGCCGAACCAATGTTGCAGGCCGTCATGTCGTCTGCTCGCGTAAAGGCCGTACCCACGCCAATCTCTTCAGCGCGGATGAGCATTTGCTGGGCAGCCGGGTCAATGCTGTATTCTTCTATGTCCCGTTTCTTTTTAGCCATGAGTTACCTCCTCTTCTTTGAATGCTTTCACTGGCCCCATGCCAGGGCAAGGCCATAACGGCCGTGCGGCCGTGGGCAGCTTTTGCGCAAAACTAACCGTTTGCCCCGTTTGGGCATAAGCGGCCGTGTGGCGAAAGAATTTGGGCTGGTCAGCCTGTTTCTCCGTTGCGGGAACACTGGTCTCCGCCGGAGTTGATAGCTCGCCCAAATAACCTGCGTCTTCCAGTTTTTTTTTGATCACTTCTGGGGAAAGTTTCTCGGGGTCATATCGTACTTCTACCAGATGAAAACTGCTGCTGGCATATACGTCACTAATACCAGGTAGCTTCAACAAGAGTTCACGCACGGCAATGACGTGATGATCTCCGAACATCGTGGGAACATCCAGGGCATAAGTCTCCATATGCATACCACCTCTTCTAAAACACAACAGGCGAAGACTTTTGCCTCGCCCATTTGTTGTTAAAACCGGCATAACCGGCACAAAAATGATCACTCTAACTCCTCATTATCATTTAAGAAATAGGAGGTATGGTCAAGTGATGATTACACGCTTTTTGACGTGACAAATGTCACGAAGCACAGGAGGGGGCGAGAGGGAGATGTGTGGGGGGCAACAAGAACAAGAGCCAGGGAAAAACATAGGCTCTTGTTCTTAAAAGGTGCAGGTAAAAACGAAATATTAGTTGCTGAAACTAACGAAGCTAGTCATGCCCCATCTCAGGGGCAGATTGGGGGCAGGCTCCAGACGTACAGCCACCATATAAACCACGTCACCCTGATAAAAGCCAGGTACAAGGGCCACCTGCATAACTTGCCCGGCAATCGTGGCATCGGGAATTGCCTCGAGGGTGATCTCGGCAGTGGAGCCGATTTCGATCTGCGCCACATCTAGTTCAGTGAGATCCGTGGTAGATACTTGCCAGCTACTTTGATCGGCTAAGACAGTTACAACCATCTCCGGGCCAACGATTTCACCAATTCTGACGTTGAGTTCGCCAATGACCCCGGCATAGGGCGCCGTCAGGGTGAGGCGGTCCAGGTCGAGCTGGGCGGCATCTACGGCAACCTGGGCGGCGGCAAGTTGAGCCTGGGCCAGGGCCACGGCCGTTTCCGCTTCTTGTACCGCTACTTCCGCCTGGGAGACGCCAACCTGCGCTTGCCGAACCCCCACAGCCGCCTGGGCCACTTGCTCATCCGTTGCCCCGGCCTGCAGCAAAGCCAACTGCGCTTCGGCAATGGCCTGCCGAGCTAGTGCCACAGCTACTGCCCCGCTGGCCGCATTTTGCTGGGCGGCCGTTGGCCCGGCCAATAACTGGTCTAAAGCAGCTTGCGCTGCAGCTTCCCCCTGGCGGGCCGCTTCCAGTTGGGCGCGAGTAGCTTCTTCAACGGGGCCATAAAGGGGGCACACCTCCCCATTTGGGGTGTCGAAGCAGGCGGCGAGTATGTCTTCGTATTGTTCCTCAACGGCACGACGATCAGCGGTGGCGGCCGCCACGTTAGCCTGGGCAGCCCGAATGGCGGGAGCGGTGGCAATATCCAGGGTGGCGTCCCGACTGCCGGCCGCCTGGGTTACACTAGCCTGGGCGGCGGCAATATTGGCCTGGGCGGCGGCAATTTCAGCGGGCAGTGGACCAGATTGCACCAGGGCTAGCTGGGCTTCGGCGACAGACACCCGCTCTTGGGCAGTTCTGACGCTGGATTGGGCGAGTTGTAGTTGGGCCTGGGCCGCAGCCAGACCAGCTTCGGCGCGGGTTAGGTGTGCCTGGGCTTGCTGCAAGACAATGTTGGCATCCGTCGTGTCTAGCTGCACCAGGATATCGCCTGCCTGCACGTTGTCGCCTTCATTGACGAGGATTTGGTTGACGCGTCCCCCCGTTTGGAAGGCCAGGGCGATGCTCTCCAGGGGTTCTAGCACGCCTTCAGCGAAGATGGTGTTGGGGAAGTCTGTGGATTGGGTTACGGGCTCTGCGGCCACGGCCGTTGCCCCCCCAACGCCAATGGTCACAAAGGCCGTCATCCCCCAGCGCAGGGGCAGGCTGGTGTTTTCCGGGGTGATGGTTACGGCGTAGGTTACGTCACCGCGGGTTAGCGTGGAGGTGGGGGCTATGTTGGTGACCTGGCCAGCCAGCCTTTGCCCGGGGAAGGCATCAATACTGAATTCGACGGGATCGCCAACCTTGATGGCGACCACGCTTAGTTCGGTGAGGTCGGTGGTTTCAACGTGCCAGGCGCTGAAATCGGCCAGGGTGAGTACAGGCTGGCCTGCTGCCGCAACTTCGCCCACGGCCGTAGAAATGTCGGCAACCATGCCGGTGAAGGGGGCGGTGAGGGTCATTTTTGCCAGTAAGGCCTGGGCTTGCTGCACGGCCGTTTCCGCTTCTGTCACCCCTGCTTCCGCCTGGATGACGGCCGTTTCCGCTTGTTGTACGCCCAATTCTGCCTCCGCAATGGTGCTACGGGCTTGCTCTAAATTGGCTTCGGCAACGGCAATGGCCTCCGGGCGCGCCCCAGCCAATAGCAGATCGAGCTGGGCGGCGGCAGCATCCCGCTGCCCAGCCGATGCGCCCACAGCGCCCGAAGCAGCCCGTCGCTCGGCGCTGCTGGCTCCGGCACGCAAGTCATCCAGCCGGGCCTGGGCTGCTTCCACCCCGGCTATGGCTGCATTTAGGCGCAGTTGCGCCTGCTCTCGCGCTTCGGTGGTGGCGTCTTCATTTTGGGTTAGCGGCTCAAACTGTAAGCGGGCGGCCACCAGATTGGCTTGAGCGGCGGCTAATTCTGCTTCGGCCACGCCAATTTCGGCGCTGCTGGCCCCTTCTAGTACCACAGCCTGGTTTCCGCTGGCCTGCCGAATGCCGGCTTCGGCCGCCGCAACCCGGGCTTCTTGCAGGGCAATTTGTGCAGGAGTGGGATCGGCGGTGAGGAGGGCCAGTTCTGCCTCGGCAGCGGCTACGGCCGTTTGCGCTGCTTCTAACCCTACTTCGGCGGCAGCTTTGCCGGTGCGGGCGGCGGCCAGATTGGCCTGGGCCTGGAGTACGGCCGTTTCCGCCTGGCGCAGCACAATTTCCTGATCCCGGCTATCCAGCCGCAGTAGCGGATCACCCGCCCGTACGCTGTCACCCTCATTTACTAAAATTTCTACTACTGGCCCGCCCAGCTCAAAGGCCAGCAGGGCATAGCTGGCGGGCACAACCTGCGCTTCGGCAGATACGGCATCAACGCCAGTGTCTATGGCAATGTCGTTCCCATTTACGGCTGCTGGAGCCGGGTCTTCCTCTGGAGCCAAAAATTGCAGGTAGGCCCAATAACCTCCCCCAACCAGCGCAGCCAGAATGATGAGGCTGAGGATGATGCGCTTCCAGTTCATAGGTTCTCCCTTTGCCGGCATCGGTAATTGGTTAACGGGTAATTGGTTAACGGGTTACCGGATTTCTTCATTGACTATTTCCCCATCGGCAATGGTGATGGTGCGCTGCACACGGCGAGCCAGTTCATTATCGTGGGTGACCATGAGAATGGTTTTACCCTGAGCAATAAGGCGCTCAAAAAGCGCAAAGACGGAATCGGCCGTTTTCGAGTCCAGGTTGCCGGTGGGTTCGTCAGCGGCTAATATGGGCGGGTCGTTGGCCAGGGCGCGGGCAATGGCCACGCGCTGCTGCTGCCCCCCGCTGACTTCTGATGGCAGCTTGTAGGCGTGATCGACCATTTCCACCTGCTCCAGCAAGTGCAGCGCCTTCTCTTTGCGCTCTCTGGGGGCATACACGTTGCCAAAATCCATGGGCAGCATCACATTTTCCAGGCAGGAGAGCATGGGCAGCAGTTGAAAAAACTGAAAAATGACGCCCACGGTTTTGCCGCGCCACTCGGCCATTGGCCCTTCTTGTAAACGGTGGATGGCCTGATCGCCCACGTAAATGGAGCCGTTGGTTGGGCGGTCAATGCCGGTGATCATGTTGATGAGGGTGGACTTGCCGCTGCCCGACTTGCCCACGACGGCCACAAATTCACCCCGGTCAATTTGCAGGTCAACGCCTCTGAGGGCAATAAAATCGCCCACCGGCGTGTGGTATGCCTTTTCCACCTGATGCAGGTCAATGAGGTGGGTGGGCGTGTGTCCGTTGGTGGGCGTGTGCCCATTGGCTGGGCTATTCACATAGGTTGTGCCGTTGCGGCTGAAAAGGGTTTTGAAAAACATAATGCTTCTTCTACTTTACAATTTTGCCGGGGCGGATAACTTTCCGCGCTGGCATCTACGTATTCTCTTATTCATAAGCCAATACTTCGCGTATAGTGAGCTTGCTGGCGCTACGCGCCGGGCCGAGGCTGGCCACGGCCGCCAGCAAAATGACCAGCCCCAGCCAGATAAAGGTCCAATGGAGGGCGTAGCTGTAGTTGAGGGGAATGCCCAACAGGGCCATGCCTACGGTGCGGCTGAGTAGTTGGCTGAGGGGGATGGCTATGACACTGCCAAAAAGCCAGCTGAGCAGGCCGATGGTGATGCCTTCGGTGAGGACGATGAGGCGCACGGCGTTGTCGGAGGCGCCAATGGCCCGTAGCACGCCAATTTCGCGGATGCGTTCCAGGATGTTGATGCTCATGGTGGTGGTAAGACCCAGGCTGCCTACGGTTGCCAGGAGAATAGCCATGAGAACCAGGAAATCGACGATGATGTTGAAGCCGTACTGGTTAGATTCGCGGATGCCTTCGGTGGTGCGGCTGCCGCTGAGGCGAATGCCGGCGTTTTCCAGGTGGTCGATGAGCTGGGCGGCCATGCTGGCCTGGTAAGCGGCGTGGTGTTGGGCGGTGATGACTTTGACGGTGGTGGCCTGCCCCACAGCGCGGGTAGCGCGGGCGTAGTAGGGGTAGTTTACGTAGACGGTGGGGCCATTGGCCGCGGTGGGCACAATGCCGACGATTTGCCAGGTGAGGTTACGGCCGTTGACCTCCAGCGTCACGGCATCTCCTAAAACTAAATCAGGCTGCTCTTGCATAAAATCGGTATTGACCACCAGCGCGTTGCTGTCTTCTGGCAGCAGCCAGCGCCCTGCTTCCAGCTTGGGGTCCATAAACTGGGAAATGGCTGGGGGCGCCACCAGGCTCAGGCTTTCGCTGGTGGTGTCGTTGGTAAAGACGCGGCGGGCACTGCCAGTAAGCCAGCTTTCCACGGCTACTACGCCGGGTACCTGCTGCACCAGGGGTTCTATCTGGGCGGCGCGGTAGGGGCGATCCAGGTTTAGGCTGACGTCGTAGGTGTGGTAGCGTAGAAAATCATCCAGGGTTTGCTGTACAGAGGTGCGCACGCTGAGGACGCCGATGAAGAGGGCCGTGCCCAAAATGAGGGTGGCCAGGGTGAGGGCTAAACGCCCTTTTTTGCGGATGGTGTTGCGCAGGGAAATGATGAACGGCCGTTGCAGGGGCAGTGCTTGCTGCATTTGCGCAAAGAGTCGTTCAAAAAAGTTCTGCTGTGCGCTAGATTGCTCAATCCCAATGCTGTTGAGCGCCTTGTGCGTGGTGATGAGCGCCCCATTGATAACCGGCCATAGCGCTGCGGCGAGAGGCACGCCCAGCCCGCCGGCAATTTGCAGGGCGACGATGGAAAATGGAATGCTGTTATTGACAATTTGTACATTGAGCAGTTCGGTGGCAAAGAGAACAATGCGCTGGGCGGCTAAAATGCTGGTGGGTACGGCAAGAAGCACAGCCACCGCACCATAGCTGGCTACCATGACAAAGTACATGCCCATAATCTGGCGGCGGCGGGCCCCCACCAGCTTCATCACCCCAATTTGCTTGATTTGCTGGGCCATGAGGGCGGTGATGGTGTTAACCACCAGAAAGCCGGAGAGTACCATAATCAGTGCGCCAAAGAGAATGAACAGCATGACCAGGGTTTCGATGATGTCTTGCGCCCAATGTTCGCCGGGGGTGGGGCTATCAGTGGCGAAAACCAGATGCCCACTGCGCTCTATCTGGCTTTGAATGGCGTCATTGAGGGCATGGATGGCATCTAAGTTGGTGGCGTCTACGGCGCGGTAGCGTAGTTCGGTGTAGGTGTCACCCAACCCCAGGTTGGCCAAGGTGTCGTTGGTAATATAGGCAAAGGCGCGATTGGTGACCTGGGCATTGGGCACGTTGGCGTCGTGAACCAACCCGGCGATGGTTAGCTCTTTGTGCAGGCCGTTGCCTAAGTCTAGAGTGAGGGTGTCGCCTACGTTGGCCTGGAGAAAGTCTAGGGAAAGCTGTTCGACGTAGATATCGCCTCGCGCTGCCCAATGGCCATTGATGGGGTAAACAATGTCTAGCTGTTGGTTGGCAAAGTCGGGCACGGCCGTTAGCAGCATGTCCCGCACCTCATCAGCACCAACCTGCACCTGCGCCGTCAGGCTCCGGCGGCCCTCCGCCGCAGCTACGCCGGGCATTTGGGCAATGCGTTTGGCCAGAGCGTCGTCAATGGGTGACGTGTACAATGTTGCTGATGCCGCCTGGGATGCCTGGTAACCCCGGTCTAACTCTCGCAGCAGCAAGTTTTGGGCGCTGGCGACCAGTCCCACAGAGAATACGCCTACGGCAATAGCCGCCACAACCAGCAGGGTGCGGGCTTTGTGGCTCCATAGATCGCGCAGAACTTTACGCCAACGTGTAGACAACATGAATGCCTTGAGACTCCCGAAAACAGCCAGGAAGATGACGAGAGGTAAGCTCGCGATTTTCCTTTGGCGATGATTAAAAAAACCGCCTGATATTTTACAGATGATTGGTACAGTAAAATTGTTTGATTACACTGTACTCATTTTTAGCAAATGGGACATGTGCCAATGGAGCTATTTTGGCTACCAGAGAATAGACATTGGTCACGTGTATAATAGCGCTGAACGATTGGTAACAAGCTGCTTGAATACGCAAGCGCAGAAATCAGTGGAGGCATGAATGGAGCAACAGCTACAGCACGTACCGCAGCCGCGTTTGGCGGATTTGGAGCAGGAGTGGATCCGCGCCAGGTTTGCCTTAACAGAGGCGGAAGGGGAATTGGCGCGGGAGCAGGCGGCTATCAATGGATTTCGGATGCACTGCCGTCTGAAGCTGGACGTGTGGATTGACGAGCTGTTGGCTTTGCAAACGGAAAAGCAAGCCTGCATTACCCAGTTGGAACTGTTGCGGCAAGCTGATGACATGGCGGTGAAGTTGGATGATGATTTTTGGGAAACGGCGGCACACATGGCGGAGGATCTGGAACCGGAAGAGGAATTGCTGCTGCCGACAGATACGCCACGGGATAAGGCGGCGGAGAAACGGATTTACCGGGAGCTGGCGCGGCGGTTTCACCCGGATTTGGCGGAAACGGCCGTTGAACAAGCGTATCGCACGTCGATCATGACGGTCGTCAACGCCGCGTACACGGCTGGCGATGTGCAGGCTTTGTATGACCTGGCGGGCGAGCTTGACCCGGCCGAGATGGCGGAATTGGCCGGTATTGAAGCGCCGGCAGCGCGTCAGCTGCGCCAGCGCATTCTGCACGCCCAGCGGCGTCGGCGCCGCGTACAGCAGCAGCTGCATACGCTGCGGGAAGAGAACACAGCGCGTCTTTACTACAAAGCCCAGGCACTGGACGAGGGCAGTGAGGATTGGTGGACATTGGTGCGGCGGGAATTGGAGGAGGCCATTATCCGCCGCCAGGAGGATGTGGCGAAATTGCGGAACCAGATGGCTCAACTAACGGTGGACACAGATGAAGCAGCAGCGTCCAATAGATGACATTGGTTGGCGGGTAGCCACCTTATTTAGGGTGGTTGGCGGTGCCGAAACTGGAACAGCAAGGTGGCAACCCGGTGCATCAGGGTTGGTAGATGCGCGTGTCTGGCCGAAAGGCAGCCCAGGAAAACCAGAAGTGATCTACTTTGACAACCGGCGTCAGGGTTTGGCCAGCTAAAGCGCCATCTATGGCCTGCCCCCAAATATCCCAGGTGCTGTTGGTTTGTTCATCGATGATACGGCCGTTATCCAGCACAAAGGTCAGGGTCTGACCAGCAAGCTGCCTTTCAAAGACCCCACTAGCCCCTACATCCTGTCCGTCAGCAATGTTGCTGCTATCCAGGGCAGAGGCCAGGCCTAGCTGCCAGAACACCGCAATTTCCGTACCGGCAATTGTGTCATTGACGACTCCTACTTCTTGTAAGATGTGGTTGGGGTATGCCACAGCCTCATCCTTTAGCGCCACCGTCGTCACTCGCGCCATGGCTGGTAATTGCCCTGGCGTTTCCCCACTAAAAAGAAAGGGAGAGCTGTTGATGTTGTCGTAGCCAATGTAAGGGTTTTCTCCATAGCGGCGATTAAAACCTGTTTCTCGTGAAAGCACGAGTGCGTTTGGGTATTGGGTCTTGGCTTCCTGCCAACTGATAATATGGGCGGGCAAAAAGGTAAGCTGATTCCCCGTCAACTCGCCAATAACCGCTTCTCCGCTGGCTTGCTGCCACCAGCTTTCTGTTTGCCGATCATACATCAGCAGATTACTGAAGCGCAGACGTCCGGTGGTGCCAAAATCAAGGGGCTGACTGTTTATGGTGGCGTCAAAGACTATGGCCGTATTACATAGGGGGCAAAAGGTGACCACGATAGGACGGCCGTTTACGGTATCGTTGACAATTTCGTGCCAGGTAAGAATCTGGAAGGGGTAAATTCTTATCTCGCCCTGCTCTTGAAAGACCGTTACCGGTTCCAGCGCCCTTAGCCAGGCATCTGCTGTCGATACCGGAACAAACTGGGGGTCATCAATGGCCGGAATCCCGTCTTTGGGCGGGCCGCCGGAGCGAATCTCACTAAAGGGAATGGTGTGAATGCTAAAATCCGTGCTAAATTCTCGCGCTGCACCGCGGGGCGGCTCTTCTGGGGGCAGCAGCGCCAATGCCAGAGTGTCTGTGGGTTGTAAGGTAGGTGTCTCGGTAGGCTGTGCCGTGGCTGCCGGCAGTTCGATTGGGGTTTCAACGCCAGGCGTGGCACAGGCAACCATTCCCCCTGCCAGGGCTACCCAGGTGATGATTTTCAGGAACAAATGACCGGACATGGTATTTCCTCAATTTCGCGCAATGGTGTGCGGACAGACCAATACGCATAGGCCTAGCGGTTGTTGGTTTTGCTACCAACAGGCTGTGTCAAGGGCAAAGTACCATTCAGACCACCTATTTTTCTGGTTTCTTACATACGTTCATGAAATTTTGGCTTACGTGCGCACCTACAGGACGCCTGGCTTGGGGCCGGTGAAGCTATCGGGTGTAGGCTTGCTGGCTGGGTGTTAATCGGGCAAAACGGCCGTTACCCTCGCCGCGCCACACCTGATATTGATGCACGTCGGCCACCAACACGTCTGCCTGACCGTCCCCCGTTACGTCACCCAGGGCCACGGCTGCGGTACGACCGTAACGTAGGCGCTGCCCCCTGCCAAATTGCCCCGCACCATCATTGAGCCACACGCGACCGCTGGTGGCGCCCACGGTAAACAAATCCAGGTCGCCGTCCTCGTCCAGGTCTGCTAAGAACAGGGTATGGGTGGCACTGTTGCCCAAACGCTGCCCGCTGTTGGTGAAATAGCCCTGGCCATCGTTTAGCCAGATTTCGTCGGCGCGGCGGTTGCCGACGACCGCGTCCGGAAAGCCATCCCCATTGAGGTCCCCCATTACCACGGTCAGGCTCTCTGCCTGGCCTAATTGCTGCCCGCTGTTGCTAAAATTGCCCTGCCCGTCATTGAACCAGACCTCATTGGGCCGTTGGCGCTTTTCCGCGCCATCGGTGCCAACGGTTCCAATCCAGCCGTTGGCCAGAAAAACGTCCGTGGTGCCGTCACCATTCAGGTCCGCCAGGGCAGCTGCGTCAGCACCCTGCTGGCTGAGGCAAGGGGCGCTGTTGGGAAAGCGGTAGCCATTGTTTAGAAAGGTTGAGCCGCCGCAACAGCCCACCATGAATGTGCCGGGCACGCCGTTGCTGGGGGCTTTTTGCACGGCAAAGGATTGTGATACGCCGGGTACGGGAGGAGCGCTTAAGGAATAACCGGTCGGCGCTTCGGCGCACATCAGCACCACCTCCCGACCGTTGTCTTGGTTAAAGAGTACCTCTAACTCCCCGTCTCCGCGCAAATCGCCCAGAGCCAGCGGGTAGTTACGCATCATGAGGGTGTTTTCCAGGATGAAACGGCCGTGGCCATCATTGATCAGCATCCGGTGTTCTTCGTTGAGGTAAACCAGAAAGGCATCCAGGTACCCGTCCTCGTTCAGGTCGGTCAGGTGGGCCTGGTGGACGCTGGGCTTGGTATCGTCGCCCGCTAGGAGAAAGAGCACCAGACAACTGCCCATGATCAACACGGCGATAATGGGAATGAGCAGACCAACGGGCAGTAAGAAAGCGGTGAGGCGTGAGGCGATAGTCCAGAGGCAGCCGGTGGCTTCTTCGGTCTTGTCCAGGCTTGTTTTTTCATCATCTTTTTTCATCATTCGCTCCGGTAGGTAATGCGTGGGCTGGCGGTGAAACGGCCGTTTCTGGCCCCATGCCATACCTCATAAGACTCAACCCCCGCTACAAAAATATCTACCAGACCATCTCCCGTTACGTCCCCCAGGGCGATGGCTTCATAACGGCCGTAGCCGATGCCGGTTTGACCCAGGTGGAACTGACCCTGACCATCATTGAGCCACACCTGCGCGCCAGTTTCTCCACCGAGCAGCAAATCCAGGTCACCGTCTCCATCCAGGTCGGCCAAAAAGAGGGTGCGGGTCAGGTCGTTGCCTAACTGCTGCCCACTGGGGCGATATTGACCTTGTCCATCGTTGAACCAAATTTCATCCGCGCCACGCTGGCCGACCACGGCATCAAGAAATCCATTGCCGTTTAAGTCGCCCAAAGCAACGGCCGTGCTCTCTGCGTTGCCCAGCCGCTGCCCGCTGTCGTCAAAGCGGCCTTGCCCATCATTGAGCCAGACGGTGTTGGGGGTATTGGGGATGTTGTTGCCATTGCTCATGGTGGATGGCCCAGCAGCGACGAAGGCGTCTACCGTGCCGTCGCCATTGAGGTCACCCAGGGCTACGGCATTGCTGCCGGTTTGGGCGAGCTGCTGGTTGTGCTGGAAACGGCCGTTGCCCACATTTAGCCAAACCTGATCCGGCGAATAAAGAGGCGCGAAATCGGGAGAGACAATGGCCCCACCACAGCAGGCTGCGCCAAAAATATCCAGGCTACCATCCCCATTCAGGTCGGCCAAAGCCACATTTAGCCGCGCAATAGCGTGCTGGTCTCCCGGGGTGGGCGGGGAGGGGGGCTTACGAAAAGCGCCACGGCCGTCATTGACAAATAGCCCTACCCAGCCACTCTGGCTGAGGATGATATCTTGATGACTGTCATGGTTGATGTCTGCTGTAGCCACAGAAAAGGTGGGCCATTCTCCAAAATCGTGCTGGCTGTCCACGAAACGGCCGTTTCCCTCATTCCACAGCAGGTAATCGGCGTGAATATAAGGCTCGCCATCGGGGGCAATGGCCAGGTAGGCGTCTAGACGGCCGTTGCCATTCAGATCAGCCAGGGCAATTTGCTGCACTCGCGGCGGCCCTTCAAAGCCAAAATTGCGCATGGCATACGTAAACCAGGCCAGATACAGCAAGGCCACGCCGGCTAAAATGAGGAAAATCAGCAAAACTGCCCGAAAGAGATGGCCTTTGCTCATTATGGGGTTTCCGGTTTTCCTTTGTGTCAATGCCAGGTGACGGCCGTTGCGGCCAACCACCCCCCCATGAGGTTGATCAAAAACCAGAGACAAATGGTCGCGAGCCACCCCCCCAACTCCCAATTTGAAAAGCGGATGGCCCAGGAAAGGGCCGGGGAATCCACCACCATCAAGAAACTGGCTAACGGAATGATAGAACCAAGTAAAGCCACGTGGCGGTCTTGACAAGCCCGCCGCCAACCCATCCAGCCTACCAACAAGCCCGCCAGACCAAACGCGGCGCCAATCGCCAGAAAACCCAGCCACCCTAGGATAGTGGCAGGAACGAAGATAATGCTCATTCCCAGGCCAACCACAGTTCCGGCTCCAAAACCGCTCAGCAATTTGTGTTGCATAATTATTCCTCCTCTCGCTGGTTTATCTGCGCATTACGGTAGCTAATAAGTAAGATCCGGTGATAGCAGCAGCCCAGTAGATAGAATGATCACCCTTGCCACAATCATTTTGCACGGCGCCCAGTGCAAAAATTTTATACAGCTATCCTTTCATTAAGCCTGTCGTTGATGCCTGTAGAATGAGATTTGATGGGGCAGGTTGCGCTGGCCCTCAATTAGGTGGGCTCTGGAATCTATGGACCCCTTCGCACTTTTCCCATCTGCCCTTATAATTTCTGTGTGGAAGAGATTATTCTGCAAACGAAACTGCATTTACCGCCTGTACGGCCGTCGCTCATTTCTCGCCCGCGCCTTATGGAAAAGCTTCAGACGGGGTTAGCTGGGAAATTGACTCTGATATCCGCTCCGGCCGGGTATGGCAAAACCACCCTCGTCGCCGCCTGGATTCCTGCCATGGTGGAAACGGGCCAGGTCGCTTTGGGCTGGCTGTCTCTGGATGAGGAAGACAATGATTTCATGCGCTTTTTCCTATATCTGCTGGCGGCGTTGAAAAAAGCGGGCTGTGCGCTGACGGCCACCAAAGAATATTTACAAAAAGCGTCTGAAATGCCTGAACCGCAAAGGTTGATGACGTTGCTGCTTAATGAGATTGTGCAGACGGCTAACGGCCGTTTCCTGACCCTGGTATTGGATGATTATCACAAAATCTACCTGCCCGCCATTCACGACGCGCTGCAATTTTGGTTGGACCACGCGCCGCCCAACCTGCATTTGGTACTCATAACCCGCGAAGACCCGCCCCTGACGCTGCCTCGCTGGCGGGTTCGGGGCCAGATGACCGAAATTCGCGCTGCTGACTTACGCTTCAGCCGGGATGAAGCGGCCGACTTTCTGAACCGAACCACGGGTCTGGCGTTGACCGCGGCCAACATTGATGCCCTGGAAGAACGTACTGAAGGATGGATTGCCGGCCTGCAATTGGCCGCCATTGCCCTTGCCCACATACCAGATGATGATGCCTGCCAGACCGACATAACCAATTTTATAACGGCCTTTAGCGGCAGCCATCATTACATCATAGATTATTTGGTGGATGAGGTGTTGCGGCAGCAGGATGCCGGCATGCGCCGCTTTTTGCAGGAAACGGCCGTTCTCGACCGGTTTCACGCACCCCTTTGCCAGGTCATCACCGGGCGAGTGGACAGCCAGGAAATCTTACAACAACTCGAACAGGCCAATCTCTTCTTGGTTCCCCTGGATGATGAGCGGCGCTGGTTTCGCTACCATCACCTCTTTGCCGATTACCTGCGCAGTCATTTATCTCTGCAAGAGATAGCCCAACTACGCCGTCGGGCAGCCCGTTGGTGTGAGGCCAATAACCTGCGTTTCGATGCCGTGCATTACGCCCTATCCAGCGGCGATGCTGACTTTGCCGCCGATGTTATCCAACGTGCTCTGGAGCAAAGTACCACCTGGTCTATTGGCAATGTCGCCCAGTTCTCAACCTGGTTAAATGCGCTGCCACCCCACGCTTTGCAAAACCGCCCGCAGCTAAGTCTGGACGCCTCTCGCGTTTTGTTTACCTCGGGGCGTCTGGGTCTGGCGGAAGAACGCATTACCCAGGCGGAAAAATCCCTACAACAGCTACCTGCGACGCCAGAAAGGGCACAAATGCTAGCCCTGGCAACCTTGTATCGGGGTTCCATCGCTGCTGTGCGGGGTGATGTGCAGCAGGCCATTTCCCAAATCACCACCGCCCAGGCGCGGCTGGATCCGGAAAACCATTTGGCGCATGCCCGGGCATGGGCCAGCCTGGGGCAGGCGTACCGTATCGCCGGACAGACGACGCAGGCAATTCAATGTTATTTGCGAGCCAGTGATGTAGCCCAACAAGCTGGTGTGTTGTATTTGGTGGTTAATGCCTGCTGTGCGGCGGCACGGCTGCAAATCATCCAGGGTCAACTGCATCTGGCTGAAGCAACGTGCCAGCGAGCAGTGCGCCTGGCTGGCGAGGATGACCTTCCGCTGCTGGGGCTGGCGTGGTCTGTTTTGGGCAGCATTGCTCTGGAGCGTAATGATTTGCCTGCTGCCGCTACGCTTTTGAAAAAGGGTGTGGCGCTTTCGCGGCACGGCCGTTTGCAGGATGATCTGACCTGGGGCTTGCTGTTTACCGGGCGACTGCGGGCAGTCCAAGGAGACACAACCGGCGCTCTGGCTGCCGCTCAGGAAGCTAACGGAATTATCCAGGCTTACGGCGTGCCGCGCATGTCTCTGCGTGCCTCAGCTTATCTGGTGCGCATCCAGCATTACTTGGGGCAATCAGCAGCGGCAAGGGAGTGGGCCGTTACCTACCAAATGGCCCGCACCGCCCCCTTTCCAGAATTTGAGGAGCTGACGCTGGCCCATATTTTGCTGACAGCGGGTGAATTGGCGCAGTTGCCCGAAATTTTGCAGCCGATTGTGCGCCAGGCCAGGGAGACCGGGCATTGGCAATCCTGCTTGGAAGCCATGCTGTTGTTGAGCTTGTATCATAACGCTGAGGGTGAAAAGGATACGGCGCTGAACTGGTTGGAACAGGCCATTCACTTGGCTGCGCCAGAAGGATATGCGCGCATCTTTTTGGACGAGGGCAAACCGTTGATCAAGCTACTGCCGCTAGCGCGCTCCTTTGCGCCAGAATGGGTTAACAAGCTGTTGGATATGGTTTCTGAGGTGGAAGAACCTGATTCAGTTGACCAAACTCAGTTGGTGGAACCGCTGAGTGAGCAGGAAATCAACGTCTTGCATCTAATTTGCGCTGGTCTATCTAATCGCGAAATTGCTGCAGAATTGGTGATTAGCGTGGGCACGGCGAAGTGGCATGTGCATAATATTTTGCAGAAGCTGGGCGTTAACAGCCGCGTTCAGGCGGCGGCCCGCGCCCGTGAATTGGGGTTGGTTAGCTAGGTGATTTTGCGCGTAAACTACAGGTTGTCGCACCGCCCCCCAACCTACCTTTGACCTATCTTTTGATAGGCGACCTACTCCCGTCTTCCAACTATACTGAGGGCAAATTCAATGATAGTTTTCTGGAGGACGTCATGCAGCGCCTGAGTAAGTCTCTTTTTCTAATCCTTGTCTTGTTGCTGGTTTTGGCAGCCTGTTACCAACCTGGTACGGTACAAATTGTGGGAGAAACGGTCGTGCCGGAGTTTGTGCTACAATTGTTTCTGGTCAGCTTTCTCCGGGGTGGTCTAGGGAGCTTGCTTTTGGGAACGGCCGTGGGGGTCATAGGCGGGCTGCTCCTCGGTTGGGGAGCAGCAATAACCTTTCGCTCTCATCCAACGCTCCATAAAGCATCTTCCCATGAGGTTCTCGCGCCCAAAGCCGAGACGAAAAAAAACCATCTGTCCCACTGAAAAGGCCGTCATGGACAACCACACCTACCAAATCTGCATCAAAGGACACCTGGATGAACGCTGGTTCCGCTGGTTTACTGATCTGACAGTGACCCCGACTTTAGAGCAGGATACCGTCATCACCGTCATCACAGGCCAGGCACTAGACCAGGCAGCCCTACACGCCATTCTCAACCGCATTCGCGATTTAGGCCTGGAGCTAATTTTTGTTCGTCAGGTAGAGCCATAGTTTGTTCAGCACACAGCATGAACCCCCTAACCTTGACCCCATCCATGCTTCTCAGTACAATTCGGCCCATCTATAAACTTGCCATCCTGATTGCAGGTTGCAAGTTCCACCATCCACCATCCATTTATGCATTCTCCAACACCCTCAGCAGATCCGATGGCTCCATTACCTGCATACCGTCGGTGGTTTTCCTGGTTATGCACCACCTACAATGGCCAAATTTGGCTGTTTATACTCCCTTTTCTGCTAGGGTCCCTCTTGCTGGTGGCTTTGCCCGCCTTGGTCAGTATGGGCATCGCCTTCACCCACTATAACGCCATTGAGCCACCCCGCTGGGCTGGCCTGGAAAACTTTCGTCGCCTGTTCGATTCGCCCCTGGCCCGGCTTTCATTGCGAAACTCCCTGTTGTTTTTATTTCTTGCCGTGCCATTGCGGTTGTTGGGCGCCTTAGGGATGGCCCTGCTGCTCCAGCGCGCGGGGCGCTTTTTTAGCAGTGCGCGATCGGCCATCTATTTGCCCACCATCATTCCTGAAGGAGCCTACGCATTGCTCTGGCTGTGGATACTCAATCCACTCTTTGGCCCCCTCAATCTGGTTTTGGGTTGGCTTGGCCTGCCCCAGCCGCAGTGGTTGGTAGAGCCTGGCCCCACCCGCATGGCTTTTGTTTTCATGGCGCTCTTCACCATTGGTGAGGGCCTGGTCGTGCTTTTAGTTGGACTCAGGTCCATTCCCAAAGCCTACTATGAGGCAGCCCGCGTAGATGGGGCGGAACCGCTTTACATCTTCGGGCGCATTACGCTGCCCCTGTTACTTCCTTGGATGCTGCTGCTGACCCTGCGCGATCTGGTGGTCAGTTTACAGAATACCTTTATCGCATCCTTTGTGATTACCTATGGCGGACCATACTACGCCACGACCTATGTGCCCCTTCTTTTGTATGAACTGGCTTTTGACTTCTTTGATTTTGGCCTGGCAGCGGCGTTGCTGGTAGTTTCTTACATTCTGACGGGCATATTGGTGGTGGGCATTATCAACCTGGTAGGCCTCGACGAGCGTAGTCATGCCGCCTAAACTCTACAAAGTTCTTCACTTCACGGGGTCATTGGGCTTTGTTTTGTTGTTTATTTTGCCGTTATGGTGGATGATTGTGGCTTCATTACGACCCATAGGCCTACCGCCACCCAATACTGTAGAATGGTGGCCGACCGATCCCCGCTGGAGTAACTATATTGAAATCTTTCGCCTGGTACCAATGGGGCGTTATGCGCTCAACTCTTTGCTGGTTGTGTTGGTGGCTGTTCCGATGACCTTGTTAACTTCCTCATTAGCTGGTTTTGGATTATCCCAATTACAAGGGCCATGGCGCAAACGCCTGTTGATTGTAGCCATTGCCCTTTTGATGGTTCCAGCGCCGGCTGTCTGGCTGTTTCGGTACCAATTGCTGCGCTGGCTGGGTCTGCTCACCTCCATTTGGTCGTTGGTGCTGCCATCTTTTGCCGCGGGCAGTCCCCTGTTGGTGCTGCTTTTCTATTGGACTTTTCAGCGCCACCCGAATGAATTTTATGAAGCGGCGCGGGTTGAAGGTGCAGATGCCTGGACTGCGTGGCGCAAGATAGCCATGCCTCTGGCACGCCCCACAATCGCGGCCGTGTTGGTGCTATCTTTTGCGCTTTATTGGAACGATTTTACCAATCCGGTGGTGTATTTATATCGCCCCGCCACTTATACGTTACCAGTTGGCCTGCAAATTCTCAAGCAGTTGGACGCCACAAACTGGTCGTTGTTGATGGCCGGCGCCGTGGTGGTGACCCTACCGATGGTGCTGCTCTTTTTGCTTTTGCAGCCATTGTTTTTAAGCAATAAAGCGCTGTCGGATCTATTGGATAAAGGATAGGAAATGAGGATTGGCACTTTGCACCTGAAATTCTTGTTACTTTTGTTGACGAGTCTGGCCTGGATGGGTTGCCGGCCCAATGACACACCGTTGGTATCCTTCATGATTTTTGGCGGACCGGAAGAGTTGGCAGCTTATGAGAGTTTGGTTGCCGCTTTTCATGAGGCCCAAGCGGATGTGCGGGTAGAGCTGCGTTACGTGCCGGATCAGGCTGAATACCGGCGGCGATTGGCCGCTGATTTTTCGGCGGGGGCTGCGCCAGACGTCATGTTGTTGAATTATCGTCGCTTTGCCACGTTTGCTGAGCAGGGTGGCTTGCACCCTGTAGGGGATTATTTAGCGGAGAGCGCTTTGCTCAATGAAGCGGATTTTTATGCGCCGGTTATTGAAGCTTTTCGCTTTGCCGATGAGTTATGGTGTGTACCGCAGAATATGTCCAGTCTGGTTGTTTACTATAATCAGGATTTATTTGACGCTGCCGGTGTGCCTTATCCGGCGGATGATTGGACGTGGGGAGATTTTTTGTTGGCAGCGCAGCGCTTGACCATCGATGTGGATGGCAACGGCCGTCCTGACCAATATGGCGCAGGCATTGAACCGTCCCTAAACCGACTGGCTCCCTTCATCTGGCAAGCTGGCGGCGAACTGGTGGACGATCTGCAGAACCCCACGCGGCTAACCCTGGATAGCCCGGCAGCCCAGGTGGGCATGCAATGGTTTGTTGAACTACAAACAGTGCATGGCGTTGTGCCCGATGCTGTGGCCCAAAGCGCTGAAGGCAACGAAAGTCGTTTTCTCAATGGGACCCTGGCGATGTACTTTAACAGCCGCCGTGGCGTCCCCACTTACCGGACGATTACCGATTTTGTGTGGGATGTCGCGCCCTTGCCACGCGGTGTCCAGCAAGCTGGTATCTTGCACAGCGACGGCTATTGTCTGTCTGCTACAAGCAAGGAAAAGGAGGCTGCCTGGCAATTTATCGAGTTTGCCAACTCCACTATTGGTCAGGAATTGGTAGCCCGGACTGGGCGCACCGTTCCCTCGCTGCGCACGGTCGCTGAGTCAGCCGCATTTTTGGATCTAGAAGCAGCGCCCGCCCGCAGTTATGTATTTTTAGACACCATTGCCACAGTGCGCACGGTGCCGGTAACGGCCAACTGGCCTGTCATCGAAGATACAGCCAGCCAGGATATTGAGCAGGCTTTTTTTGGCCAGGTATCGGTAGCCGAGGCAGCAGCAACGGCCGTGCAGCGCACAACCCAATATTTTCAGAGTAGCACACCATAAGGCGTCTGACGCCAGGGTTGCCGCTGGCAGCCCGTCTCATTCTATGTCACAGGAGGACATATGAAACACATGCGTAAACTCTTTGGAGCGGTCCTGCTCCTAACCCTTTTGGGTATCGTCATCTCCATGCCATCCGATTTACCTGGCACGGCGCAACAAATGGGCCAGCGTGGTCCAGATGGCATAAACTTGTTAGCCCCCAACGACACGCCAGATTCTCCGGACGACGCCCACTGGGTGAGCGAACCAGTAAATCCCGTCTTTACCCTGGCTGCCCGCGACCTGCCGCCCAGCGAAGTGCTGCCCACTTTAGACCGCGAGATCAATCCGCGCATGAATTTTGGGCCGCAGCCAGATACCGACTTCGACCCGCCCAACGGCCCCGATCCCCTATTGGCTTTGCAAGAAGCTGCGCCCGCCGCCCAAATTGATGGCTTTGATACGCCCATATTCAATTTCGAGGGTCAAGGATACACCTTTCTTAATCCGCCCGATACGGTAGGCGATGTAGGCAAAGACCATTACATTCAAATGATCAACGCCACCCGCGTGGCCATTTTTGACAAAACCACAGGCAATTTGGTCATTCCCACCTTTTCCCTTTCGGCTTTGGGTGGCTGTGCCACCGAAAACGGCGACCCTATCGTTCTGTATGATCAGTTAGCCGACCGCTGGTTCCTCAGCGAATTTGGCCCGGGCAACTCCCTGTGCACCTACGTCTCGCAAACGCCAGACCCCACCGGTGCATATTATTCCTATCAATTCAATACGCCCAGCTTCCCCGACTACCCCAAATATGGCGTATGGCCCGATGCGTACTACGCTACCACCAACGAGAGCAGCCCAGCAATTTATGCCCTGAACCGCGCCGCCATGCTGGCAGGCTCACCGGCTACCGCCCAGCGCTTCACAGCGCCAGGATTGGCCGGCTTTGGCTTCGAGGCCTTGACCCCGGCTGACCTGGACGGCATGATGCCCCCGCCTGCTGGCTCCGCCAACTATATTATGCGGCACGTAGACACTGAGGCCCACAGTGTGCCGGGTTATCCAACCAATGATCTTCTAGAAATTTGGGCTTTTTCTGTTAACTGGACTACCCCAGCTAATTCGACGTTCATCAAAATTGCCGACATTGTCACGGCCGAATTTGACTCCACTCTCTGTGGCCTGACTTCCTTTTACTGCATGGGTATGCCAGGAGTGGCGCAAGGCTCTACCAGCTCTCTAGACCCGCTGCGTGAGGTGATCATGAACCGCCTGGGTTACCGCAACTTCGGTTCCCATGAGGTATTGGTGGGCAACTTTGTCACCGATATTGGCAACAATATTGGCGGTATTCGCTGGTTTGAACTACGCAAGACCGGCGCTGGCCCCTGGACGCTGTACCAGGAAGGCACGTATGCCCCCACAACCAATGACAATCGTTGGATGGGCGGCATTGCCATGGATGGCTCTGGTAACATTGCCCTGGCTTACAACGTATCTAGCCAGACCATTTACCCCTCTATCCGGTATACAGGCCGCCTGGAATCTGATCCCTTAGGAACGATGCCCCAGGGCGAGTATACCCTGGTAAATGGTTCAGGCGTTAATGGCAGCAACCGATATGGCGATTACTCGGCTATGGCTATTGATCCGATTGATGACTGTACTTTCTGGTTTACTGGTGAATGGAATGGCGCCAGCCAGTGGAGTACGTGGATTAGTGCTTTCCGCTTTGATGCGTGTGGTTCTACTGATTTTACGCTCTCAGCTGAACCGCCTTCTCAGGACATATGTGTAGGTACCGATGCGCTCTATGGCGTGACGGTTGGCACCAGTCAGGGCTTCAGTGACCCGGTGACCTTAAGCGCGTCTGGCAACCCGGCGGGGACCACGGCCGTATTCACCACTAACCCCGTTACCCCACCCG